>CAZTTD010000044.1:5339-18066 GCA_964616925.1 uncultured Actinomyces sp.
TCCTGCTCTTCCACCCGTCCAGCGCTCTTCCGGGCGCCCTGGGCAGCCTTGTCCTTACTTTCGCGGTACAACTGCTGGAATCCTGGGTCCGTAATAACAGTCCCAGAGGTGGTGCCCGTTGCGACCTGGAAACCCGCCGCGTTGGCATGCAGGTCAATGTCAACCTTCACTGTCGCCGTGTACCCCACCGCGTCGTTCATCTGGGAGGCAACGGTACGCTGATAGATCAGGCGGTATAGAGCCAACTGTTGCGCCGAAATCTCCCCGGTGAGCGACTCTGGAGAGCGGAAGTGGTCCCCGGAAGGCCGAATCGCTTCATGCGCCTCCTGGGCACCCTTCTGCTTCTTGGCGTAAATACGCGGCTTGTCGGGCACAGATCCCGCACCAAACCGGGTTTCGGCGACAGACCGTGCCGCCTTCAGCGCCTGTGAGGACAGCCCCGCAGAGTCCGTACGCATGTACGTGATATACCCGCCCTCATACAAAGTTTGGGCAACCCGCATGGTCGTGGACGCGTTCCACTTCAGTTTCCGCGACGCATCCTGCTGCAGGGTCGAGGTCGTAAAAGGCGCAGCCGGACGACGCCTGTACGGGCGCTGCGTCACGGAGACAACGTGTCCGTTCGCGCCGTTAATCGCATCGACAAGGGGGGTTGCCAAGTCTTTACCCAGCACCAACGTCTGTTGAGCAAGCGCCTTTTCCGTCAGTTTCCCGTCGGCACCAAAATCCGCGCTGCCGGCAATCGGCTTCTTGTCGAGGGCGTTGATCTTAATCTGGAACGGCCGCTCTTCCTTCGACTCACCACCAGCCGGCGTAATGGTGGCGTCCAGTGAGTAGTACTCAGCACTGACGTGCGCCATGCGTTCCTGTTCACGGTCCACAACCAGTCGGGTCGCAACCGACTGCACACGCCCGGCGGATAGGGATGGCGCGACCTTGCGCCAAAGAACCGGTGACACCTCATATCCGAAGAGTCGGTCGAGGACGCGCCTTGTTTCCTGAGCATCCACAAGACCGCGGTCGATGTCGCGCGTGTTCTGCAGTGCGCCCTGGATCGCTTCCTTGGTGATCTCATGGAAAACCATTCGCTTCACCGGCACTTTTGGCTTCAAAACCTCATAGAGGTGCCACGCGATGGCTTCGCCTTCGCGGTCCTCATCAGTTGCCAGGTACAGCTCATCGGCTTCCTTGAGTGCGCGGCGCAGTTCCGCAACCCTCTTCTTCTTGTCCGTGTGGACTTGGTAATAGGGTTTGAAACCGTCTTCCACATTCACGGCAAACCGGGAGTATGGGCCGTTCTTCATGTTCTTCGGCAACTGGGAGGGCGTGGGAAGGTCACGAATGTGCCCAACCGAGGCCTCCACCTGGTAATCATCCCCCAGGTAACCACGAATTGTCTGGGCCTTCGCAGGCGACTCTACGATTACCAGCTTCACTGCAATTACGCTCCGTTCTACTGCTGGGTGCTGCCTTAAACGCGGATCAGGCAGCTGCTTGACCAGAGTTCACGTGTACTACCGTCACGGCTGACCATATAACGGTCCCACCTACAGGGGTCAAGCAGAACCAAGAAAACTGTGGATTCACTGCCAACTCAGAACACCGGAACGGAGGAGTTCCGGCAGTGCTTCCTGCACCTGCAGCCGCGTCTCACGAAGGTCTTCTCTCAGGAGTAGCGAAATGGCGGGTATCACCTGATCAGCGAAGAGTTCACCGTCACAAACACCCACCAGTGCCGCTACAGAAGAAGCAACGGTGCGGTCACGCCCACCGGCCCTGCCCTGTGTGATGCGAATCAACTCTGGGTCGGCACTACCCGGAACGAAGTACCTAACTTCACGAACGTCTTCACCCCTGCGAAGCGGTCGCGCCAGCCAGCCCTTGGGCAACACCAGATTGTCCAATGCGCACCTAACAGCAACACCATCTACGGGCGGCCCATCCGGAAGATATTCACAAACCAGATCCAGGCGCCCATCGGCATCGTCATCCACGGCAGGGTTCACTCTTAGCGCCAGGGAACCCAATCCCACGTAGGTGACCTGGGCGGCACGGAAGTCTTGCAGCCACTCTATATATTCCTGCGCCCACTCCTGCTTCGGAACCCCTTCTCCCAGTGCATCGCGCATCCACCATTCTGCGTACTGCGCGACGTCGACAAGATCCCTTTGCACAACCCACGCATCCACACCGGCGCCCTCAGCAAGAACCGGGGCGGCGGCGTCCTCTACCCACTTGGAAGGTCTGCGAGCCCAGCCATCTGCATCCCCTTGTATCTCCCAGTTCGCCAGCATTTGAAGGACCCCACCGGGATTCAAATGCTTGACAGACTGCTTGATCACCAAGGGAATCAGGCTGTCTCTTTCCAATCCGCCGTCGCGATACTCCAGGTTTGCCCGCTCCCGAACGGACTGCGGCGTGATGACAAAAGGCGGGTTGGAGGTTATGAGATCAAACTTCTCCCCTTCAACCGGCTCAAACAGCGAACCCTGACGGACGTCCAACACAACCTCATTGAGGAGTGCATTGAACTGGGTAAACGTGCAGGCACGGGGTGATATGTCCGTTGCAACCACACGCTGTGCATGCTTCGCAAGGTAGAGCGCCAGCACCCCGCAACCGCACCCAAGGTCCATGGCTGACTCCACGCGGCTCCGCATAGTGAGTCCCAATAGATTCGTGGTGGCAGACGCAATACCTAAAACGTAGTCCTCCGTCGGCGGCTGCCCGGTTTGCGCCTGGGAAAGGTCAGACGCTATCCACCATTCGTGAACAGCGGAGTCAACAACTGTTCCCGCTTCGTCAAGAACAGGTACCTGGGCGCTGTGCGGGCGAAGATCCACCTGTGCCACAACCGCTTCTCCGCACTCTCCGTCGCTAACACCAAGTCCCGCCCCCGGAGCGCTCACCAGTCCCAGCGTCAGCGCACCCTCCACACCCAACGTCGGCAAAGCCATTTCGACGTCTACCCGCGAAACCGGTTGCGCCAGAACAAACAGGCGCGTCAAGACCGCGGTAGGTGACGTAACCCCGTCCAATTCGACGATTGCAGGGACCAGCTGATCCCTCTCCATCGCAGCCTTGGCCATCGGCGACAAAAGCGCATCAACGTGGTCCACGGTCCAGTCAGCCAGCCGCAAGTCCTCACGCAGACGCCCAATGAGTGCACCATCCAATAACAACTCAGCCGAGCCACTGGAAAAGCCCCCGTCTACTGATTCCACCATGCTCATTGCACTCCTAACTGCCGGCGCCCCGCGGTGGGTGCGGCGCGGCCTCCACGGCTCCATTCCGCCCTCGCCCCAACCCAAACACTCCCACAGACCTCCGACACTACCGCGCATTTTTTGAATAGCCCGCACTCTATCTATGGCGCCGCCAGCGCAGTAGTGTGGATATGAGACAAGTCACGGACATTTGCATCCGTAACAGGCAACGGAGGGAACGGTGGTCGCAGTGGACGTCCAGGTAAAGCGCATATATGAGGAAGAATCTTCTGACGACGGCACACGTGTTCTGGTGGACCGACTCTGGCCACGCGGCGTCAGCAAGGAACGCGCAGACCTGGCCCTTTGGGACAAAGAGGTCGCACCCTCCACAGACCTGCGCAAGTGGTACGGGCACGACCCGGACAAGTTCGAAGAGTTCAAGGAGAAGTACACCGAAGAGCTTCAGAGCGGACCGCAGGCAGAAGCCTTCCAAAAGCTGGTTGACCTGGCAAAAAAGGGCCCGCTGACGTTGCTGACAGCTTCGAAGGCCGCAAACATCAGCGAAGCAGAGGTTCTGAAAGAGCTGCTCACGAAGGGGTAGGCACGCCGCCTACGGACCACGGCTACCACCGCGGGCAGTCGCGTGCCCTATTGCCTGTTTTCAGTAACCTGACAACATGAGCACTCCAAACGCAATGCATCCTGCAACCGCCGTCGTCGCCCTTGGCCGCCCTCTCAAGACCAAGGGAGCGGCCGTGAACCCACCGATCACGCTGACGTCGACGTATGTGGGAACGGAGGGCGTGACCCCTGAAGAGCGCGTTTACGCCCGTTTCTCCAACGCGTCGTGGGAACCCCTTGAGTACGCAATCGCCGTTTTGGAGAAGTCAGACTACCCTGCGTTGGCGTACGCGTCGGGCATGGCCGCGGTGTCCGCGGTGCTGGATCTGGTGCCGGGTGGCGCCAAAGTTGTCGTCCCCTCGGCCTCCTACAACGGGACCATAGGACTGGCACGCGCCCTCGACGCGGAAGGGAAAATCAGCCTAGTGGAGGTGGATCCGACCGATCTTCCCGCAACGATCGCGGCGCTGGAGGGGGCGGATTTGGTTTGGGTTGAGTCGCCCTCGAACCCACTGTTGAACGTCGTGGACCTGCCCGCGCTGATAGAGGCCGCGCACAAAGCGGGTGCGCTGGTCGCGGTGGACAACACGTTCTCCACTCCGCTTCGCCAGCAGCCGTTGACGCTTGGCGCCGACATAGTCGTGCATTCCGCGACGAAGTTCATCGCGGGCCACTCCGACGTGATCCTGGGGATCGTCGCGGTTCGGGACGAGGACGTCCGTGCAACCCTCCACACCCGACGGACGTTACGTGGTGCGATCCCGGGCCCGTTTGAGGCGTGGCTGACTCTACGTGGGCTCCGTACCATGGCGCTGCGATTGGACCGCGCGGAGCAGAGCGCCAATATCTTGGCGGAGCGCCTGCAGGAAAGCGGCTTCTGCTCCAACGTCAGGTATCCGGGATTGCCAGATGACCCGTCCCACGCGCTGGCCGCCCAGCAGATGAGCGGGTACGGCGCCATAATCTCCATTGAGTTCGAGGGCGGAGAGGCCGCGGCCCGGGCATTCGTGGACGCCCTCGAATTGATCACCCCTGCCACCAGCCTTGGCGGCGTGGAATCCCTTGCGGAGCGGCGCCACCGCCACCCAACGGAGCCCGCACAGGTACCTGAATCACTGGTCCGCCTGAGCATCGGAATCGAGGACGTGGAGGACCTGTGGAGCGACATTGCGCAGGCGTTGGAGGCCACCCGTTAGATCGTCGTTGTCGCTTAGGATCGCCGTTGTTGCATAGCCAATTTGGTCAAGCGCTAGGTTTGCCCGGATTCTGTCTGTCCGGGCAAACCTGGCGCGAAAAACTAGGTGTCGCTCTAGGAAAGTGCAGCCAGTGCCGCGTCGTAGTCCGGTTCCTGCTTGATTTCAGGAACCTGCTCCGTGTAGATGACCGTCCCGTCCTCGTCCAAAACAACTACCGCGCGGGACAGAAGGCCCGCAAGTGGGCCGTCAGCCTGCTCCACGCCGTAGTCATCCCCAAAAGTGGAGCGGAACGCGGATGCTGTCACCACGCCGTCGATGCCTTCGGCGCCGCAAAACCGCTCAAACGCGAAGGGAAGGTCCTTCGAAACGCAGACGACCGTGGTGTTGTCCAAATCCGCGGCCAACTGGTTGAAGCGGCGCACCGACATGGCGCAGACACCGGTGTCGACCGAGGGGAAAATGTTGAGGATCACGCGCCCTTCGGGGAGCTCATCCTTCTTAACTTCTGAGAGGTCCTGGGCGACCAGGGTGAAGTCTGGTGCCTTGGTTCCAACTGCTGGTAGTTCGCCGACTGTGCTGATGGGGCTTCCGCCCAAAGTAATTTTTGCCATAAGACTATGGTCCCACTCTTGCCGGCATAGCGAAAGCGGAAACCGAAGCCGCGTGTCAACGCGCGGTGGCTACTGCGCGCGATTGCGCAGACTCAACGCAATCTCACTGTTTTCAGGTCTGTGGGTTGCTACGCCAAACGCGATGGGCACGTCGCCCTCGTCAAAAACGGTGGAGTCAATGGCCAAAACATGAGTGTTATCGGGCACCTGCAACTGCCGTGCAAGCGGTCCCTCAATTCTTTCCAGTCGAACAAGCAGGTCATTGCGTGCCAGGAAAACGCCGTACGCCTCATCTAGGTAGTCAAACAGAGACCCCTTACTGAAGTCCGTGGACAGCGCGCCGGGGAACTTAGCCCCCTGCAGGTACGTCACGACATGCTGGTGCAGCTCGCCGTTCACGAAACGCAACCGCTCCAGCTCAATGAGCTCCTCTGCGCCGGGCAGCTCCAATATCTGCGCGATCTCCGGAATGCGAACAACTTTGTTCTGCAGGACGATGGTGGTCACCTCCCGATTCAGCTCAGTCTGCTGGCGGTAGAACCCGGTGACCTGATCCGAAAAGGTCTCACGGATCTGCTGCACATACTTCGGTTCGGTTACGAAGGTTCCACGTCCCTGTTCGCGAACAACCTTCCCGTCACGCAGTAGGTCGTCCACCGCACGTCGAATGGTTATCCGGCTGACGCCATATTCGTCGCAAAGAACGGTCTCTGTTGGGAGTTGGTCCCCCACGTCCATTTTAGATATCCGCTGCTCAAGGTGCTCACGCACCTCTACATACTTTGCCTTTCCTGTCATAGCTTCTTCTCCATTTTCAGATAGGCATTGATCTTTTGAGCAGCTTTCAAAATGACTCCGTACAAAGAATACATCATGATGTTACGATATGAATCATCATAACGATATGACCATTTGGAGGTAGGCATGTCCCAGCTCGCAAGTAATCTCGATGAAAGGGCGGTCATCGCTGCGCGTCTTCTTGCAGTCGATGCAATCGAAAACGCGAAGTCCGGACATCCCGGCGCAGCATTATCTCTGGCGCCCGTGGCAAACACGCTGTTCCAAAACCACATCCGACATGACCCGAAAGACCCGGAGTGGATTGGAAGGGACCGGTTCATTCTTTCCTGTGGGCATGCTTCCATGCTTCTTTACTCCCAGCTTTACCTGACCGGATATGACCTTGGTATTGAGGACCTGAAGAGCTTCCGCACCCTGAATTCCCGTACCCCCGGACACCCAGAGTTCGGCTGGACCCCCGGCGTTGACGCGACCACCGGCCCTCTGGGGCAAGGCCTTGCAATGGCGGTCGGAACGGCCATGGCCTTTGCTCACCAACGTGCGCTCTATGACCCGCAGACCCCTGCTGGGGAATCACCATTTGATCGGCACGTCTGGGTCTTGGCATCGGACGGTGACCTCCAAGAGGGTGTCTCCTATGAAGCCGGCGCACTGGCCGGAAGGCAGAAACTAGACAATCTGACCGTCGTCTACGACGACAATGAGATCCAGATTGAAGGTTCAACTTCGCTCTCTTGGGATGAGAACACAAGGCAGCGCTTTGAAGCCCAGGGTTGGGCGGTTGAAACTGTCTACAGAGCCGCAGACGGCGACATTGATACTGACGCCCTGAACCAAGCACTGCGCACGGACAGCCGCGATGGGCGCCCACTCCTTGTCATTCTGAAGTCAGAAATCGCGTTCCCCGCACCCAATGCGCGTGGAACTGCAGCCTCACATGGAGCACCACTGGGCGCGGACGAAGTCACGGGACTTCGAAAGGTGATGGAAGCGGACCACACGCCATTCCATGTTGACGAGGACGTTCTGGAATACACGCGCCGCGCGGTCAAACGCGGAGCGGAGGAGCACCGCGCCTGGGACGAAAAAATGACTGCATGGGCGGACGCCAACCCGGACGCGGCGGCCGCCTGGGAAAACGCCCTCGAACGGAAACTTCCTGAAAACCTGGCTGACCTGCTACCCAAGTTCCAGGTCGGAGAGGAAATGGCCACGCGCGCCGCATCCGGAAAGACTATCCAGGCTATCGCCGCGGTGCTTCCGGAGCTCATGGGCGGATCTGCAGACCTTGCTGAGCCAAACCAGACCAGCATCATTGGCGGTGGCAGCTTCCTTCCAGAAGGTGGCCGTGCGGGACGGAACATCCACTGGGGCGTTCGCGAAATGGGAATGGCGGCGGCCATGAACGGCATCTCCCTGGCGCGCGGCACACGCGTTTTCGGCGGAACGTTCCTTGTGTTCTCTGATTATGAGCGGCCCGCGGTGCGTCTGGCGGCGCTCATGCAGGTGCCGACGATTTTCGTCTGGACGCATGATTCCATTGCGCTTGGGCAGGACGGTCCAACGCATCAACCGATCGAACACCTGCCGTCACTGCGCGCCATGCCTGGGTTAACCACGATTCGCCCAGCCGACCCCAATGAGACTTCCGCGGCCTGGCTTGTTGCGCTTGAGCAGAATGGACCAACCGGTCTGGTGCTCTGCCGACAGCCGCTGAAGACGTTGGATCTTCCTTCCAGTGAAGTGGTGGAGGGTGTACGCCGCGGGGCCTACGTGGTGAGCGATGACCCGGACGCTGAGGTCGTTGTAATCGCGACGGGCAGTGAGTTGGAACTTGCGCTTAGTGCAGCGGACCTTGTACGTAAGCGCGACGTGGCGGTGCGGGTCGTATCGATGCCGTCCGTGGAGCTCTTCAACACACAGGATCAGGTCTACAAGGATCAGGTCTTGCCGCCGTCAATAACCGCACGCGTCAGTGTTGAGGCAGCTTCGACCTTCGGGTGGAGAGAACTTATTGGGGACCGTGGAGTTGCCGTCGGTATTGATGAGTTCGGTGCTTCCGGACCTGCCGCAGATGTCCAGGAACACTTCGGCATGACGGTCGAGGGCGTTGCTGCAGCAATCAATGAAGCACTCCAACTGAACTCATAGGAATTCGCAGGATCCACTGCAAAGGAGCAAGAAATGTTAACTGAGTATCTGAACGAAGACACCGTCGCATTCGCGGACGATGTCGACGGGTGGGAAGAGGCAATCAAACAGGTTGCCGCTCCCCTACTGGCAAACGGTTCAATCAAGCAAAGCTACGTGGACGCCATTTTGGAGTCCGTGGCGGCGGGAGGAACCTACATCGACCTGGGGCATGGGATAGCGCTTCCTCATCACCGTCCCGAATCAGGAGTCGTCAAAACGGGTCTGTCTGCACTGCGCGTGCGCCCAGATGTCCTGCTGAATGACGATGAAAAACACCCCATCAAGTTGTTCATCTGCCTAGCTGCAGCTGACAGCAAGAAACACCTTGAGACGCTGGCCGCCCTCGGACGTCTGCTCTCAAACCCCACTGAGCGGGAAGCCCTTCTCGCTACAACCAACACCGCCGACTTCTTGGCGGTCCTAAACGCAGGAGAAACAAAATGACAAAGTTCCTCGCCGTATGCAGCACCGGGCTTGGCAGCAGCTTCATGGTCCGGATGAACATTGAAACGGTACTGAAAGAACTGGGTATTGACGGGATCGAGGTCGAGCACATGGACCTCGGCTCCGTAGGCCCAACGACTGCCGATGCGATTTTTGTCGGCTTAGACATTGCTGATGCCGCGCAGGGCCTGGGTGACGTTGTCGTCCTCAACAGCATCATCGACATGGATGAGCTCCGCGAAAAGGTCGCGGCAGCCGCGAAGCGCCACGGGCACTAAGGCTCCGTCTGGATCTGAAAGGAACCACTTCATATGAATGCAGTAATTGATTTTCTCCTAGACACCTTCACAAAGCCGGCGGTCGTCCTAGCCCTGATCGCAATGATCGGTCTGATCGCGCAGAAGAAGTCTTTCAGTGATGTTATGAAAGGCAGTATCCGGACGCTGGTTGGCTTCCTGGTACTGGCCGCTGGTGCAGGCGTCGTCGTTGGCTCCCTGGACCCATTTGGCGCTATGTTCATGCACGCGTTCAACGTTCAGGGTGTCGTCCCGAACAACGAGGCGATCGTTGCGACCGCGCTCCTTGACTACGGGTCGGCCGCAGCGTTGATCTTCTTCTTCGGAATGATCTTGAACATCGTGTTCGCCGCGACCTCACGTTTCAAGTACGTGTACCTCTCCGGTCACGTGGCGTTCTACATCGCAGCCATGATTGCCATCATCCTGTCCGTCGCGGGTTTCTCACCCTGGCAGGTCGTGCTTTGGGGCTCTATCGTTCAGGGTCTTTACATGGTGGCTGCACCAGCCTTGGTCCAGCCGTTCATGAAGGCTGTTACGGGTGGTGACCAGGTAGCTCTTGGACATACGGGTGACGCGGGTATCGCGCTGTCCGGTCTGGTTGCCACGCTGACCCGCGGTAAGGGCAAGTCTAAGTCCACTGAGGAAATGAACTTCCCCAAGGGCCTTGGCTTCCTACGTGACACAACGGTTGTGATTGCACTGTCCATGGCAGTCATCTACATCATCGTTGGACTGTTCGCCGGACCTAACTACATCCAGACGGAATGGTCTGATGGTGAAAACTTCATCGTCTACCTGATCATGCTGGCAGCCACGTTCTCCGCTGGTGTGTTCGTTATTCTGGCTGGCGTGCGCGTTGTTCTTGCTGAGATTATCCCCGCGTTCAAGGGGATCTCTGAGAAACTCGTCAAGAACTCCAAGCCTGCTTTGGACGTTCCGATCGTGTTCCCGTTCGCACCGAACGCGGTGCTCATAGGGTTCTTGGCCAGCTTCGTTGGCGGCATCGCCTCCCTGGCGGTCATGGCGCTGATCGGGACCACGATTGTGATCCCGGGCGTGGTTGCGCACTTCATGACGGGTGCTGCCGCAGGTGTTATCGGAAACGGTGCCGGTGGTCGTCGTGGAGCGATCTTGGGTGCATTCTCCAACGGCGTGTTGATCTCCTTCCTGCCGCTGTTCTTGCTCCCCGTCCTTGGCGACATGGGTCTGGCGAACTCCACGTTCTCCGACTCTGACTACGGCGTAGTTGGCTTGCTGATGGGTGGCCTCAATGCCGCTGGCGGCCAGATTGCGATCATCATCGGAATCGTTGCATCGGTTGTCCTTCTGTACGCATTGACCTTCCTCAAGAAGGACAAGAAGGTACAGGAGCCCGCAAAGGCATAGGGTCAAGAACCCCGTTCCTAAAAACTAAGGGGACCCCGCACAGACTGTGGGGTCCCCTTACCTATGCCTGCGAAACAGTCAGCCAGCAGTCGCCGTTGCGACTATGGGCGCATCCCCAGGCCACCTTGAATCATGATGGTGTCGCCCGTCAGGTACTTGGCGTCCTCGCTCCCCAAGAAAACGCAGACGCGCCCGATGTCTTTCTCCGCATCCCCGTAGCGCCCAAGGGGAATTGACTTGATGTTCTTCTCAAACATTTCCGGGTTCTCCTGGCCCCATGCGGCCAGTTTGTCGGTCATAACTAGGGGTGCCACGACGTTCACATTGACGTTATAGGGGCCCCACTCATTCGCGGCAACGCGCGACATGCCACGGATCGCTTCCTTCGCGGCGCCATAAGAGCTCTGCCCGGGGTTACCCGAAAGCCCCGCACCCGACGCAAAGTTGATGACCGACCCTTCGGTTTCCTTCAGGTACGGGAAGCGGTGCTTCATGAAGAAGAACGTGGCGTAGAGGCCGGAGTAGATCGCCTTGTCAAAGTCTTCCTTCGTGTGATTCACCAGTGTGAGACCGGATGCGGACGTCTGAGCGCTGTTAATCAGCACGTCAATCTTCCCGAAGCGTTCGACTGCGCGTACGAGGGCGTCTTTGACCTGCTCTTCATCCGCCCCGTCCACGATTAGGGTTTCGACTTCGGTCCCGTAATCGCGCTCCAGCTCCTCTTTTGTTGCCGCCATGCCGTCGGGGAAGATGTCGGTGAGCACCATCTTCGCGCCCTCCGATGCAAATGCACGCGCAACTCCGCGGGCAATACCCCCGCCGCCGCCCGTAAGCAAAACCACCTTTCCAACCATGCGGTCACATGTAGCCATTAGTTTCCTTTCCTTGTTTTCAGCGGAGAGGACGCGTTTCTTGACCACGTACCTCCTCCGATTAACCCCATTGAGCTGCTAGTTGACTGCCCTTTGACTGCCAACCACCGTCGAGTGACTGCCAACTGGCCCCCAAGTGGGGTCCCTTCCTTAACTAGGGTTTCTTCCTTAACCGGGACTTTTTCTCAGACGGGGATTTCTTCCCTAACTGGGGTCTGCCCCTAAAACCCAACTGGGGTCTGCCCGTGAAACCCACTTCCATTGTGCGCTCCCTCACGGACATGGAGGTCTTTTACGGCCTGTCGTTCGCGCTCAGCAAGAAAAGTGGTGCGATAGAGAAAAATACGTACCTAGTGCGCGCACCGAACGTGCGGGCCCAACGTGTGGGCATTCCGCCGGGCCCTGCGAACCTTCTGCCTAGCCCGCGGACCTCTTGCCAAGTCCCGCGAACCTTCTGCCGGGCCTCGCGAACCTCTTGCCAAGTCCCGCGGACCTCTTGCCAAGTCCCGCGAACCTTCTGCCTAGCCGTAGGACCCTGCTCCGGCCCCCTGCGGACCCCCCGCTGAGCTCATGGCGACCCTGATCGAAGGATGTGGCTTCTGATCGATGGTTGTGCCCGGGAATATCGTTCGATTACCTGCCACATCCCTCGATCAGGCTGGATCAAAATGCTCCACAGGGTGTGTGACTAACTGGTGGGATGGCAGGCCTCAGAAGTCTTCTTAGGGTGCATATTTGAGCGCCGGGTTGGCACTCCTTGTGTCAAGTTGCCTCTGGATGTGTCGAGATGGCACTAGATGTATCAAGTTGGCACTGGCTGTATCAAGTTGGTTCTGGATGGCCCAAGATGGCATAGCCATCTTGGGGGTTCGCATGCCATCTTGGTGATTTGTGTGGTCGGCGGCGTTGTGTGGCGTGTGTTGCGTGGAGTTGAATTCCTCGGTTGCGTCCGCCGTTGCCTTTGCCTTTGCCTTTGCCTTTGCCGTTGCCGTTGCCGGTGCTGCGCGTGCCGGTTCCTGCGCGGACCGGTGGCCTCCAAAATTTCTAAGACCGATGGTTATCCCCAACATCGATGGTTAATCCCGGGATTAACCA
>CAZTTD010000045.1:0-17784 GCA_964616925.1 uncultured Actinomyces sp.
TTGGATCAAGTTGGCTTTGGATGGTTCGAGATGGCTCTGCTTGGATCAAGTTGGCTCCAGATAGGTCAAGATGGCATAGCCATCTTGGGGGTTCGCATGCCATCTTGACCATTTCAGCGGTCCGGTTCCAAGTTGGGGCTTCTTGGCGGAGACTATCGAAGGTTGTGGATGACTATCGAACGTTATTCCCGGGCACAACTATCGATAGTTCCGACGCGGGTTACGGGCGCTTCCGGAAAGTCCATGGACGAGCGGACTGGTTCCAGGAGCGCATTCACGCACGAGTGGACGGTTTGCGGGGAGGATTCACGGCCAACTGTGATGGGCGCTTTTGGAAATGGCTTGCCTGTTTCCTAAGGCCGAGTGTTGTGGCACATGATCGAGGGGTAATCCCGGGATTAACCCTCGATGTTGGGGATGACCATCGGTCTTAGGATTCAACACACGCTGACCAGGTACTTGTGCCCATTGGTGAGCCATGTCCATGACTGGAGCCAAGCCAACTTCATCATGAGCGGACCGGGCTCAGGGTAGCGCGTACCGAGCGGCACCTGCCCGGGGTGGTACATGGCTGGGTGCAGTGAGCGGAACAGGCCCGGGATGGCGCATGGCTGGGTGCAGTGAGCGGAACACGCCCGGGATGGCGCATGGCTGGGTGCAGTGAGCGGAACACGCCCGGAGCAGCGGGGAAACCCGCTTCTACCAAGTCATGCGGAACAGGCCCGCTTCGGTGGCCGGTTCGATCCTCACAGAAGCGAGGTCGGGAACCTGGGCCACGACGTTTTCTTCTAGATATTGCTCTGCGCCCAGGCGCTGCGGATCTAGCGGACCGGATGGATCCACAACCACGACTTTCGCCCCGGAGGCCAGGCCCGCACGGATCCCCGCAGGAGCGTCCTCGAAAACCACACACTCCTTGGGATCGACGCCCAAAAGTTCCGCGGCTCGCAGATATCCTTCCGGGTGAGGTTTACCGACCTCGATATCATCCACCGGAACATTCGCCTCCGGCCACGGCAGCCCCGCGTACTTGAAACGCTTCTGCGCCAGCGACCTTGGTGCGGATGTGACCAGCGCCCACGGCACCCCTAGGGCGTCCAGGGATTCGAGGAACGCAGGTGCGCCGGCGATTGGCTTCACCAGTGGTGCCAGATCATGTTCACGAACCAGCATGGCCCGGTTGCGTTCCGCCACTTCCTCAGCCGACATCGTTGGAACGAACTTCTGAAAGGTCTCAGTTCCGGGACGACCATGGGAGAACGCCAGCACAACGTCCAGGTCCAAGCCGAACTCCGCGGCCACTTCCGCCCAGCTTTGCTCAACTATTTCGTTAGAATCAACGGCCGTGCCGTCCATATCTATCAGGACGGCACGGACATCAAGGCTTTTCGCCATTCCTATCCAAGCCCCAGAGGGATGGAGTGGCCCGGCACAGCATCGATCAGTTCGCGCGTGTAAGCCTGCTTGGGGTTCAAGAACAGCTCCTCCGACGAAGCGGCCTCCACAACCTTCCCGTTCTCCATCACGACAACGTCGTCCGCGATCAGGCGAACAACCGCAAGGTCGTGAGTGATGAACAGGTAGGTGAGTCCCAGTTCCGCCTGAAGGTCATTCAGAAGGTTCAGGATCTGGTCTTGAACTAGGACGTCGAGGGCGGAAACCGCCTCATCCAGCACCACTACCTCCGGGTTCAGCGCCAGTGCACGCGCAATCGCGACACGTTGGCGTTGCCCACCGGAAAGCTCATTCGGATACCGTCGCATCACGGACCGCGGCAGCGATACAAGGTCCAGTAACTCCGAAACACGCTTCACGCGCTCCGCCTTGTTACCCACCCCGTGTACACGCAAAGGCTCCTCAATGATTCGATAAATCGAATACATCGGATCCAAAGACCCGTACGGGTTCTGGAACACAACCTGCAGGGTGCGCCTCAACTCAAAGAGCTGCTTGCTACTCAACGTAGAGAGGTCTTGTCCCCGCAGGAACACCCTCCCTGACGTTGGATCCAACAGGTTCAAGATGATGTTCGCAACCGTTGATTTTCCTGAGCCGGATTCACCCACGATCGCAAGCGTCGTCCCAGTTCGAACACCGAAGGTCACATCGTCAACGGCGCGCAGAATCTTCTGCTCACCCTTGGCGCCGCGGATCTCAAACTCCTTGACCAGGTTCTCAACCCGGACGATCTCTTCCGTGGAAGTTGAACCCGCACCAGAACCAATCAGCTCTTCCTCGGTTGTCTCAATGCCCTTCTCATGGGCAGAGATAATCCGCTTGGACGCCAAGGAAGGCGCCGCCGCAACCAGACGTTGCGTGTAGGGGTGCTGCGGGTTCTGAAGGATATCGAGCGCAGGACCAGACTCAACGACGCGGCCGCGGTGCATAACCACAAGCTGCTCCGCACGTTCAGCCGCCAACCCCAAGTCGTGGGTAATGAAAAGAACGGCCGTTCCCATCTCAGCGGTCATTGTCGCCAAGTGGTTCAGGATTCGCTTTTGTACGGTGACGTCGAGGGCGGACGTCGGCTCATCAGCGATCAACAACTTCGGGTGCGCCGCAAGACCAATAGCAATCAAGGCGCGCTGACGCATACCACCAGAGAACTCATGTGGATACTGCTTCGCACGCCGTGGCGCATCTGGCAACCCGGCGTTTTCCAGCAGGTCAGCAACACGCTGGCCAGCCTCTGAGCGCGGCACCACGTTATTCGCAAGGAGGGCCTCCTTGATCTGGGTGCCAATCCGCCACACGGGGTTCAGGTTCGTCATCGGGTCCTGGGGAACCATCCCGATCTCCGAGCCGCGCAGCTTCACCCACTGCTTGGCCGAAAGATTTGCGATGTCCTCACCCTCAAACTTGATGGAACCCCCGGTAACCTGCCCGGTCCCCGGCAACAGTCCGATGATTGCCGCCGCTGTCGTTGACTTACCCGAACCCGATTCCCCCACGATCGCAACGGTTTGACCCGGGTAGATCGTAAGGTTCGCATCCCGAACCGCGGGAACCATGCCCGTGGAGGACTTGAACGCAACGTTCAGGTCACGGATCTCCAGGAGTGGTTTCGTCGGATCCAGATGGTGAGCTTCCGCTGCAGCAACGGCCACCGCGTCCTCGACCAGAGATTCTTCGTAGACGGTTCGGCCGTCCGGCTCCTCGCCCTCGTCCGCCGTGGCCGCCCGCATTGTCTGGCGGTCCTCACGTTCCTGCATAGGACCGGGCGCGTCCGTGTCGTCTTGGTACTCAGCCAAAGGCTCAGCGCCGGCGAAGAACTGCTTGTCGTCCTCACCCAAAGGCTTGCCGCCGTCCTTCTTGGAACGGTACGACTTGTTCAGGTCTTTGTCGTCGGGAATGTAACCCATATCTGTCATCGTTTACGTGCCTTCGGGTCGAGGGCGTCGCGTACGACGTCGCCCATCATGATGAAGCTAAGTACTGTCAGTCCCAGGGCGATAGCCGGGTAGAACAGGACCATAGGCTGGGTACGTAGGGCGGCCTGCGCGCGGCTGATGTCCCCACCCCAGGAGACGATGTCCGGCGGCAGACCAACGCCAAGGAAGGACAGGGTCGCTTCCGCAACGATGAAGGTTCCAAGTGCGACGGTTGCGTAAACAATGATCGGTGCCGCAGCGTTTGGCAGGATGTGAGAGGTGACAATACGCCAACGGGACGCACCTGTTGCGCGCGCGGCTGTCACATACTCTTCGTTCTTACCCGACATGACCGCGCCGCGTGCAATACGTGCGATTGAGGTCCAACCGAAGACCGACAGGATGAAGACAACCATCCATACGTTGCGGTTGTCCTTGAAGAGCTGCATGAACACGATCGCGGCCAGAACCAGAGGAACGGCGAAGAAGATGTCTGTCAGACGGGACATGACCGCGTCAATCCAACCACCAAAGTAGCCGGCCAAGGTACCGATCACGGTTCCCAGGAGGGTCACAATCACCGTTGTGAATAGACCGACCGACACCGACGCCCTCGCCCCGTAAATCACACGTGAGTAGATGTCGCAACCCTGACGGTCAAACCCAAAGGGATGACCGGAGCGTGGTGACGCCAGGGAGTTCGACAGTTCGCAGAACTTTGGATTCTGGCTGGTGAACAGGGATGGGAAGAGGGATAGGAGGACCGCGACCGTAATGATCGTTGCCGCAACCCAGAAGAGAGGCCGAACGCGCAGGTTCTTCCACGCTTCGCCCCACATTGAGGATGGTGCCGAATCATCGGCAACCGCGTCGACGGCTCCCAGACCGGTTTCGTCCGTGGGGGAAACGAAGCGCTCCTGGCCGGGTCGGGACCTCTTCAGACCCGCGGAAGGAACAAGAGACTCAGACATAACGGATCCTTGGGTCCAAGACTGCGTAAAGCAGGTCTACTAGCAGGTTGGCAACGATGTAGACCAACACAAGTGCGGTGGTGACTGAAACGACCGAGGACGGCTCACCGCGGATGATGCCCTGCCAGAGCATGCCGCCAACGCCGTTGATCCCGAAGATACCTTCGGTGACGATGGCGCCGCCCATCAGGGCACCTAGGTCTGCGCCAATGAAGGTGACAACGGGGATCAGGGAGTTTCTAAGGATGTGGCGGCTCATCACCGAACCGGACGTAAGGCCTTTAGCACGGGCTGTCCTCACAAAGTCCGCACCGGCAGTGTCCGCAATGGACTGGCGCGTCAACCTAATGATGTATGCGAGCGACACGGCGCTTAGAACAATGGCGGGCATCAACAACGACTTAAAGCTGACGTTTGCGCCCACGGTTGTTGGCAGTAGGCCCCATTTGACGCCCACAAAGTACTGGAGCAGGAAGCCGATGACGAAAGTCGGCACGGAGATAAGCACCATGGAGAAGACAAGGATCGTGGAATCAAACCACTTGCCCTTACGCATACCCGCGATGACACCGAAGAAGATACCGAATACGGCCTCAATGGTGATTGCCATGAAAGCCAGGCGAATGGTGATGGGGAATGCGTGGGCCATCTGTTCTGCGACGGGCCTGCCGGAGAACGTCTTACCGAAATCAAAGGTCATGACGCCCTTCAGATACAGCAGGTACTGCATCCAAAATGGCTTATCTAAGTTGTATTCGGCCCTGATCCGCGCTTGAACGGTTGGGTCGAGGCCGCGGTCACCGCCCAGGGCAGCAACCGGGTCGCCTGGCATTAAATACACCATGGCGAAGATCAAAAAGGTGGCGCCGAAGAAGACCGGGATGGTCTGCAAAAGCCGGCGCCCAATATATCTAGGCATAAACGGGTCCTTGGCTGGGCCTACAGGATGATTTGGACTATAACGCGATCACGGGGTGGCAGCCAAAAGCTGCCACCCCGTGAACACTTCACACGCTATTTATGCGACTTACTTCGTGATGTTGTAGTACAACGGCACGGAGTTCCAGCCGAACTCAACGTTCTGTGCAGCCTCAGAGAAGCCACCGGTCACGTTGGAGTACCAGGTTGGGATAGCCGGCAGGTCGGTCAGGAGGATTTCCTGAGCGTCCTGGAGCAGCTTGTTGCCCTCATCGACATCGGTCGCAGCCGCTGCATCATTCAGGAATGCGTCGAAGTCAGGGTTGGAGTAGTCGCCATCGTTTGAGCCTGCGCCCGTTGCGTATAGCGGGCCAAGGAAGTTACCCAGAGCCGGGTAGTCTGCCTGCCAGCCGGTGCGGAATGCGGTCTCAATGGTGCGGTTCGTTACCTCATCGCGAAGAGACTTGAAGTCCGGGTAAGGCTTGCCAACAGCGTCGATGCCCAGGTTGTTGACCAGCTGGTTCGCAACTGCGTCAACCCATGCCTGGTGGCCACCGTCAGAGTTGTAGGCCAGCTCAAACTTGCCGGAGAACGGCTCAATCGCGTCTGCCTGTGCCCACAGTTCCTGTGCCTTCTCAGGATCGAAGTCAAGAACGGTTGCGTTCGCAAGGTTCGCGTCGTAACCGGAGATAACCGGGGACGTGAAGTCACGAGCAGGGGTGCGCGTGCCGGAGAAGATCGCCTCTGTGATCTCTTCACGGTTGATGGCCAGTGAGATGGCCTGGCGGCGCAGGATGCCCTCTTCGCCCTCAAAGTGCTTCAAGCGCTCCGGGATGGTGAAGGACTGGAAGATAGCTGCAGGCTGGTTGATTGCACGGTCGCCCAGCTCAGATTCGAAGGTGGCCAGAGCCTCATCCGGAACAGCATCCAGAACGTCCAACTGACCGGACAGCAGGTCTGCGTAAGCAGCGGTCTGCGTCGGGTAGAAGATGAAGTCAACGCCAGCGTTCTTGGCGGCACGGTCGCCAGAGTAGGTCTCATTCGGGACCAGCTCAATGCTTTCGTTGTGTACCCAGCCAGCGGGGCCGACCTTGTACGGGCCGTTTCCGATTGGCTCTTCGCCGCCCTTTTCGACATCGTCAAGAGTCGACTGGGGGAGCGGGTAGAACGCGGAGTAACCCAAACGCAGCGGGAAGTCAGACTCAGGCTGCTTCAGCTTGATCGTGAAGGTGGTGTCGTCAACGACCTCAAGGCCCGACATTGCGTCGCCGCTTTCCAGCAGACCATCTTCGGTGACGCCCTCAATGGGAGCGAAGAAGTAGGCGGAAAGGTGCTCATCCTTGGCGCCCAGGTTCCAGGCGTCAACGAAGGATGCGGCTGTGACGGGGGTGCCGTCGGAGAAGGTCTGACCCGCCTTCAGTTTCACGGTGTAGGTCTGTGAGTCTTCGGTTTCGATGGACTCTGCAGCGTCGTTGTGGACACTGCCGTCAGCCGCGTAGTAAACCAAGCCAGCGAAGAGCAGGTCAACAAGCTTGCCGCCGCCGACCTCATTGGTGTTGGTCGGAATGAGCGGGTTCTGAGGCTCAGTGGAGTTCGCCGTGATGACGTCGCCTGAAACTTCAGCCGCGCCGGCGTCTCCGCTCTGGTCTCCACTTTCGGAGCTGCCGGATCCGCCGCCGCTTGAGCAGGCGCCCAGCGAGAGTGCAAGGACAGCCGGGATGGCCAGCCAAGTCTTCCTCAAACGCATAGTCCCTCCTTAAAGGATCTAAGATTTTCGGGGCACAACTAGTGCCCGGACTCATGCACCATAACGACGGGAGCGGGCTTTGTAGCCCCTGAGTTCATCATTTGATCGTCGAATTTCGCGAAGAATAATGTAAACATGCATGTCAAAGGCGGTTTGAACGCGATTGTTACAGATTGGTTCCAAAGTCCCGACGCATCAGTTTTTGGAGCTACGTCACAGGTCCCGTGACGAAACGGCCAAGAGGGTACTGAGGGGTAGACTGGATGAGGTTCGCTTGACTATGGGCCGCCTATTTGGCCCATGAAAACACGTGACTTGAAGGGGGTGGCCCAACACTTGGGAAGTCAAAGTAGCAACTCGTGTCCGCCTCCGCCGCAGTCACGGGTAGCGTGATTCAGCGGTTTTACCGCATGCGAAGGCGCGGACGCGAGGAAGAAGAAGGCACGAAGCCCACCTCGATCCAAGGCGAAGATGAAGAAGAAGATGTCACGTCCCGGGGCGCCTGTCCCCAAATCAGTGGTACCCCGCACCCTCACCGACGTCCTTTCGGCCGGTACCCCGCGCGCCCTATCACTGTGGCTTGCAGATGCGGACCACGAAGTCATGGGGGAGCAGGTGGCCGCCCTCGACGACGCACAGGCGTCGGCTCTTACCGACTTACTCACCCCGGCGTCCGCCCGTGAACTGCTGGACTCCGTTGACGAATATCAGGCGTTCACGTTCCTGAAGAAACTACCGCTTCCAGTCGCGGCGGGACTCCTGGAAACTCTGGATTCCGACGACGCGGCCAGCGTGATCGACTATATGGACGAGGACGATACGCGCGACGTCCTACGCGCCATGGAGTTTTCCCACTCCGCCCTCGTCCGCGGACTCCTAGCATGGCCAGACGACACCGCCGCGTCCCGCATGCGTCCCGAATACCTGCGCGTGGACCCTGACGCAACGATGTTGGACGCGGTTGAGGCTGCCAGGCGCGACCCGGAGGACCTTGAGGAAGGCGTCTTCGTTACGCGTTCAGAACCGTCCGGTGAAGTGGTGCTTGGTTGGCTTTCCCCTAATGAAATGGTTCTGGCCAAGCGCGCAGACCGCGTAGAGGACCACATGACGCCCGCTGAACGTGTTCAGCAGTGGTCGGTGAAGCCACTGGCGGATCAAGAGAAGGTTGTCCACAGGGTTCGCAAGCTGGACTCTGACGTGGTTCCCGTTATGGACGGGCAGTACCTGCTGGGCGTCATCACCAACGACACCGTGCGTGACATCCTGAAGGAAGAGACCACGGAAGACGTTGAGATGATGGGTGGTTCTGCCCCGCTTGACGTCCCATACATGCAGGCCTCACCGCTTCTCCTGTGGGGTAAGCGCGTGATTTGGCTCCTGGTGCTGTTCGTCGCCTCGATGTACACCTCAAACGTCATGCAGGCGTTTGAGGACGTGTTGGCAGCCGCCATTGCGCTTAACTTCTTCGTCCCGCTACTCATTGGTACAGGCGGTAACGTCGGAACTCAGATTACGACCACATTGATTCGCGCAATCGCATCGGATGGGGTGAGTCTGGTCGACGTTTGGAAAGTCCTGTGGAAAGAGTTCCGAACGGGCCTACTCATTGCCGGAACCATGGCCACAGCGGGCCTGGTGAGGGCATGGACCATGGGCGTCGGATGGCCCGTGACATTCACTGTCATCATCTCCCTGGCAGCAATCGTTATGTGGTCCTCCCTGGTCGCATCCATCCTGCCTCTGATTCTGAAGAAGGTGCGCCTGGACCCAGCGGTTGTTTCTGCTCCGATGATTTCGACCATCGTTGATGGAACCGGCCTCCTGATTTACTTCATGGTTGCAAGGATGCTTATTCCGGGCCTGTAGCCTCCAGCCCTGCGCTTGAAAGCTGCACAGTCTTCGCTCCTCCGATGTTCTGAAACCGGTCAGGCTGGCACGTGAGCACGATGATTTGAGCATCCTTTCCGGCCGTGTTGAGGACTAGGTTCAGGCTGGCCAACCTCTCCGGATCCGCAAACCCCAAAGTGTCATCCAGGATCACCGGAGCACTGCTTGTCGGGTCAACGATGCGTGCCACCGCCAGTCGCCCAAGTAGTGCAAGCTGTTCCTGCGCACCGACGGACAGGTCATTGAACTTAATAGTTACGCCATCTACCGTCCGGGAGACTATTTCCAGTTTGTCGTTCACCTGCGCGCTGAAGCTTCGCCCAAACACCAGTTTGCCCAGATCCTTCAGGCCATCTTGCAGCGGTGCAACATACTTCTGCTGGGCGGCATCCCTGTGTTTAGTGAGTGTTGTCCACAGCAATTGCACGCTTGCGGACCGCGCGTTTATCCGTTCCCAGTCGGCTTCCGCCTGGTTGCACCTGATCTCACACTGCTGCAGGTGATCGTAGAGTCCCTCCCCAGTCCGCTCATCCAGAACCGTTGAAAGGACCACTTCACGAGTGCGTGCTTCCTCTAGGTCCTCCCGCTTGCTTGGCACCAGTGCCGTCAGGTTCCCAAGCTCCGCTCGCGTCCGGTCAGGGTCCAGACTCTCCAAGGTTTCCTTACACGAACCTATTTGCTCCGCGAACCGCACTTCATTCAGTTTCAGCGATTCGATTTGTTCGGCGAGGGCGTCCTCGTCCACATCTTCGTACTCTTTCAGGCGGTGCTCCGCCAGTTCCAAACGGGTGTTTAGTTGCGCTCTTTCCATGCGCAACTCCACGCCTTCTTCCTTCACAGTGGCTTCTTTCCGCTGGGCCATATCCAATGCGTTCTGGCACTTGAGGGCCATAGCCGAAGAGGCAGAATGCTCCTCCTTGGCGCTCAGAGCTGCGGATTCCAGTTCGTCGCGCTCTTGGCTCTGGGTTTGTTGGCCCAAGTCATCAGCGGAGGTACCTAACCTTCCCTCTAGGATTGCCATCCGCGTTTGCAGCTCTTCGCGGGACGAACCATCCTGCGCGTTAGCGAACATGGTTTGGGCGCGTTCAAGATCCGTTTGCGCCGTGCGCCGCTTTTCGCCCATAACCTGAGCCTCTACGACCGTCTGGGCCCCAACTTCGCGCAGGGCATCGTCTAACGCGACCTGGGCGTCTGCCGCCAGGAGGTCCAGATCTTCCACGGAAGCGCCCGGCCGGATCTGCACACTGATGACTCCCGGAATGCAGATGTCTACGTTCGAGGGCGCCTCGGCCTCCAAAACTTCACCGCCGCGTACGACCCTTGGGGTATCCCCGGAAAGTCCCGAAACCGTGGTTTCCTCGTGAGCCTCCACCCGTATTTTGGGTGCGGCAGCAAGGACCCGGGCACCCGCCAGTTCCACTTCCCGCTGAGCCTTCAAGACCCGGTCTAAACGCTCTTTTGTGGCAGCGTTGCCCGCCAGGACTTTCTGCGCTTCCTCAATGCCTGCAAAGGAATCTTCAACCTGTTTCGCTCTGCGTTTCAGTGTTTGGAGCTCTTGGTTGTCTCTAAGGTTGGCAAGCGACTTTTCCAGGGTGTGTGCCCTGTTGCGCGCCTCCTCTTCCCGCGTGCGTGCGGCGTCAAGATCGCTGCGTGCTGCCACCGCCCGCTGCTCCGCACCCTCCAACGCCTCCTTGTTCTGCGCGATCCTCTCCTCTAGAGTCGCTTCTTCCTTCCGCAGATGGTCCAGTTCAACGGCGGCCTCTTGGCGCTGGCTGACCGCGAACTCCAACCGTTCTATTTCGGTCTTGACCTGCTTGTGTTTCTCTTCGTACTCCTGCGCAGATCCAAGAGCAACGTGGATTTCCTTCTCCTTGGCCAGAGCGTCCGCAAGGCGGCGCTCAGCGTCATTCAGCTGCTGCTCCAGCGTTGCTATTCTGGTCCGGTTTTCTCTGAACTCGACTGACAGTCTTTCAACTGCAAGGTAGCGTTCCGTCGCTTTTTCTAACTCTTGACGTGCTTCTTCCACCTGCACCCGGGCCTGTCGAAGTTCCTTCCCAATCTGTCCGGTCTTGGTGAAGTATTTCAGGTACTCCGCTTCAACGGCTTCCATGAAGGTGTCCGTGGAGTCCTGTTGTGGGGAATCCCCAAGAGCCTCGTGGAGGGCTTTGATGGTTGCCAACCGTGGCTGCGTGAGGGATGACCCCTGCTGGACATCCAGCTCTTTCAGCAGATTCAGATCCACGGTCTCCCCAAGGAGCTTGGTGAACTTTTCTTCCGCCTCCGCTCCCGTGTAGTGGGACGGAACGCCATTTTGGGTGACCTCTAGGACGGTTGAGCGCGACTTTAGCCATTGCTTCCGGTAGACCAACGTGTACGGCCCGGTTTCCATCTCCAGTTCCACCATGGGAGCTGCGTCCCTGTGGACGGGCTTTACTTGACGAACCCGCGTCGCATTCGATGTGTCCTTGACATCTCTCAGCAGCTCAATCGCTTCGCGCAGGGACGACTTCCCACTCTCATTTGGCCCCCATACGACCGTCACGCCCTCGTCAAAAAAGATTTCCCGGCTTTCCACGCCACGGAAGTTCGCCACCTTCAGTCTGCGGTACCTCACTGTCCTCCCCCTGCCAGTCGGTAGAGAAGCCCAACGGCGTCCCTTGCGGCCCTACTCTGCTCCAAATCCGCAGTGTCCTGTGCTTTCTGCCGAAGCTCCTCCAGGGCGTCCAGCGCGAATCCGCTGAGCGGAAGTGCTGAGAAATCCGCGTCGGCAGCCATAACAACGAGGTCGGTGTGGCGTGCCCAGTGGTCAAGGCCCGCGAAAAGGTCCCCTCTCACATCCAGTTCCTTCTCCAGTCGCGCGTTCTGACTGACTGTAAGTGTGCCGCTCAACGCCAGTTTGATGAACGTTTTCGTCTTGTCTTCGATTCGATCCAGGGTCGCCAGGAGGTTCGTAATATCGTCCTCGCCCGCCAAGTCTGCCGTGATCACGCGGAAGGCCCACGCTCCCACTTTTCGCACACTCACCTCATGTGTCCGTGTCGCGGGGTCAATCTCCACGACGAGGGCGTTGCCGGGGTTTTTCTCCCGATCCGCCGTCACCTCCGGCGTCCCCGGATACCAGATGCGATCCGCCACCTCAAAAAGTCCGTGGCGGTCACCAAGCACCACAAAATCCAGGGTCCCGTCCGACAGACACCTCTTTAGGTTCGCCACATCAATGACATCCAATGAGTCTTGATCAGCCTGGAGGGTTGAAACGTTCCCGTGGCCAACCAAAACCCTCACATCGGAGCCTTTTGCGGGAAGGTCCTGGATCACCTCTGCCACCAGGTCAGTCCTGGGATCCTTCGAAAACCAGGGGGCTGCGTAGATGCTGGCAGTGCTCCCATCGGCGCAAGACACCGTAGCTGCCAGCCCGCTTTCACGCAGCACATGCACGTGGTCGGGACAAGAATCGACAAACTGGACAGAGTCATAAATGGACGCTGCATCCAACGGGTCGTGGTTACCCGGAAGCAGGTAGGTGGGGACTTTGAAGCGGCGCAACACCTCAAGTGTGCGGCTGACAATGGCTCTGTCCAACTGGTTTGACTCAAAAACATCGCCACCCACGACGATGAAGTCCGCACCCACTTCTTCTGCGACGTCCCCAAGCGCCGCCACAGCGTCCAGGCGTGCCTGTGCGTAGCGGGCGCGTGCCTCTTCGGGTAGAAACAGCGCTTGTTTTCCCAGTTGCCAGTCGGCGGTGGCGACAAACCGCATTGGGCCTCCCTTACACCTTCGCCACGCGGCGGGATCCGCGCGGCTGTGCTCAGGTTACCCGCGGCTCGCTAGGCACGCAGGGGGGCCTGTGGATAACTTCTAGGAGTCGTCCTTTGCGTCCTCGCTCTGCGCATCGTGCGGAAACTCCGGGAAGTGGGGATGTACCTTGGCGATTGATTTGTGCATGACGCGCGCGCCTAAAAGTGCAACCAACACCATCAGCCAAGCGAACAGGATTGTGTAGGAGAATCCGCCTTTATGTCCGTGAGCATCGATCATGGGACCGGCCAGCGCGGAGCCCAAAGAAACGCCAAGTGTCATGGCGGTTGACATCCACGTGAGCCCCTCGGTTAGCCGAGCAGCCGGCGTAATCCTCTGAACTATCGTGTTCACGTTCGTCATGGTTGGGGCAATCGCAAGCCCGGCAATGAACATGAGCACGATCAGAATGCCCAGGTTTGGCGCAAAGATAAACGTCGTGACACCCAACGCCAGCAGGATTATTCCGATTAGGAACAGGCGGTCCAGCGGGGTATTCCACGCCCTCGCCCCGTAAAAGAGTGCGGAGATGAGCGACCCTAACGACATGGATGCAAGCACGATGCCCGCCATAAACGACAGGTTCACCTCATCAGCGAATGCGACCACGGCCAGGTCGTTAGAACCGAAAAGGGCGCCCGTGAAAATGTAGGTCGCGGCCAGGACGATCATTGCCCCGTTGCGCATAACCGACGGTTGTTTAGCGCCCTTCACCTTCTTGGTTACGGGGGGTTGGGTTGAGCGCTGAAGGAGGAATAGCAGGGAGCCGATGACCATGAGTGCCACCGCTACCCACAGTCCGGCCAACGGATGGACGGAGGCGGCAAGGAGGGTTGCGATTACGGGGCCGAGGACGAAGACAAGCTCATCAAACGCCGCCTCCATCGCGTAGGCGACCTGCAACTGGGAGGCGTTATGAACGACGTACGCCCACCTGGCGCGTACCAAGGCCCCTATGGAACCCGCGGTTGCCCCATTTATGGCCGCCAGGACCATGAGGAAGGAAGGCGGCATGAGGTTGGTGATTGCCAAAATCAGGGCCACCCCGGATGCGGATGAAACCAGCACGGCCGGCAGCATCACCTGCATTTGCCCGAAGCGGTCTACCAGGCGGGCAAGGAGTGGGGCGCAAACGGCGAAGGATATGACCTGCACCGCGCTGACAAGGCCTGCCAGTGCGTAGCTCTCATACAGCGCACGTATACCAAGGATGATGGATATACCCACCATCGACATGGGGGCGCGCGCAATGACACCTGCTACAGCAAACTGGAGTGCCCCAGGCAGGGAGAGAATTTCGCGATACCGATTTAGCACTAATGAAGTCTAGGTATCATCTCTCCCCGCCTGAAGCGGCTGTCTTTGAACTCACAGGTTAGTTCACGATAGTGCCGCGTCCACCACAACCTTTGCTGCTTCCTGGACCTCTTTCAAGTGTTCTTCACTGATGAAGGACTCCGCGTAGATTTTGTAGACGTCTTCGGTGCCGCTGGGGCGAGCTGCGAACCAGGAGTTCTCCGTCACGACCTTCAGTCCACCGATTGGCTGGTTGTCTCCGGGTGCGCGGACAAGCTTCGCGATGATTGGTTCCCCTGCCAGCGTGTCTGCGGTGACGTCCGAGGGCGACAGTTCAGCCAGCTTTGCCTTCTGTGCCTTCGTGGCCGCCTGGTCGATGCGTGCGTACCAGGACTTCCCGAACGCTTCCGCCTGCTCCTTGTGGAGTTGCGAGGGCGTTTTCCCAGTTACGGCCATGATCTCCGCGGCCAGGAGGCACATCACCAAGCCGTCCTTGTCCGTGGTCCACACGGAGCCGTCCTTGCGTAGGAACGAAGCGCCAGCGGACTCTTCGCCACCAAAGCCTACGGATGCATCCAGCAGGCCTGAAACGAAGTACTTGAATCCGACGGGAACCTCCATGACCTCACGGTCAATTGCCTTACCCACGCGGTCAATCAGGGAGGACGACACCAGTGTCTTCCCGATCTTCGCGTCAGCCGGCCAGTTCTCACGGTGGGTGAACAGGTACTGGATGGAGACGGCAAGGAAGTGGTTGGGGTTCATCAGCCCATCCGATGTCACGATGCCGTGACGGTCAGAGTCAGCGTCGTTTCCGGTCGCGATGTCGTACGGGTACACCCCGTCCTCATCCGCCACCATCTTCGACAGAAGGGAAGCCATCGCGTAAGGAGAGGAGCAGTCCATGCGGATCTTCCCGTCCCAGTCCAGCGTCATGAACGACCAGCGCGGGTCCACGGTCTCATTTACAACCGTCAGATCAAGGCCGTAGCGCTCCCCGATGGCGCCCCAGTAGTCAACGGATGCGCCGCCCAGTGGGTCCGCGCCTATGCGCACGCCCGCTTCACGGATGGCGTCAAAGTCGATCACGGTTTCGAGGGCGTCCACGTACCGTCCCAGGTAGTCGTAGAACTCCACTCCCGGCATCTTTTCAGGGGACTTGGAGAAGGTGCGGGGCACGTCGCGCCAGCCGCCCTGCAGCAGTTCGTTGGCGCGGTTTGCAATCCAACCGGTGGCGTCAGAGTCAGCCGGGCCACCGTTTGGCGGGTTGTATTTGAATCCACCGTCTGCCGGTGGGTTGTGGGAGGGCGTGATGATGATTCCGTCTGCCAGTCCCGGACCTGTCTGGCGCAGGGCGCCCGGTGCGCCGTTCGCTTCCAGGATCGCGAGTGACACGGCTGGCGTCGGCGTCCATGAGCGTCGGGAGTCCACAAGAACGCGCACACCTGCCGCGGAGAGAACTTCCAGCGCACTCCTCCATGCAGGCTCAGACAGTGCGTGGGGGTCGGCGCCTACAAACAGGGGGCCGTCCGTTTCCTGGATAGCACGGTATTCAACGATTGCGGCCGTAATGGAGACAATGTGCGCCTCATTGAACGTGCCATTCGTGGAGGTGCCGCGGTGGCCAGAGGTTCCGAAGGAAACCCGCTGCAGTGGGTCGTCGTAGTTCGGGACAACGTCGTAGTAGGCAGCAAGTAGTGCGTCTACATCGATCAGGTCTTGCGCTTGGGCAACTGTGCCGGCTCTTTCATGCATGGTTACACTTCCTTGTGGTTATGAAGCATGGGGCGGGGCCCCGCCGTCTATATTTACATTCTCACTGGCCATATTAGGCATGAATCCCCCCACTGCGGCTAGTCTGTCTGCCATGGGTAAAGCAAGTCGTCGTAAGAAGATTGATCCGTCCAAGAGGAAGGCCTACCGTCCTCCGATTCCGTTTGTGGAGCGTCCTTTTTCGGGACTGACCATTGAGCGGGAATTGGTTGCCATGCGTGAACTGATTCCGTGTGCGGTTCTTCCGTCGAAAACTAATGCGAAAAATGGTGGCATTGAGTTCGATTTCGTCACGCTTCTGCCCGATGGCGCTCCCGCCATGGTGCGTGAGGATGGCAAAATCCTGGTTGGGTTGCAGACGCGTTTCAACTCTGGGGATTTGTCCCATGACCTCGCGGGTTCCCTGCTTGCTGCCATAGCAATGGAGGACAGAGGGGAGACCGGGGTGGTGACGTTTGATGTGCGTGATCCGGCTCCCCGTCTGCAGGACGTCCTCGACCCCCTCTACATCGGGGTCGCCAAAGATTCTGAGCCGCATGAGGCCATGGAGATCCGTGAGGACTTCGAATATTGGTTCAATCCGGAGGAGGAGCTGGACGCCGACATGCTGAGCGCCCTGGCCCAGAACCGCGAAGATATGGTTCCAACCGAAGAGGTGCCGGGGGCCGCGGGGATGTACTGGTGCGAGATGAACAATAATTTCGTGCGGTACGTCACAGAGATTGATGAGGCCCCGCTCTTCACTGCACTTGCGCGACTTCAGGCGTCGGGTGAGGCGAAGTTGGGTGATGATTCCAAGTTCGTGGGTGCTTTTCGTGCGTGTGGGATCGCGATTCCCGTGTTCCAGGTGGATGCGCGGTTGTCCGCTGAAGATTTAGCAGAGCCCGCACAAGTTCTTCAAGCCGCTTTGAAAGAGGCCTTGGAGAACACCGACACGTTGACAGATGAGGAACGCAGGGCCCGTGCCGGTCTTGTTTCACGTCAGGTGACGATCCGCTAGATTTCACTTCCACGCGCACCTAAGGGGGTGGCTAGAATGGTTCCTGTGAATGAGTTCGCGGAGCCAGCTGGCCCCCAGAGGGTCGCGGTGGTGATTGCCGCTTACGACGATAAGTCGACAATTGCATCCACCGTTCGTGCATGCTACGCGATTCCAGATGTCGACCTGATTGTCGTTGTTGATGATGGTTCAAATGACGATATGGGGCAGGCTGCGCGCAGTGCCGGCGCCGTGGTGGTTCGCCATTCGGTTCCGCGCGGGCGGGCATCCGCCCTCGAAACGGGCGTGAAGGTTGTCGCGATGCGTGACCGACCGGACTGGCCGGCGCGGCACATCCTGTTCCTTGACCCGCACCTGGGTGACAGCGCGGTGGAAGCCAGCGCGCTGGTGGATGCTGTGAACTCAGGGTTGGCGGACTGTGCAATTGGCGTCGCGGAAAAGGGGGACCGCCTGGGGCGCGCTCCGGCTGAGAAGGCGGCGTACCAAGCCGTGCGGGCGCTCACCGGTTGGTATGCAACCGATCCACTTTCTTCAGATCGGTGCATTACGCGCGAAGCGGTGAATGAGATCATGCCGTTCTCCGGCGGGCTAAGTGTCGACCTTGGCATGACGGTGGACCTGATCTCGGCGGGTTTTTCAGTGGTGGAGATCCCGTGCGCGTTTGAGCCAAGTCCTAAGACCAATCACCGCAAGGACAAGCACCGGGTGCCTAGCCGCGGGGATATTTGGTGGACGCTTAGGGCTAAGCGGCTGCTATCCCGCGGAGTTGCCCGTGCCGACCGTGTGCCGCGTGACCTTCAGGGTGTGGGGGTGCCCTACAGCCTCAATGGTTCTGAGGGGGCTGAGGGGTCTGAGGGGGCCGGCTCAGTCTAATGCCATGCACGGCATACCCGCGCTGAAAATGGGCGCTGTAGGTGGGTGCTGCAAATGGCCGCTGCAAGTGCGCGCTGTAAACGCGCGCTACCAATGCGCACTGTAAATGCGCACTGTAAACGCGCCGCCCTGCTAGGTTTCCTCTTT
>CAZTTD010000046.1:0-17625 GCA_964616925.1 uncultured Actinomyces sp.
ATTTTTGCCCGCTATGTAGTTTTGGCCCCGCTATGTAGTTTTGACGGGTTTTTCCCATCCGTTCCAGCATCCGCTATCAAAACGGGCTCTACATAAAAGGGGGCTGTGGGCAGGTTAGTTGGTGGGCGGGTTAGTGGCTTTGTTGGTGCCTTAGCAGCCATGCGCCGTTGGCTCCCAAGCGTCAGATATCGCCAAGTTGGCTCCAGATGGGCCGAGTTGGCTCCGCCTGGACCAAGTTGGCTCTGGATGGGCCAAGTTGGCATGGCCATCTTGGGGGTTCGCATGCCATCTTGACCATTTCTGTGCTTGACCGCGCGCTGCAGGCTGCGCGTGAGGCCTGGCTGGGCAGATTGAACGCAGGTTGTGTCAGTTGAACACACGATGTGTTGATCGGACACACGTTGTGTGCGTGCACAAGGTGCGTTCAGCTCACACATCGTGTGTTCAGCTAACACATCGTGTGTTCAGGCGGGCCTCAACGGGCAGGGAATGCTGGCTGTGCGCATGCATCGAACGGATCGTTGTCTTGCGGGGCGTCAAACCAGTCTCGAAACTACATAGGGGGACCGAAACTACATACGGGGACACAAAACAGCAATAAAAACGCCGTAATTTTTGCCCGCTATGTAGTTTCGACGGGTTTTTCCTATCTGTGCCAACCTCCGCCATGAAAAAGAGGGGCATCATTGAAACTGTGCGGCAGATAGCCGATCAACGCGCCCGTGTTGCCAGATCTGGCCAACTAACCTGCCCGCCAACTGGCGCGCTCTCCAACTGGCCTGCTCTCCAACTGGCCTGCCCGCCAACTGGCCCGCTCTGCAGCTGGCCCGCTCTCCAACCTGCCCACCGCCCGTTTCGTGAAGCCCCGGGTGGCTAAGTGCGGGCAGGCAAAACGTTACAGAATCGTTACATAGTCGAGGTGGAACCGATGGGAGCGCTCCCATATTGTTGTGTTGATATCGGTTGGAATAGCGCAGGTTGGGTTGATACCAATTGTGGCGGGATCTGGCGGGTTGTGAGTCGCGCTGATCTTCTGGCGTGGCGCGTTGGGCTCGCTGCAAAACCATTGTGGAAAATGTGGAGTTGGGCTGGGCCCAGTCAAGACGGCAAGGAAGGGGTCCGCTGTGGGAGAGACGACATCAAACATCGCGGAAGTAGGCCGCCTGGCGAAAGCAAGGGGCGTGACTTTGGAGCAGGTGGGGCGACACGCTGGGGTGTCGCGCTCGACGGTTTCACGGGTCGTGAATGATTTGCCGGGGGTGCGCCCGGAAGCCAAGGAAGCCGTCCTTGCCGCCATTGAGGAACTGGGATACGTCCCCAACCAGACCGCAAAAAACCTGGCGTCACGCCATGCCGTAGCAGTCACGGCGCTGATCCCAGAGGACATGTGGAAGTTCTTTGGGGACCCGTTTTTCGCTGCGGTGCTGAGCGGCATCGCTGACGAGATATCGCATACCGACCTGGTCTTGAACCTCACTCTGGCTGAGGAAGACACGCTCAACAAGACGATTTCCTACCTGGCCGGGGGACAGGCTGACGGGATCTTAGTGCTGTCCCACCACACGTCGCACAGGCTGATTGAAGCCTTGGAGTCCCGCATGCCGATTGTATATGGTGGCCGCCCATTTGAGGATTCTGAGTCCAGTGCTTACGTGGATGTGGATAATGTGGGCGCAGCGGCGGCTGCGGCAGAGCACCTGGTCCAGCGTGGTTGCAAGCGCGTAGCCATGATCTCCGGGCCACTGGACATGCGGTCGGCTGTGGAGAGGGAGAAAGGGTTCGTAGACGCCCTCGCCCCGACTGGGAAACTGGGGCCGATTGTGCGTGGTGACTACACGGCGGAAAGTGGTGAGGCGGCCGCCCGGCTGCTTCTGGAAGGTGGCGAAGAGTTTGATGGGTTGTTCGTCGCGAACGACCTGATGGCCAGAGCTGCCATGCAGGTTCTGCGGGCTGCGGGCAAGGTTATCCCGGATGACGTGGCGGTAGTCGGTTTCGATGATGCGCCGATCGCGGCGGCAGCGAATCCGCCTCTGACGACGGTGCGCCAGGACTCCGTGGATCTTGGGCGCTGGATGGCGCGGCTGCTGATAGGGCAACTGCGCGGGGAAACCGAGCCGCGCGTGGTTATCCTCCCTACGGAACTGGTTATTAGAGAGTCCGCGTAACCGGTTGGCAGTGAGGGGCGGCGCGTATCATCGGAACATGGCTGTTCCAAAGATTCTTTTGTATTACGTCCTCGCCCCCGTTGAAGATCCGCAGGCTGTGATGCTGTGGCAACGCGAACTGTGCGAACGCTTCGGTTTGACTGGGCGCATCATCATTTCTCCACACGGCATAAATGGGACCGTCGGTGGTGAGCTGGACGCGTGCAAGCAGTACATCAAGAAGACCCGCGAATACCCGCCTTTCCGCGGGTTGTCGGAAACGGTGAAGTGGTCGGACGGCACCGGGTTCGTAGAGGATGAGCCGGAAATGTTCCGTGGGAAGGACAGGCGCGCGCCGTGGAAGCGGATCGTGGATTTCCCCAAACTGTCGGTGAAGGTGCGCGATGAGCTGGTTGCGTTCGGGACGCCCGAAGAACTCAAAGTCGGCCCCGACGGGGTTATAGGTGGAGGAACGCACCTGAGCCCGGCCGCTGTGAACGAATTGGTCGCAACTAGGGGCGAGGACGTCGTGTTTTTCGACGGACGCAACGCCTGGGAAGCCCGGATCGGCAAGTTCCGGGGGGCGGTCGTTCCCGACGTGGTTACGACACACGGTTTTGTGGAGCAGATAGAAAGCGGCGCGTTTGACGACATCAAGAATCGGCCCGTGGTCACGTATTGTACGGGTGGGGTGCGTTGCGAAATCCTCACCGCGCTGATGAAGAACCGCGGGTTCCAAGAGGTCTACCAGATAGATGGCGGCATCGTTCGTTATGGAGAGGCGTTTGCGGATGAGGGGTTGTGGGAGGGCTCCCTGGCCGTTTTCGACGGGCGCGAAACCATAGATTTTTCCGACGAGGCACGGGTAGTCGGTGAGTGCGACGTGTGCGGGAAACCTGCGAAGGCACTGGCCAACTGCGTGGACTTGTCCTGCCGCACGCGACTGATTGTCTGCGATGAGCACGCGGGAGAGCGCCAACCGTGTGCCGCCCATGCGGAACAGGGCGCGTCTACTGCTGTTCCTTCCTAAGCGCCCACCGGTTCATAAACGCGGAGACTATCCCACAGCTTTGGTTACGAGGGCGGAGAACATCTCTTCGACCTCTTCCGTCCACTTTTCGACGGCCCAACTGGTTGGCCAACAGTCGCCCTCGTCCAAATGGGCATGTTCCTGAAACGCAACCGTTGCGTAGCGGGTCTTGAACTTGGCGGAAGGCTGCATGAAGATAACCACTTTCCCCGCCGCGTTGGCGAACCCGGGGAACCCATAGAAGGTCTTGGGGACCAGGTCGGGCGCGACCGCGGTGACCATGTGGTAGAAGCCCTCCGCAATCTCTTTGTCGGTGCCCTCAAGTGCGTCGATGGCCTGGCGCACCGCCGTCGTTCCGGCCTCCCGAAGGTTCGCGGCGCGGGCCTGGGCGCGCAGCTCCTTGGCGCGTTCCCTGACGGCTTGCCGTTCCTCTTTGCTGAGGCCCGGATCCTTTGATGCCATGTCAATTTCCTTCCGCCGGTGGCCCCCTTTTTCTTTACGAGGGCGTTGCACTAATTCTTTAGGGTGCTCCCCAAAAATAGCACCCCCTATCTTGCCGACCAAGGGGTTGGCGGTGGGGAGACAGCGTGTGCGCGGCGATGATTGCGGAGTGCCAGGGCGTTATTTTCTGGTTGAAGGTTGGACAGTCGCGCGCACCGCGGGTGGCTTGGGAGAGAAAATAATGCTGCACTGATTCCCGACATGGCAGGATGGACCGCAGTTTGTGGTTCTAGGGCGGGGGACTTGATGAGGAACATCCACCATCTGAGAAGGGTTGTTAGCGCCGCGGTCCTTTCGCTGGCCTTGGTCGCTTCCGGCTCTGTTGCGCTTGGTGCGGAGGAGCCGGGGGATGTCGCGCCCAGTGCTCAAAGCGGCGCGGAAGAGAACAGTGAGCCGGTAGACCAAGAGGCCATTGATCTGGGTGACCTAGACCCTGCGGAACCTTCTGTGGGTTCCGATGATTTAGCTGAGGCCCCGGCTTTTGATGCCACGGTTACGGACGTGATCATCCAGGCGGTGGCGGAAGACCCCACGCTCACGGTGCAGGATCTGGCAGTGGTTCTTGGCTTACCGACTGAGGGGCCGCTGAGCCTCATCCACGACGGAGAGATGTTGTCGGTGGGCGTCAACTTTGAGTCCGATCCCTCGCCTGAGCAGGTGGACGCCGTTGGTGCGGTCGCTGATGTACGTCGGGTCCTGACGGTGGCCCCGGTTGTGATGGCGTATGTTGCGCCGACCAGTTTGCACCAGCTCGTCGATGCGCCCGGCGTCGTGGACGTGGAAGTGAACCTGTCTCCGGAGACTGCCGTTCAAGATCGGGAGCTCACTCAGGAAGAAAAAGATGAGCTACTGCAGCAGATCGCGGGAATAGGTGGGGAGGAAGCGAGGGCGTCGACTGCCTCCGCCCGTGCTGAATGCAGGACGATTCCCGCGGCGGCAAACCCGGCCCTGCGCGTTGATGAGGCATCCGCGAAGTGGGGCGTGGATGGCACCGGCGTAACCGTCGGGATTCTTTCAACCACCTATGACTCTTCTTGGGGAGCGTATACGTCTGCGGCTGAAGACGTGAGCAAAGGGTTGCTTCCCGGTGTTGGCAACCCGTGTGGGTACACGCAGCCAGTGCGGGTGTTGCACGAGGACGTACCTAGCGGAATGGAAAACGATGAGGCGCGGGCCATGGCCCAAGTCATCCACGGGATCGCCCCGGGGGCGGACTTAGTTGTGGTGGGGCTTGGGCGCAACAAGACGGAGACCGCGCAGAACATTTCGGAGCTGGTAGACGCTGGTGTCGACATCATTGTCGATGACATCTCTTGGTCCAATGAACTCTCCTTCCAAAAAGACATCATGTCCCGGGAGATCGACAGAGCGAAGCAGAAGGGGATTCTCTACTTCTCATCCGCAGGAAACGACAACAGCATTCAGGAAACCGGCGGTTTCGGTAGCGGCGTGGGGTACCCGGTCGCACGGCACCAGAGCAATCGATATGTGGCGACTTCGTGCCCATCTTGGGTTTTGGCGCCCGCAGGAGCGTCCTCGTACGACTGTATGGACTTCTCTCCTGACGGATCGGGCACGCCCTACGGTCTCTTCTTGGGAACGCCTGGGTATCCGGGGGGAGTTGCCAGGCCATATGGCATGTCATATGTACTCAACTGGTCGGAACCTGCCAACGGAGTGACCACAAATCTGCAGCTTCAGTTGTACGGCATCGACACTTCCGGGGTGACTCCCAGCGTCTGTTTTGGTGGAGCGTCCTTAGCGAGCTCACCGAAAGAACCCTACCGGTACGCCTCCTGGGATGAGTCGTGCCCCTTGATTTCTCAGGAAGGCAACAATTACTTCGCTCTTGTCGTAGTCAGAAAGACCTCCACGGCCGGGTACGGTACGCCGATGGTCCGGGCTACGACATTTTCGGGAGGCAATGCTGCCAAGGCCTCCTGGAGGGAGTTCCATAAGACGGAGGGCAACAACGTTCTCCAAGGTAGCCTCTACGGGCACCACGGTGACGGCAGCTCATTCTCTGTGGCAGCCGCTCCATGGGATGACCCGTATGTAGTGGAGTCGTATTCATCGTTGGGCGGAAACGAGCAATGGTTTGGGCCCGCGGTTGGGACTGCTGTCGCCGCTCCGCTGCCGCAGAAGACGACCCCGGATGCACCACGCATTATGGGGTTGGATGGCATCATCAACAGCTTCTTCGGTAGTTACTTGGGGATCATGGATGGTCAGCGCGTATACGGGTTCTATGGGACGTCGGCGTCTGCGCCAACGGTGGCTGCCGTGGCGGCGCTGGGCCTGCAGAAGGCCCCCGGAACGTCTGTGTCCGTAATGGAAAGTCGACTGCAGGGTGCCGCGAATGGCGCGCTGTCGAACCCATACGCTATTTCTGGGGCGCCCAGTGAGCGGGTGTTTGGAACGGGACTTGTGGATGCCTTGGCGTTCCTTGATTCGCTCCCGGGGGATTTGCCGGGGTTTTCCACCATTCCCTCACCACGGCTGGAAGGGTCCCCGTATGTGGGGGACGCACTGAGCATCATGGGTGCTGCAGCGACTGATTTCTCTCCAACAGCGGACTCTGTCGCCTATCAGTGGCAGCGTAACGGCACCGCAATTGCGGGAGCAACCGGTGCTTCTTACACCTTGGTGGCGGCCGACCTAAACCAGACAATAAGAGCGCGAGTGACCGGAACCAAGAGCGGTTACAGAGACGGCATCGCCACCACAACAGGTGTCAAGATTGCGCCGCGGCCGCCAAACGATCCGTTCGTGTATAGGTTGTCAGGCCCCAATCGATACGAAACGAATCTGAGCGTAAACCAACAAACCGGAGTCGCTTCCAAGCCAGTATTCATAGCCACGGGAACAAGCTTTGCCGATGCCCTATCGATTGGCCCAGTCGTCTCCATCGTGGGCGCAAGCCTGTTCCTGGTGCCTCCCTCTTCGGTAAACCAGGCAACTCTGAACCAAATCAAGGCTCTCTCTCCGTCCGCCGTCTACATCGTTGGAGGCGCGGGTGCCGTGCCGGCAGAAGTGGCTCAGCAGATTGGGGCAGCAGTGGGCAAAACACCCGTGCGCGTTTCAGGTTCTGACCGATATGCCACTTCTGAGGCGATCTATAAGAGGTTCTTTGTCGACGCAGGGCGGGCTGTGAACACAGCCTTTGTGGCGACAGGGAGGGACTATCCAGACGCGCTGTCGGCTGCGGCAGCGGGAGGAGCACTGCGGGCTCCGGTGATCCTAGTGGATGGCACTGTCGGAACGAACGTGAGCACCTATGTGAAGTCTTCGTTGAAGGCGAAGAACGTGTCTGAGGTACTTGTTGCGGGGGGCCCCGGGGCTGTCAACGCGACGATCCAGCAAAACCTTGCTGCCGACTTCAACGTCCGTCGACTTTCAGGTGCAACCCGCTACGAAACCAATGCGGCTGTCAACAACTACGTGGGTTCGAAGTCATCAGGAGTGGATCTGAAACAGGTCTGGCTTGCAACCGGAAAGGACTTCCCGGACGCACTGTCGGCGGCTGTGCCGGCGGGCAACTCATCCCGACGCTTGGTTCTATCAGATGGCTATTGCATACCTAAACCGGTTGTCACCGACTGGATAACCAAGCCGGAATCCAAGGTCACAGACGTTGTGTTGGTTGGGGGAGCAGGTGCGCTTAGTCCGGAAGTTCTGGCCTTGACTCAGTGCGAGTAAGCCCAAACCCAGCCTCCATGCCGTAAATGTCGGAGGGGGATCGTAACCTTGAGCCATGACTCCTGACATGACCGGAAACCCCTCCGATGGGCTCTCACTTGAGCAGCTCAGCCGGTGGCCAGACGTGCAGGCGGAGAACCTTCTTGCGCACGACGCCACTGACCGTCTGCTCTTGGATCTAGCCAGCGAAGCTATTGTGGCCGCCGGTGACGGAGGCGTGGTCACCATTGGAGACCGGTACGGTGCGTTGACGTTGGGGGCCGCGCGGCTTGGTGCCCGGCAAATACGCGTCCACCAGGACAGTTTCACGTCGCGACTAGCGTTGGATCATAACTCTGCCGACCTCGACCCGAAACCCTATTCGCAGCACGCTTTGGGTGAAGGATTGCTGACCGGGTCGAAGGTGGTGCTCATTCAGTTGCCGAAGGATTTAGCGCAACTGAAGCAGTGGTCAGCGATGATTGCGGCGTATGCGGATTCGTCGGTGCAGGTGTTTGCGGGCGGGCGGATCAAACATATGACGCGGTCTATGAACGGGGTGTTGGAGGAGTTTTTCGAGGACGTCAGTGCTTCCCGCGCCCGCCAGAAGTCCCGGATTATTTTCGCGTCAAGGCCCAAATCGGTGCCCGCCGGGACCGCGGATCCAGAGCCCGGGGAGTTCTACGACGAAGACTTGGGCATGTGGGTAGCGGTTTATCCGGGTGTATTTTCGCCCGGGAAAGTTGATTTGGGGACCCGCTTTCTCATCCCGTTTGTGGAGCAGGAGGCGGCTGCGATGCGCGAATCACATGCGAAGGCGCTACCCGACGCGGCCGATCCGGAGGCGGGGCCTGACGCAGCCGATCCGGATGGACTCCCGGTTGCAGTAGCTCCGGATGCGTCGCGTGTGGCGGCGAAGCAGGACTTGTCCCCCGTGGCTGTGGATTTGGGTTCGGGGACAGGCATATTGGCCGCGACACTTAGGCGCGAACTCCCAGGCTGGCGCGTGATTGCAACGGACCGGTCGGAGGTAGCGATGCGTTCAACCAAGGCGACGTTGGAGCGAAACTTTGGCACCGGCACATCCATGCCCACACCCTCGTCCTCTCACCTGCCGCCCTCACTTTCCTCACCTGACGTACTTCCGACCTCGCCTGCCTCAACTGCCGTACTTCCGACCTCGTCCGAATCGGAGCTGGACCGTCGCGTCGAAGTGCGTCACGACCACATACTTTCTGCCCAACCGGACGGGAGCGTGGACCTTATAGTCTGCAACCCACCGTTTCACTCGGAAGCAAGCATCTCCACGGCGCTGTCTGACCAGATCTTTGAAGATGCGGCTCGGGCACTGCGCCCAGGTGGAGTGATGCTCACCGTTTTCAACTCTCACCTGCGTCATCGTGGAGTTTTGAGCCGGTTGGTTGGTCCCACAACACAGGTTGGAAGGAACTCTAAGTTCACCGTCACCCGTAGCGTGAAGCGGTAAGGGGTCCGGCAAATACGGCGTGGGGCACTGAATGTTCTGGCTCGTCGCTTGGGGGTCTGCACTTTCTGGCGCCCAAAGTTGGGCTCGACATGGTGAATGATCGCCTGGAGTGACTTTGGCAAGGCAAAACTGAGCATCGCCATGAGTCAGTCATTCGTTCGGTCCTAGCTTTTGTCCCGCACCCGCAATCAGCAAGGCAGCGGGGCTTTGCTCGCGGCGCGTCCGGAAGGTTCCCAGCCACAGACGGAAGATCCAGATTTCTGACACGCCCGCCGCAAACGTGTGGCCACATCCAATTCCCGGCTCCCCCCAACCCCAGGGGATGGTGGTGGTCCTGTTTGTTGTGGATGGGTCTGTTTGTTGTTTTAAAACACTCGTTGTTTTCCTGGTTGTTGTTTGTTTTCCTGGATGTTGTGAGTTTGGCTGTTTGTTGTAGAGGCGCGACCCGTTGTTTTCCTGGCTGTTGTCCGTTTTCCTCTCTGTTGCAACGCAGTACCGCCAGAAGTGCCCGATCCTGTTGCCAACCGGGCTTTGGAGGCGCGTCCCGGCTCATTTCGGCTCACTTCAGTTCGTTCTGCGTTTCTTTGGGGGTCTCTTGTGGCCCCTGTGCGGCTTAGACCGCCGTTATCGTCTTGGATCGCCGCTATAGCTAGGTGACAACGGCGACCTTAAGCGACAACGGCGATCTAACGGTCGAGGCCCAATCACAACCCCATCAAAGAGGTGCGGAAAGGGCATTCGCGGCTGCTTCCAAAGCCGGTTTCGGTTACGACGCATCATTCTGGGTCACTAGAGCGGTCTAAGTCAGGTTTGTGGCCGCACTTTCTAAGGGATCGTCGGGTTGAGGGGTGTCGAGGATACATCAGGGGGCCGAAGGTACATCTGGGGTAAAAATTACAGTGTTTTTGACGGCTTTTTTGCTCCCCGTATGTATCTTCGCCCCCGCAATGTACCTTCGACGGGGTTACGGGCCAGTCTGGGTTAGGGATACGGGCACGAAACCAGTCCGGAATAGGAACGCGGGCGCGAAAACAGCCCCGGGCGGCGAATGCGGGCACGAAAAAGACCCGCCCCAACCAAGAGTTGAGGCGGGCCTATTCGCTGAAGTCAGCCGAAGCTAGCCGAAGTTACTTCACAGGCTCCGGGTGGATCTTCCAGACCTGCTCCGCGTAGTCGGCAATGGTGCGGTCAGAGGAGAAACGCCCCGACTCACAGATGTTGATCCAGCACATCCGCGCCCAGTCCAGCTGGTCCTTGTAGTCTTCCGCCATCTTGTCGCGGGTCTCACGGTAATCCGCGAAATCACCCAGCAGGTAGTAGATGTCGGCAGGCTCCCAAGAGGACCCATCCAAAAGTGACCAGTGCAGATCGTGGAAGTCCCCATTCCCACCATCGCTCAGTGTTCCGTCCACGAACGCATCTAGGACGCGCTTCAGGCCCGGGACCGTCTCATACAGTTCACGAGGACGGTAGTTTGCCTTCAGATCCGGTAGCTCCTCTTCGCGGGCACCGAAAATGTAGGAGTTGTCGTACCCGACGGAGTCAACGATCTCAACGTTTGCGCCATCAAGGGTGCCCAAGGTGAGCGCACCGTTCATCATGAACTTCATATTTGAGGTACCGGATGCTTCCTTGCCTGCCGTAGAAATCTGTTCCGAGACATCGGCGGCCGGAATGATGTACTCCGCCGGCGACACGTTGTAGTTCTCAACGAACACAACCGCTAAGCGACCCTTCATTGCGGGGTCGGAGTTCACAATCCGTCCGACCTCGTTAATGAACTTGATGATCGCCTTCGCGCGACGGTAGCCCGGCGCGGACTTTGCCCCGAAGATGAACACGCGCGGTGTCACATCCATGTCCGGGTTGTCCTTCAACCTGTAGTACAGGTCAAGGATGTACATGGCGTTCAAAAGCTGACGCTTGTATTCATGCAAGCGCTTGATCTGGACGTCGTAAATCGCGTCAACAGGGATGACGTCACCCTGCCTCTTCTCAAGCCACGCGGCGAAACGTTCCTTGTTGTCGCGCTTGACCTCCATCAGTTCCTTCATCAAGGCGTCATCTTCAACCTTGGGCAGGAGAGTCTTGAGCTGGTTGAGGTCGGTGACCCAGGCATCGGAGCCCAGCTCACGCGTAAGAAGCGCAGCCAACTTGGGGTTGCAACTATTGAGCCAGCGGCGCTGCGTGACACCGTTGGTCTTGTTGTTGAACCGCTCTGGCCACAGCGCATACCAGTCTTTCAGGGTGTCGCGCTTCAGGATTTCCGTGTGCAGTGCGGCAACGCCGTTCACGGAGAAGGAGGCGTAGCACGCAATCCAAGCCATGTGCACGCCACCGTTGGAGACGGGTGCCATGTATTCAATGGTTCCACCGTCAACACCAAGCTTCGTCAGCTCCTCACGGAAGCGGCGGTCAATCTCTTCCACGATCTGCAGGATGCGCGGGAAAAGCTGCTGGAAGATGGACACTTCCCAGGTCTCAAGCGCCTCCGCCAAGACAGTGTGGTTTGTGTAGGCAAACGTCTTCTGCACGATGGCCCATGCGTCGTCCCAGCCAAGCCCTTCCTCATCCATGAGGATGCGCATAAGTTCTGGGATTGCGAGGACGGGGTGGGTGTCATTCAACTGCACTGAGTTGTACTTCCCAAAGTCCTTGAAGTCATCCCCATATTCGCGCTTGTAGTTCTCCACGATGGTCTGCAGTGAGGCAGACACGAAGAAGTACTGCTGGCGGACACGCAGGACCTTGCCTTCATAGGTGGTGTCGTTCGGGTACAGAACGCGACACAGGTCTGCAACCCGCTCACGTTCCACGATCGCATCCGTGAAACGCTGGGAGTTGAAGGCGTCGTAGTCGAACTCTTCAATGGGTTCGGACTTCCAAAGACGCAGGGTGTTAACGTTCTTGGTCCCGTACCCAACAATGGGCATGTCATAGGGGATTGCGCGGACGTGCATGTCCGCAAAGTTCACGTATTTCGCCTGCTCTTCGCGGCGAATAACGAACGGGTATCCCTCTTCCATCCAAGGGTCAGGATGCTCATTCTGGAAGCCGTCATCAATGGTCTGCTTGAACAATCCGTACCGGTACAGGATTCCGTATCCCGTTACGGGCAGATCCATGGTCGCGCAAGAATCTAGGAAGCAGGCAGCCAAGCGTCCGAGGCCACCGTTGCCCAGTGCAGCATCGTGCTCAGCATCGAGGACGTCCGACAGATTCAGGCCGTACCCAGCAACCGCTTCCGCAGCCTCTTCCAACAGCCCCAGATTATCCAGGTTGTTCAGAAGGGCCCGACCTTCCAGGAATTCCGCGGAGAAATAATGCTCCTGGCGTCCCTTTTGGTAAAGCGTGGTCGTTGCGTCCCAGTTGTCGGCAATCTTGTTCACGACAAGGCTGGAAAGCCCTGCCCAAAATTCTGCTGGCGTCGAATTCTCGGCAGTCTTACCAGATGCAGAACGAACAAACGCGCCCAGCTCTGGCGAAAGATTGGTGGACATTCGGTATGTCTCCTTGTGTCAGAAAAGGACGTCGAGCAGCTTAACCAAGCCACCGACCCCTCAATTGGACCGGACAGTTCACCATAGGGCAATTGTGCCCGCCATGTGGTTTCCGCTCTCAAAAACGAGGCCCCTGTTGGCTGAGCGCGGAATTAACGGGGTCAAAAGTCCCGCTCGGACCGCATTTTAGGGACGCGAGCGACCCGTTAATTGCGACGCCCTCGCCCCGCCCCGGCTACTGTGAGTTCCATGACAAAGACGATCTTTTCCGACACCGCCGCGTTCGTGCGAGCTCCGCGCGTAACGGGTTTGCAAACATCGCGAAGTGGGCTGGTGGTTGCGACCCGCCGCACTATTGACGAGGACGGAGCCGCATTCGTTGACCAGCTCTTTGAAATCCACGCTGATGGCGCGCGCCAACTGACGCACGGTGCCAAGTCGGCGACCCTCCTGGCGGTTGGGGAGCGTGGCGAAGTGTATTTCTCACGCGAAGACCCGGGCGCCGAAAAGAAGGGCGACGCCATCTGGATGCTCCCGCCCAAGGGCGAGGCGCGGGAGATCTTCCGCTACCACGGCGGGATAGAGTCGCTGGCCGCCACGTCGACGAACCTCCTCCTCACGTTGAACGTGCTTCCCAGTGATGGCGAGGGCGGGGTGGACGGGGCAGGCGAGGGCGGGGCAAACTCCGTTGACAGCGACGCCGGCGTAGGCTACGCCGGTGGGCGCGATGCCGATCCGGCTGATGCGACTGCGCGCTACGACGGGCCAGCGGGTGCGCTTTTGGCGCGCTCCTCCGAGCAGGCGAAACGCCGCCAAGACGGCAAGGTCAGTGCGGTTCTGCATGAGCGCTACCCCACCAGGTTTTGGAACCGCGATTATGGGCAGGGGAAGAGTCGTCTGTTTGCCTCGCCGCTTCCATCCCTAGACAAGCCGATTGATGCGTCCTCCAAGGCGGGCGAGTTGACGTTGACGGAAGTCCCGCTGCCGCCCGCCCCCGAAGACGCCCACCAGTGGGACCTAGCTGGCGCGGTTGTGAGTCCTGATGGCACGTTCGTCCTCGCCACGATCTCACGGCGGCAGGAAATCGTGACCCATAGTCAAGTCTGGCGGCTGGACCTCACCGGTGGCGCCGCGCCAGAGTTGCTGCGCGCTGAAGAAGGGGCGGACATTTCTGCCGTCGCCCTCGCCCCGAATTCCCGCTGGGGCGTCGTTGGAAGCGAAATTCCGCCACTTCCCAACCAGACCGTCCAGGAGACCACTTTCCGGCTGAATCTTGCGACGCGCGCGTTCACTTTGCTGACGGAGGAGCCGTGGTCCTCGCTGATTATTGGCGGTGACGCCCGCGTCTACGTCACCGCGGATCGGCGTGGGCGCGGGGGCGTTTTTCGGGTCGAGGACGACGGTTCCGCCACCCTAATCACCCCGGACGACGACTATGCGTACGGGAGTTTGTGCTGGTCGGGTGAGGAGCTCGTGGCGTTGAGGTCGGGGATTGCAAGTCCCGCGGAGGTCGTCTACATCGACCCCGCTACCGGAGAGGTGAGACTTGGTCCGCGGCTTGCGCCCGCCCTCGACCTGCCCGGCAGACTTGAGGAAGTGGAGACGGTCGCGCAGGACGGAACCGCGCTACGTGCGTGGCTGGTGCTGCCCGAAGGCGACGGTCCGCATCCGCTGGTCGTCTTCGCGCACGGCGGCCCGTGGGGGTCGTGGAATGACTGGACGTGGCGCTGGAACCCGTGGGTTTTCGCGGCACGTGGCTACGCGGTCCTGCTTCCTGACCCGGGTATTTCGACGGGATACGGGGCGGAGCTTCTGGCGCGCGGCCACGATTCCATTGGTGACGAGCCCTTCACCGACATCATGGCGCTCACGGACGCGACGGTTGCTCGGGAAGACATAGACGCAAGTAGACAACTGTTTGCAGGTGGCTCCTACGGCGGCTACATGGCGAACTGGGTGGCGACGCACACGGCGGACCGCTTCAACGCGATCGTCACGCACGCTTCCCTTTGGAACATTGAGTCGATGGGGCGCACTACCGATAATGGCTCGTGGTATCGGTGGATGATGGGGCCGGTCGAGGGCGGTAAGGCCGGCGGCGCACCCCAAGTCGAACTGTGGTCCCCGCACCGGTTCGTTGACCAGATTAGGGTCCCGATGCTGGTGATTCACGGTGACAAGGACTACCGGGTTCCGATCTCTCAGGGACTGGAACTCTGGTTTGACCTGCAGCGGACCAGCCCCGATCTGGACCACCAGTACCTGTACTACCCGGATGAGGGGCACTGGATCTTGAAGCCCGGCAACGCCCAGGTTTGGTATCAGACGTTCCTGGATTTCCTCGATAGGCACCGTGAGCGGGGCTAGCCGCCCATCGGGGCGCGCTGATGCCACGTCGGGGGCCTTTCGACAATCCCACTGCCCTTGGAGGACACCATGACTGCGTCTGAAGAGAGCTCGGTCCACGTGCCGACGCGGAAAGACTGGGCCGCGCTGGCGGTGCTGGCGACGGGGTTGGGGCTGATCGTCCTCGACGGCACCATCGTCAGTGTGGCGCTGCCGGTGATGATCCAGGACCTTGGCATGGATCTGACGGACGCGCAGTGGGTGAATAGCCTGTATGCGGTGGTGCTTGCCGCGCTGCTTCTGTCGACGGGGAGACTGGCTGACCGCTGGGGACGTAAACGGCTGTTTTTGGCTGGGATAGTCGTGTTTGTGGCGGGCAGTCTCATGGCTGCCAGCGCTCCCGGATCCGCGGTTCTCATCGGGGCGAGGGCGGTCCAGGCTGTGGGCGCGGCGCTCATCATGCCGTCGACACTTTCGACGGTCAATGCGGTGTTTAGGGGTAGGTACCGTGCGGCGGCGTTCGGCGTATGGGGTGCGGTTATCTCCGGTGCCGCTGCGATTGGCCCGCTGGCTGGTGGCGCGCTGACGCAGTGGGTTTCTTGGCACTGGATTTTCCTGGTGAATCTTCCGATTGGCGCGGTTGTAGCGGGTGTGGCGATTGCGGTGGTGCCTGAAACCCGCGGCGGGGTGAAGAAGCGTGGCGCTGACGTTGATGGTGCCATGCTGAGCGCTATCGGGATGGGCACGCTGGTGTTCGCGGTCATCGAGGGTCCCGACCTGGGCTGGTGGAAAGCCCAAGACGACCTTTCTCTATTCGGGTGGACGTGGCCGCAGACCGCGCCGGTGTCTATTGTTCCGGTGATGTTGGCGGTTTCTGCTCTGGCCCTTGTGCTCTTCGTCGTGTGGGAGAGACACAGGAAGAAGGTGAACCGATCCGCGCTTTTGGATTTGGACCTTTTCTCTATCGCGTCTTTCTCATGGGGGAACGTGACCGCTGCGATGGTGGCAGTGGGGGAGTTCGCGCTGCTTTTCGTGCTCCCGCTTTACCTGGTGAACGTCTTGGGCTTGGACGTGATTGGGGCCGGGTTGATTTTGGCGGCGATGGCGCTTGGAGCGTTCCTCTCTGGCGCTGCCGCACGTCACGTGGCCGGCAAGTTCGGTGCGCCCGGGACGGTTCTCCTAGGGCTTTCGTTGGAGGTCGCGGGTGCTTTGGCGCTTGCGCTGTTGGCTAAGGGTGCGACACCCGGGTGGGTGATTGCGCTACCGCTTGCGGCTTATGGCTTGGGGCTTGGGTTGGCTTCCGCGCAGCTCACGGGGACGGTCCTTGCGGATGTTCCCGTGGAGGTTTCGGGGACTGCGTCTGCAACGCAGAGCACGGTGCGTCAGGTCGGGGCGGCCTTGGGCACCGCGTTCTCTGGCGCGGTGTTGGCGACGGCGTTGGCGAAGACTCTGCCAGACGCCCTCGCCAAAATCGGGATGGAACCGTCTGTGAGCGGCCCGCTTTCTCAGGCGACCCTTCAGTCCGCTGGGACCACAATCACGCAGTTGCGTATGGAGGGGGTCGAGGGCGCATTTGGGGAGCAAACGCCGGCCATCGTGGGCGCATTGGCGGATGGATTCGCTGATGCGACCAGGATTGCATTGTTGGCGGCGGCCGCATTCTTGAGCATTGGCTTTTTGGCCGCGGCAAAGCTGCGGCAGAACGTGACGCGTGCGTAGGTCCTCACGTGGGGTCTTACCGCGCCGTCCCTGGAACGACCTAAAGCGAGTCAGCCTTCAAATCCTGTACTCAACAGGGTCCGGGGATCCCGTTCTTAACGGGGTCTGAGGAGCCTAGTCGTCCCCAGGTGAAACCTGGGCACCTTCAGTGAGGCACAGCGGCCGCCGCTGGGCTCCGTCGCTGCCGAGGGGCTCAACCCACGGCTTCAGTCGCTGCCGGTGAAGAGCCCCGCCACGAATCCGACGACCAAAGTTATCGCCACCAGGATCATTGCGACCCAAGCGAGCCACATTAGGCCCTTGATTACGAAGCCCGTGATAGCCAAGATGACCCACAGGATGAGCAAAAGAATTAACCAAACCATCTTCCAAGCATAAAACGCGAGGTCAGGAAGTGCGCGACGTGACCGGATGAAAATGGAAGATGACATGCCTGCGCGTAAACGGGCGCTTTACAAAGGGGTCCGGTGGAGGCCACACGATGCACGATAATCCACGGCTGGCTAATGCGTCATCACCAGCGGCGCCGGGCTAACTGGTGGGATGGACTTGGAAGTCTTCTTGAGGTGCCTATATCAAGGTCGAGATGGTGCGGCACGGATCAAGTTGGCTCTAGAGGGGTCGAGATGGTGCGGCACGGATCAAGTTGGCTCTAGAGGGGCCAAGATGGTGCGGCACGGATCAAGTTGGCTCTAGAGGGGCCAAGATGGCATAGCCATCTTGGGGGTTCCCGTGCCATCTTGACTACTTCTGTGGTTGACCGTGTGCTGCAGGCTGCGTATGGGGCACAGCTCACCTTCAACTTAAGCGGTCCCCGGCCAACTGATTTCATCAACAGCCCCTTTTATGACAGAAGCGCCGGTAATTCGGCCATGTGTGTCCAACCAGCGTTGATCGGCATATTGGGTACCGGGAATACCTAGGACTGCCCGGATACTGGCTGTTCCTCTGTGTCTACTGGGCTGGGCGTTTCAGAACAGTGGTTGTTTTCCTGGTTGTTGTTTGTTTTCCTGCTTGTCGCACAACCTGGGGCTGGCCGCTGTAGAAAGCCATCCGGGACTTCAGGAAAACTCACCACCGTTTAGTTTGTGGTGAGTTATTGGTGAGTGGAAGCCGTAAAGCCGCGCATTTACCCTAGGTCGTGGGACTCTAACCGAGGCTTACCCGCATGAATGGAGCCGCCTATCGGACTCGAACCGATGACCTGCTGTTTACAAGACA
>CAZTTD010000047.1:0-16509 GCA_964616925.1 uncultured Actinomyces sp.
TTCCAACAGCGCCCTGTCGGGATGTGCAGCAGCGCCCTGTCGGGATGTGCAGCAGTGCCCTGTCGGGATGTGATCGAGTGGCGGGTGATCGAGGAACGCGGAGTACCCAGACGCTACGGCGACTGATCGAGCTACCAGTCCCCTCGGTGGCAGACCGAACTGCCCATCCCCTCGGCGGTTGGTCGGGCTACCAGCCCTTGCGGCGGGGAAGCATGAGAAAATGATTGCGCAACACTCAATCCCTCACTGGAGAGTCTTGGAGAGAAGAGGAAACATGACGCCGGACCGCTGGTATGAAGCCTATTTCTTCGACATTGATGGAACCCTTGCACTGGGTGACACCATCATTCCGGGAGTCCTTGAGTGCCTGGAAGTCCTCCGCGCCAAGAAGAAGATCGTGCGGTTCCTATCGAATGAGTCGACCACGGACAATCTGGGACACGTCCGGCGCCTAAGGAAACTGGGCATCGAATGCGACGGCGAAGAGATTCTCACAACTATTGAAGCGACCTCAGCATGGATCGCTCACAAGTACCCAACAGCCAAGGTGTTCCCAATGGGTGCGCCTGACCTGAAGAAGAATCTTGAACTCAACGAAGTCACAGTGACCGACGACCCCGCGGAGATGGACATCGTCATCGCATCTTGCGACCACCATTTCTCCTACCCGGAACTTTCCAAAGCATTCACCGCGTTCTACCAGTACAAGCAGCCGATTCTGATCGCTACAAACCCCGACCGACACGGACCGACAGGTCCGGGAACCGCACTTCCCGACACCGGATTCGTCATTGCCGCAATTGAACAGAGCGCCAACGTCAAATGCCAGGAGGTCATCGGGAAGCCAAACCCGACGATGCTGCTTGCCGAACTGGCGAAGCTGGGGATTTCACCTGCAGATGCGCTCATGGTCGGCGATACGTTCGAAACCGATATCCAAGTTGCACACAATGCCGGCACTGACAGCGCCGTGACTCTGACCGGCGATACTTCGATGCCGCAGGTGGTCGCCGCTGGTCCTGAAATTCGTCCGACCTGGGTCGTTAACGACCTGACGCAGATCATTCCCTTGGATAGTCGGCCACTGCCGCCACTGCCGCCGAATGCTCAGACCCACCCAGGCTCTGGAAAGCTCGGGTTTCTTCACCCAAAGAACCGGGGAACCGACTCAGACCCCAGCTAAGGGTTGTCGAGGTCGGGGCCAAGCCGCGCACCGACCTAAACTACCTGTGCTCTAACATGATCGAGACCACCCGTGACGCTCCCCCATCCGTCAACCAACTTCCACAAGAACGAGGGCGATGATTAAGTACTTAGGCTCCAAACGCCTATTAGTGCCTGCGCTGGGTGCGCTCGCGGAGGAAAGCGGGGCAAGCACCGCCCTCGACCTCTTCACCGGAACCACAAGGGTTGCTCAAGAATTTTGCCGACGCGGGATACACACGACGGCGGTGGACACGGCGACGTACTCGGAAGTCCTGGGCCAATGCTACGTAGAGCTGGATGCGACGAAGGCGGATTACGGGGAGATTCGCGACGCCCTCGACCATCTCTCCTCTCTACCCGCCAAACGTGGGTACTTCACGGAGACCTTCTGTGAACGCAGCCGCTACTTCCAACCGAAGAACGGGATGCGCGTAGACGCGATTCGGGATGGAATCGACCAGTTCTACGGCGACAGTTGGATGCGTCCCGTCCTCCTAACCAGCCTGATGGAGGCCACGGACGCCGTTGACTCCACCGTGGGACTCCAGATGGCATACCTCAAAAAGTGGGCGCCTAGGGCAAACCGCGACCTCGAACTAAAGGTCCCCGAACTCACGCCCGGGACCGGGAAGGCGATTCGGGGAGACGCAACGCAACTGGTTGATGAACTGCCGCGGGTCGACCTTGCGTACCTGGATCCGCCTTACAACCAACACCGGTACTTCACCAACTACCACATCTGGGAAACCCTAGTCCGCTGGGACGCCCCGGAACACTACGGGATTGCGTGCAAGCGCATCGACTCCAGAGACAACGAAACGAAGAGCGTTTTCAACCGCAAGCGCGAAATGCCGATCGCACTTGAAAAAGTCATCAATCGTACTAACGCCGAAACGCTGGTGCTTAGCTTCAACAACGAAGGCTACGTTCCCCTAGAGCAGCTGGTCGCCATGTGTGAAGGTCGAGGGGAGGCCGTGGAGGTCCTGTCCTTCGACTTCAAACGGTATGTTGGCGCGAAAATCGGCATCTATGACCCCGACGGTAACAAGGTCGGCAAGGTCAGCCACACCAGGAACACGGAGTACATCATCCTGGTTGGCGATGAATCACGCATCCAGGCTATGGCAGCCCGCGTTCTTCACCTCACGGCACCTTGATTGTAAACTCCATCAGTTCGCCGTCTGGAGAGGTCACCCAAGCATCAGTCTCCCCGCTACCGACGGCTTCAAAACTGGGATTGTACTGGGCACTCCCGTCATCGTATCCGGGTGTGAATACCGCGACCGCCGCAGCCTCAACGTCCCCTGACCATGCTTCAACTTCAGCAGGGTCCTCAACGTTGATGACCAGCGGCTGTTCTTTTGTTACCTCAAAAGTGTTTCCAGCCAGCTCCGACGGGGCCACCAACACCGGCGGCAACGCTTCATTTGAGTCTGACGATTTGTCCCCTCCGGATGAGCACGCACCCAGAGACGTAACGAGAAGCAGGGACGCGGCCACCGCCGCCATGTTCTTCAGTGAAATCCTGTTCATGTCTGAACTTTACGCTCACAAACCGACCGCCACAGCGAAACAAAAACCATCTAGCAGTATCTGGTCCCAAGGCCGCTGAGAATGGGGCACAATCAATAACGCTATGAAGACAAATGAGACTGAACCCAAGAGCTTCCTCACCCGACTTTCGGACTGGGTCACCAAAGAGACAACCGGAGGTATCCTCCTCCTGATTGCAGCCGCGATCGCGCTTGTGTGGGCGAACTCCCCGTGGCGGGAGTCGTACCAGGCGCTCTCTGCAATCACCATCGGCCCGGCCGACCTTCACCTAGACCTGTCGCTGGCAACCTGGGCGGCAGATGGCGTCCTTGCAATCTTCTTCTTCGTCGTCGGTATGGAGCTCAAGCGGGAGCTGGTCGTAGGGAACCTTTCCAATCCCCGGGAAGCCGCTGTCCCCATGATCGCGGCGGTGGGCGGCATAGTCGTTCCCGCGACGGTCTTTGTGACGGTCATCCTGATTAGCGGTGATTCGTCCTCGCTACACGGATGGGCAATCCCCTCAGCAACGGACATTGCGTTCGCAGTGGGGGTGTTGGCAGTATTCGGGAAGGGGCTCCCAAGAGCGCTACGCACCTTCCTGCTAACGCTGGCCGTCGTGGATGACCTCTTAGCAATCATCATCATCGCCGCGTTCTACAGCAGCGGCGTCAACTTTGCATACCTGGCGGGCTCCATCGCCTTTGTAGCGATCTTTGCATTCGCAGTGCGGTTCAGGAAGATCCACACCCTGCTCCTCATGTTGATCTTCGTGGGCGCCTGGCTGTTCATGCATGAGTCCGGCGTTCACGCCACAATCGCGGGGGTCGCCATGGGTCTCACCGTTCCGGCGCGCCCGATCCGCGGTGAGCGGGTGGACCGTGCCGAAGCCATAGTCGACGCGCTCAACCCACTGTCGGCAGGAATAGTTCTGCCGGTTTTCGCTTTCTTCGCAGCGGGCGTTACCTTCGTTGACAATGATGGAGGTGGAGGGATCTTTGGGGAGCCGGCGTTCTTCGCTGTCGCCATCGCCCTCGTCGTTGGAAAGTTCATCGGTGTCATGGGCACTGCCGCGCTCACCACTAAACTGACCCCTCTGCGACTCCCCGACGCAATCGGTCTTCGCGACCTGGTGCCGGTGGGTTTGCTGACGGGCATGGGCTTCACTGTCTCACTCCTCATCGCGGAGCTATCTTTCGAAGGCCATGACGCCTTGGCGGGCGCGAAGATGGGCGTGCTCATAGGCACTTTCATCGCTGCGACGCTTGGCGCCATTGCGTTGCGTCATGACGCTAAGAAACCGCGTTCTGACGATATGAACGAGGACGGAATTCCCGACCAGGACACCCGTCCAATCGGAGAGTAGCGGCGGATGGTGGGGTCAACTTCGTGTCCGCGCAGATCTGTGCGACTGTGCAGAATTACTCAGGGCACGGGCGAGAGCAGACGTGTTTTGGGCGCGGATTCGGGTAAGTTAGAGTCGTGACTGACCCCCGATCTCCACAGTACCCAGACGGGTCTGAGTACCCCACGGGCGTGAATCCCGGCAACTTCCGTACGCCCAGGGAAGAGTACAGGGCCGCCCGCACGCGTAGCCAAACCGTAGTGTTCGGCTCCGCGATCATCGCCATGATTGCCGTGTTTGCGTTGGGCTTCCTAGGGATAACCGGCGTGCTGCACATTCCGTTTGGGGATGAGTTCTCCAAGAAAGAAACGTTCGCGGAAGTCGGAGATGTCCCCTGTCCAACCCCCGGCGCGCGGGCAAGTAGCCCTGACGGAGTGGGGTTGCGCGTACTCAATACGACCTCGACCTCAGGGTTGGCCGGTTCCGTGGCGGCATCACTTGAGGAAGTTGGCTACACGATTCTCAGCACGGACAACTCAAGTCCATTTCACGGAATTGCGCGAATAGAGGCCGGCCCGAACGGAGTTGACGCGGCCTACAGTCTGGCGCGGTACTTCAACGGTGAGGTGCGCATCGTGTTGTCGGGGGAGGAAGACGCGACACTTACTGTCCTACTTGGAAGTAGCTACGACGGGCTGGTGCCGGAAGAGGAACGGGAGACATTGGCTTCCTCACGGTCCGGGCTGATCCCCCTTAGCGGGTGCCTCCAGTTAGGCGAAATCCCGCCTCTACCCCAATCTGGCCAGCAATCCGGCCAGTCTGGTGACACTCAATCTGAGGAATAGGAATGCACGGGTAAGCCGCATGCTAGGTCAACAGCTAAACATCAGTAACCTGAGCAAAAACTACGGGGCCGTCAAAGCCGTCCAAGATCTGAGCTTCGTGGTTCTTCCAGGACGCGTGACAGGCTTCTTGGGTCCGAACGGAGCGGGAAAGACCACGACACTGCGGATGTTGCTGGGGCTGGTTCGGCCGACCGCTGGGACTGCTACCATCGGCGGCAAAGTTTACGGGGATTTGCAGTCTCCTCTGAAAGTAGTTGGGTCTCACCTGTCGTCTGATGCCTTCTCACCTGGTCGCACGGGAGTCGATCACCTCCGGGTTATAGCTGCAGGCAGCGGGCTGACTTCCGCGCCTATCTGGGACCTGCTGGAGCTTGTTGGTCTTCAGAAGGATGCTAAACGTCGCGTTGGCGGGTATTCGTTGGGGATGCGCCAACGCCTGGGGCTGGCTGCAGCTCTTTTGGGAAACCCGTCGGTGCTGATTCTTGATGAACCCGCCAATGGGCTGGACCCTGAGGGAATCTCTTGGCTACGCACATTTCTGCGGGGCCTAGCAGACGAAGGCCGGACGGTATTCCTCTCCTCCCACTTGCTTGGGGAAATCCAACAGATGGCACACGACATCGTGATCATCGACAAGGGCCACATGGTCGCCTCCGGCGCGGTTGAGGAGCTGGAATCAAGAAGCGGCCGCCTTGTAAGAGTTGATGCTGAGGACAAGGCGCTACTGGCTGAGGCACTCCACGCGGCCCGAATGCAAGTATCGGGCAGCACCACCAACGGTGCCCTGAGTGTCAGCGGGGTTACCGCGCAAGATGTGGGGGCGGTCGCGCTCATTGCTGGCGTCCCGCTAACCCATCTGTCCGAAGAGAAGACGGGCTTAGAAGATCTGTTCCTTTCCATGGTCGGAGGATCCCAATGAGCCGTTTTGTTGGGGCGACCAAGGCGGAGTGGCTGAAGGTCTTCACCACCCGCATGTGGTGGATTATTGGCCTGATCATGGTGCTCTACATCGCGTTCACAGGCGCGCTCTTGGGCTTGGTCTTCAGCGAACTCATTGGAGATCCAGGTGAGGTACCCAGTGAGTCGCCTGCGCTGATCATCTATTCGCTGGGCTCGGCAATGGGGTACCTGTTCCCGGTGCTGGTGGGTGCGATGTCAGTGACGACTGAATACCGTAACCACACGATGACCCCTACTTTCACGTCGGTGGGGCGCCGCGGGCCCGTTCTTGGAGCGAAAGTCCTGGTGCAAGCCGGGCTGGGGGCTGGCTACGGAGTTGCAGCCGTCGCCGCCGCGGTGTTCAGCTCAGTCTTTTTCTTCATGGCAGCCGGGATGGATACCGGCCTGACTGCCGGCGCTACCTGGGCCATGTTCTTGCGTTCCGTGATCGCAATGGCTCTGTGGGCAATAATCGGCGTCGGCCTAGGCGCACTGATCCGGAGCCAGGCCGGAGCAATCGTCGCGGTCATAGCCTTCACGCAATTCATTGAGCCAATCGCACGGATGGGTGGTCTGTTTAGTGACACCGCCGCATCCATAACACGCTTCCTGCCCGGATCGGTGTCGGACACTTTTGTTGGGGAGAGCATCTACACGGCAATGCAGATAAACGCGGGAACAGCGTTGAGTTGGTGGGTGGCTGGCCTGGTGCTTGCAACCTACGGAGTGGTCTTGGTGATGATCGCTTACTTCACCCGTTGGCGCGCAGATATCGGCTAAGAATAGCCGTTAAGGTCACAATTCGCGCCGCGTAATTGGGTTTAGCAAGCGTCGTAATCCACTATAGGGAGACGATAGTACGCGCAGTAGAGGACCCAGGTAGATGCAAGATTTGGACAGGGAGGCGTCCAGCCCGCAAACTCCGCCTGCGCGGCTGCAGGAACTGGCGAATAACTACCCGCGTCTTCGTCCCCTTATTGCGATGAACCCGGCAGCGTATCCGGCGCTTGTTGCGTGGTTAGGCAGCCTCAACGATCCTTCCATAAACGTTGCGTTGGCGCAGCGTGGCGCCGCAAGTCAGCAGATCCACGGCCCCAAGAGGGTATCCGTGATGGGGCGTGAATACGCGGACAGTGCCACGCCCTCGCCCGTCGTTCCCCAGGAGGCACAGGCGCCCATCGTTCCGCAAGGCGCCACGTCGTCAACCGGCACCGAAGCGCTCACCCAACCCGTCCCCGCCAAAAAGTCGCACAGCGCCCTCATCATTGCCATACTCCTCACCGTCCTAGCCGTCGCGGTCGTGGCCTTCATTGCGCTCAAAGTCTTCGCTGGACCGTCCCAGCAGGATCGGGGCGAGGGCGTCGCGGCGGACACAGCCAGCGAAGAGACCGCTGGTGCTTCCGCGGACACCGCTGGCCAGGACGCGGTCTCCCCCGTCATGTACCCGGCGGACGACAACGCCCTCGAACTGAGTCTGTTCGTATCCCCCAGCGGGAATATCGCGTGTGAACTGAGTGAAGATGCCGTCTCATGCACCATCAACTCCTATGAGTTCACGGGTGACGACATGCAGAGCTGTGGCGCGGGCCCACTGACGATCACTGCGAACGCCACCGAAGCCGGCGTAAACTGCGCTACGGCCGCGGTCAACGCGACTGGCGCCACCACACTTTCCTACGGTGACTACGCGGTGGACGGCAACACTGCGTGCCGGTCAAGCGAATACGGAATCGCGTGCTGGAACACCGTGAGCGGCGTCGGTTTTGGCATATCCCGCGGCGGGTACCTCATCGGGACAGACGGGCCGATCGCTCCGGAAAACTTCCCCTGGGACTAAAACTTTCCCAGGACTATTCGGACGCGAACACGCGGACAAAGCCAGATATGACCCCGGCGCCCTCATGCTCACCCGCTGAGTGGCGTCCGGCAGCCACCAGGGCCTCAACGTCACCAAATCCGGTGTCACCGGAATCCTCAAACGCCCTGGCTTGTGAATCAATTGCTTCCGCGTCCAACTCCGGGTTGAACTGGACCCCGTACACGCTCTGCCCATAACGGAAAGCCTGCACGGGAGCATCCAAAGCGCGCGCCAAGCGGGTAGCACCATCAGGCAACTCATCTACCGCATCACTGTGGTTCGTGTACGCCAAGAACACGTTGGGTAGTTCACCAAAGATCGCGTCGTCCTTCGCATCGGTGACCAACTCAACCTCAATGACTTCCGCGTATTCGGCGTTTTCGTCACTAACTTTCGCACCCAGCAGTTCCGCCAGGATGGTCATGGACGTGCCAGTGGCCATGATGGGACAGCCAGCGTCAAGCAACTGGGAGAACAGTTCCTTCAGTTCATCACGCACGCTCTGCTGGGTTGGGGACACGTATCCGTCAGGTGAGGACGTACCATACGGCGACCCCGCCACGAAAACCCCGGAATACTGCGCGGAATCGATGGGGGGCAGTCCCAGTAGGTCGAATTCCGCCAACTGCAACTGTTCGCGGTCGAGGCCGGAGGCAGTCAGGTAGGCCTGATATTCGCTGTCAAGGGCTTCTTCTTCAGGGCGTGTAGACACCAGTAGGAAAGGCAACATGAACACAGCTTACCGTTCGCTATCTGACCGTAAGTGTTTGAAAACCCAATCCGCTCATTGCCGCGTAGGCGTCCGCGTCATCCCACCCCACTTCGGGGGTTACGTCCGTCGCTCCCTGGGGTACCCGGTAGCGCTGAAGCGCGAAGTTCTGGCCCCCGCGCCCCGCTACCCAAGCAGCCACCTCCGCCGCGTAGGCGACCATTGCCTCCGGCATGGAATCCGATCCGACCTTTGCCGCCACCAAGCCCGGCCACAGTGTCAGGCGGACCTCATGGTCCACTTCGCGGTGCGATACGAGGGCGTCCAAAGATTCCGTTGCCTTCCTACCGCCACCGGGGCGTCCCGTCGCCAGTGGGTAGTCTTCCGGCAACGCCTTTATGTCTAGGCCGACCCAGTCAACTAAGCCACCTTCCAGCAACGCCTTCAGTCCCGACGGGTAAGCCCCACCCGCATGCAGTCCGACTTGGAAACCCATATCTTTGGCCTGAAGCATCGCGGCACCTAAGGCTCCGGAACCCGCCTGCATCAGCGCTTCACCGCCCGAAAACACGATCCCATCCAAGAGGCCCCGCCTGGACCGTAAAAGGTCAAGAACCTCCGTCCAGGCGACGCTTCCGCGCACGCGCGGATCCAGTATCTGGGCGTTATGGCAGTACGGGCACCGCCACGGACAGCCCTGCAGGAACGCAACGGCGGCAAGTTTGCCGGGCCAGTCCACCGAAGAAAACGGCACCAGCCCGGCAATGTTCAGATCATTAGTTGGCAAAAGCGACTTCCTTGAACGGCAGGCGCTCCGCGTGCTCACCCTTCTTACCAATGTTGAAGGAAGCCACCGGACGGAAGTATCCCATCACCCGCGTCCACACCTCACACTCCTGCGGTTCGCTGTCTGGGAACTGGGCCGCACACTTCGGGCAGGTGGGCTGCTCCCCTTCCAGGTATCCGTGCCTGGGGCAAATGGAGAACGTTGGAGTAATCGTGATGTAGGGGACGCGGAACATCGTGAGGGACCTGCGGACCATCTCTTTACAGGCCTCTCCACTGCTCATCCGCTCCCCCATGTACAGGTGGAGCACCGTGCCTCCGGTGTACTTACCCTGCAGCTCTTCTTGTTCGGTAAGTGCCTGGAACGGATCATCCGTGTACCCCACGGGCAGCTGGGAAGAGTTCGTGTAGTACGGCTGATCGTCCGTGCCCGCCTGGAGGATATCCGGGTAGTGCTTCCTGTCTTCCTTAGCGAAACGGTACGTCGTTCCCTCCGCGGGCGTAGCCTCCAGGTTGTACATGTGCCCGGTTGCTTCCTGCAGCTCAACCATTCGGTCACGGATGTGGTCCAGCAGATCCACTGCCATTTGGTGACCACGCGGATCCGCGATATCGAACTCATCACCGGAGTAGTTGCGGATCGCCTCATTCATTCCGTTGATCCCAATGGTGGAGAAGTGGTTATCCAATGTGCCCAGGTAGTGCCTGGTGAACGGGAAGAGCCCACCATCCATCTGCTGCTGGATCACCTCACGCTTCGTCTCCAACGTCGCGGATGCCACGTCAATCAGGCGGTCCATTTCCTTTACGAGGGCGTCCATGTCCCCCGCGTACTCATATCCCAGCCGAGCCATATTGATGGTCACAACCCCGACTGACCCCGTGAGCTCCGCCGACCCAAACAGCCCGTTGCCACGCTTCAAAAGCTCACGCAGATCCAGCTGGAGGCGGCAGCACATGGAGCGGATCATGCCGGGGTCCAAGTCGGAGTTGATGAAGTTCTGGAAGTAGGGCAACCCGTATTTTGCGGTCATGGAGAACAACCTGTCCGCGTTCGGGCTGTCCCAGTCGAAGTCTTTCGTCATGTTGTAGGTCGGAATGGGGAACGTGAAAACACGCCCCTCACTGTCCCCACCCTCCATGACCTCCATGAATGCCTGGTTGATCAGGTCCATTTCCGGCTGCAGGTCACCGTAGGTAAAGTCGCATACTTCCCCACCAATCAGGGGGTACTGGTCGGCCAGGTCGGGCGGGCACGTCCAGTCAAATGTGAGGTTCGTAAATGGGCACTGGCTTCCCCACCGACTTGGCACGTTGAGGTTGAAGATAAGTTCCTGCATGTTCTGGCGAATCTCATCCAGATCCATGTTGTCCAAACGGACAAAGGGCGCCATGTATGTGTCGAAGGACGAAAAGGCCTGCGCGCCTGCCCACTCATTTTGGAGGGTTCCCAGGAAGTTCACAATCTGGCCGGCAGCGGATGAGAAATGCTTCGGAGGGGTCGACGCGATGGCACCCGGAACACCGTTGAAACCTTCCTCTAGGAGCCGCCGTAGCGACCAGCCCGCGCAGTAGCCGGAGAACATGTCGAGGTCGTGGATATGCAGCGCGCCGCTACGGTGCGCGACCGATGCCTCAGGTGCGTAACACTTCTCCAACCAGTAGTTAGCGACCATTTTGCCCGCGGCGTTCAGGATCATTCCCCCAAGAGAGTAGCCCTGGTTGGCATTGGCGTTAACACGCCAGTCTGACCTACCCAAATACTCATCAATCGTTGCGATTGCGTCGACATCGAACTGCGTCATCACACTCTCTTCTTCCTGACCGCCCGCGCACGCGCAGGTTGATCCGCTGGGATATTTGTGGGTGTTAGCGGGTTTTATCCCGTTGAAGCCTTGTACATTGTGCGGCACAAGGACACTACATGTTGTGGTGCGACACGCCCTTGAGTACTAGATACAGTGTTTTGAACCCCAAGTGATCACAAGCTGGACACGCATTGATAGGACGAAAGTCCGGTGCCGTGTATTCGTGTATTATCGGCCGCGCAGGTGGGCAACCCCAACGAAACCCAGGCCCGCGACCGCACCGGTCAGCAGTGTTCCGGACGCAATCAGGCCCCACCCAACGCTAGCTGGCCCCGCCGCCATTTGAAGCGTAATCGCGGCTGTTGGACTAACCAAAACCGCCCTCGACCCCCACAAAACAAACGGGAGGAGGGCGCCACCCACTACCGCACCTGCCCACGCCCACGCCCCTGCCGAAGCGGAACGATGGCGTCCGCGCGCGTCCCATTCCGACGGCAATATGGCGACTGCGAACGCAAACGCAACAAGGACCGCACCCAAAACATCTGAGAGGCGATGCCACCCCAAACCCATGACGGTCATCCCAACTACAGTCGTCAGAGCCCAGCCAAAAATGGCCGTCGCGGTCCTGTACCTGGGCGGAACGGCCGCCACCAAGACCAGCATTATCGACGCAACCAGCGTGACGTGACCCGATGGGTAGGAGTTCGCAAGTGGATGCCCAACCCCGAGGTTTGGTCGGATCAGGGCCATTTTCAGAAGCTGCGTTGTTCCATTGGCAAGGACCAGGACGGCAGCCACCCTCCAAAAGAGCGCAAATCTTCGCCGAATTACGATGGCCACGGCCATTACCGCGGTGACGAACAGAAGGGCGGGGGTGGAGACCAAGGTGTGGAGAAGGAAATCCAGGACCTTCAAGAACGGCAGGTGTGCGGCAAATGCGTACATCACAAGGGTGTCAACGCTCTGGCCCACAACCGTGTACAGGGAGAAGGCAGCCAGTAGGACCACGGCTAGCGCTGCGCCCGCGCCTGTGCGCACCCTGCGACGAAGGACCCGCTGCGCGAACCTGTCAGCAGGTCCGCCGCCCCTCCTCTTAGCGCTCACAACTACTCCTATTCTCACGCGAATCCCTTATATCTCCCATGCGCGGCGCTGGAGGGCTAGTGTGAATAGACCTAGTCCAAGCGGAGGGATCATGAGGAAGTTGCGTCCTGTAAGTATGCAACGGATTCGGGGCGCCTTGGACACCCAGCACCTAGACGTTGAAGTTTCTTCCAGTGGCACCTGGATGGTCGCTACCCCCACCCACGTCCTCACCGCCGACCTAAACGCCCCTCACATCCTGCACTTCAAGGCGACTTCAGCCCGGGAATTTGTTGGGATAGATGCATTCAAACGGCTGAGCAAACTGGTGAATGACTCCAATCGGAAGAAAGTTTCGCCAAAAGCATATATAGAGAAGATTGACGATGGGAGGACCTACACGGTCAGTGCGGAAATGTCTCGGCTGGTAAGAAGCGGGCTTTCCGAAGTGCAGTTCTCTGCGTTTTGTGAGGAAGCGGTCCACGTCCTCTATTCCTTCTTCAGTGACTTAGAGGCAACAGTCACGCTGGAGGACATTCATGAAAACTGACCTACACGTTGTTTCCGGGGACGCCGACACGCCCTACACGGTGACCCCGGAGCGTGTCGCAACGGCGTTGGAGGATGCGCTGGGTGAGCCAGTGCGGCAGGTACATAATGGTGCGCGCTTTTCCCACTGCGGGGAAGATTTTGCATTCAACTTGGTGGGGGCCGGGAACTACATATCGATACGTTCCATGTGGGAAACCGTGCCGCTGGTGGAGGCAACACAGTACGCGCTCTTCTCCGCCGTGAATGCTTGGAACCACGACCATTTTTTCCCGACCGTGTATTGGAGAGAGCGGCCGGCAGACTCCTTCCAAGTGGTGGCTGACATGATCAGCTCCTGCCGCCACGGCCTGTCCGACATGCAGCTCCAAGACGAAGTCCATCAGGCTCTGGGCAGTTGCTGCGACGCCATTGAGTATGTCAAGTGGGCCATGGAACGGATGGACCAGATTCATTGAAAGCGGCTGATCCGAACACTCTGCTCTCCTACCTGCTGACGGTAGGCCAGAAGGATGAACGCCTTGTCCACCTTGAAGAAATACCGGGGCGCACCGCACAAAATGAGCCGTGGCCAGAGTGGGTGGATCCAGCCGTGAGCCAGGCGTTTGGCGCCAACAACATCCCGCTTTTATGGTCGCACCAGGCGCGGGCGCTAGACGCCCTCGACCATGGGAAAAACGTTGTGATCTCAACGGGAACGGGATCTGGAAAATCTCTCCCCGCGTGGGTGCCAATCCTGTCGGATCTCATGAAGGCCAGTACCGACACATCCCTGGCCGGCTACCGCAAGCGCCCAACCGCCATCTACATGGCCCCAACCAAGGCGCTGTCTGCCGACCAGTTGGATACGCTAAACAAAGTGGTCGCCGACCTGCCCTATCCCGTCCAGATCGCGCCTGCTGACGGGGACACCTCAACTGAGGTGAAGAGGTGGGCGAGGGCGTACGCCGACATCGTCCTCACCAATCCCGACTACGTCCACCACGTCCTTCTATCCGGGCATAACCACTGGACCAGGTTCCTGCGCTCCCTGAAGTACATCATTTTGGATGAGCTCCACTACTGGAGGGGCGTGAGCGGGTCGCACGTTGCGTTCATCATGCGAAGGCTGCTGCGTCTGGCCCGCAGTTTGGGAGCAAATCCGCAGGTGATCATGCTTTCCGCGACGGTCCGCGACCCCGCGGTGCTGGGCGCCGGAATGATCGGGGATGCCAATATTGAGGCGGTCACGGAAGACGGGTCGCCCGCGGCACCCCGTGCGCTGGCGTTCTGGCAGCCGGCTTTGCACCCTGCGGAAAAGACCAAGGTCCGCAAGGAGGGCACGGAATACGCGCCGGAGTACGCGATTCCGACGTTGCGTGTGAGCCCGTGGACGGAGGCGGCCAACCTGGGCGCGGCCTTCGTTGAGCGCGACGCGCGGATGCTCACGTTCGTTTTATCCAGGTACGGTGCCGAGGCAGTGTCTGAGATGACCAAGAGTCGCCTTTCGAAGATGGGCTCGGTGAGGGCGGGGCGGGTCAGCGCGTACCGGGGCGGCTATCTGCCCGAAGAGCGTCGGGAACTGGAGAGGCAGTTGCGCGAGGGCGAGCTGCAGGCGGTCGCAACCACCAACGCCCTCGAACTGGGGATAGACATCTCTGGGTTGGACGCGACGATAACGTGTGAATGGCCCGGCTCCCGCGCCTCCTTAATGCAGCAGGTGGGGCGTGCTGGGCGCGCGGGGCGCTCTGGCGTGAGCGTCTTCATTGCCGGGGAGAACCCCCTGGATAACTACTTGGTGCATCACCCGCAGGAGGCGTTGTCGCAGGTGGAGAATAACGTCCTCGACCTGACGAATCCGTATGTCCTGTCCTCTCATATTTGCGCGGCGGCGTATGAGAAGCCGATACAGGAGGATGAGCTGGGTGTTTTCGGCCTGCTCAACACATCTTTGCTGGACGCGCTTACGGCGCAGGGGTTCCTTTGGAAGCGGCCGACGGGGTGGCATTGGAACCACGGTTTGAATATGAGCCCGCACGACATGACGGACATCCGTGGGGGCAGCGGGGACGTCCAGATCGTGAATGGTCGCACCGGGGAAGTGATTGGGACGGTCCCGGAGGACAAGGCAGATTCGGAGGTGTTCCCCGACGCGATCTACGTGCACCAGGGGAAGACGTTCCACGTGTTGGAGCTGTCCACCGTGAACGCGCCATCTCGCGTTGGTCCCGATCGGGGCGAGGGCGATGGGGGCCCGGGTAACCCACCTAGCCGCAAGCGTCCGGCAAGGATTGCTGTGGTCGAGCAGGTCTCTACACCTCTGCGGACACGTCCAGCCAAACATACGGACGTGACGATTTTGCGGGAGCAGCAGAGCTGGACTTCTCACGATGGTCTGGTCACGTGGTACACGGGTGATGTGGAGGTGCGCAGCTGGGTCACCGATTATGACCTGCTGCGTGAGCCGCATATGGAGTTCATTGCGAACTATGAGCTCTCTCTGCCTCAGAGGGTGACGCGCACGGTTGCCGTTTGGTACACGCTGAACCCGGGGGCGATGGTGGCTGCTGGGATTGACGGTGCGGACCTACCTGGGTCGCTACACGGCGCGGAGCACAGTGCGATAGGGATGCTGCCCCTGGTGGGTACGTGTGACCGTTGGGATTTGGGCGGGCTGTCGATAGCGCAGCACACGCAGACGGAGTTGCCGACTGTTTTCGTTTACGACGCGTTGCGTGGTGGCGCAGGGTACGCGGAACACGGTTTCAGCCACGCGAAAACATGGATCACCCGCACCGCCCAGGTTGTGGAACAATGCGGTTGCGCCGATGGGTGCCCATCTTGCATTCAGTCTCCAAAGTGCGGTAACCGCAACGACCCGCTTTCTAAGGCGGGCTCCGTGGCGCTGTTGCAGTTCTTGAGGGAGCGGGCCCCGGGGGTTTAGGCCTACGTGGGGCCGGCTCTGGCTTTCGCATGTACTTGGAACGTCCATAGTCCTATAGAGACGTCTTTTGTCACGATGACCAAGGTGTCGCCGCCTTCAGTCCAACATTGGCTGAGGGCGACAGCGTTCGCCTCCGCGATACTTCCCGCCTGAGCACAGGCAAGTGTTGACGAGCCGCGCACCTCAAACACCGCAACCGACGAAATATCGGCCCCACCTAGCGCTGCCATATCGGCACCTGCCTGTGCAGCAGCCCGCGCAGACCACACGGCAACAAGCACCAACAAGAGCACCCCCAAGACCATCAGCCCTGCGATGACGCCGACGTACCAGACTGTGGCCGAGCCGTCTTCCTTTCCGCCGGTCGCATCTTTGTTGCTATCCACTGTTCCCCCACTTCAGGTACGGCTCCCTCACGCCGGTCACCTGGCAGGTGACAGCGGGAGCACGGAAGGGACCCACAGCGACCGGCGCCACGGACGCCCTAGCAACGACGGTCGTGTCGGAGATATCCACGCTCACGCTGACTGCACGCTGGGATCCAGATCCGCCAGACGCAACTGCGGCGCCAATGGAGGCTGCCCGCGCGGCCTCCCGTGCGGCCTGGCAAGCCTGCCCTTTTGAAACGCCGACGGACAGGGCAACTAGAAGAGCGACTAGGACCAGAACAGCACTCATAAGCCCGATTGCCATCTCCACCGTGACCATTCCTGCCTCACCGTCTTGGCGCTCACCATGCGACGCTTTGCCCGTGTCCGCAAGCATTCGGGGCCCCTAAATCGATAGGGCGGATTGGATAATGCTGGTCAACATCCCCTTCACGCTCCCGCTGCGCAGCACCGCTAACAGCAGTCCGGCGAACGCTGCCGTTGCAACTGCACCGATGGCGTACTCCACCGTCGTGGATCCCTCTTCGGACTCATCC
>CAZTTD010000048.1:0-1295 GCA_964616925.1 uncultured Actinomyces sp.
TCAGCAGCGAAGTCTAAATCGGCTGCCAACCGCATATCTTCCGTGTAGACACCCACGGACGGCACCGCGTCCCCGCCCGACCGCGCACATGTGAACGCAATCGCGGTGTACTGCTGGCCCTCAACCACGATGGAAGAGAGATAGTTGATATCCACAGAGGCGCCCTCGACCTGACCGCGACCATCCGCGAACACGACCGGAATGTTTCGGATCCCCGCCGTCGACACGCAACTCTCGGGTACCTCCAACGCGGTATTCACGAACATTTCCCACGACAAGTCTGGCAGCGGGTCCTGTTGGGCACCGATGATGGTGGTGCCTCCGCCCTCGCTCCCCGCACCATCACGCGGGAACTCCATGAGCGCGATGGAGGTGCCGTCGGAAACTATCAACACGTCCTCGCCAGCACTCCATGAGGAAACCTCAGTCTCAATCCGCCACACCTCCTCCCCCGATTGCGTGTCGAGGGCGATGATCGCGTCGGGTTGGCCCACCAAAACCACGACGCCAGCAACGCTCAGGGACGGTCCCTGATCGGAACCAAACCCGTTGACCTCTGCGGATCCGGTCGGAAGGGTGACGATCCACAGAACGTCATTGCCGCGGACCCCCGCGACGCTTGAGCCGTCGGAAATGATCCACGGGGCACCTTTTGACGAGGGCGGAAGCGCGTAATAAGGCAGGCCGTTGTCACCCAGGTTGACTATTTCTTCGCCCGCCTCATTCACCAGGAAGCCGTTGCGGACGCCGTAGGGAACGTCATCGGTAGCCTGGGAGGACATTCCGATGGAGTTCGGTTCGCCGTCGGTATCCCCGGACGTTTCATCGGCCTCATCCTGCTGACCCCCGGTGGTGGCGGACGGCGATCCTTGCTTGGCGGGTTTCGCGACGGCACCCTCGATCTGGAAGGCTTCCTCTCCTCCCAAATAGATCGTTTCGCCTCGCACCGTGTACATCGCGGGCGACCGTTCAATGGGGAGAACCCAGAGCGGAAGACTGCTGGTGGAGGAGGGGTCAATGCCCGCCAGACCCCACTGCCCATCGGCCACGAACGCAACCACCCAGTTATTTCCGGCCCTGAGAGACGCTTGGCTTTGGGGACCAATCGGAACCAGCTGTACGTTCTGCCCGAAACTGGAGAGATGTACCACCACGCCGCGGTCGGGAAGCACGTCGAACGCAGTAGGCGAGTTCTTGTTTGAGGTTCCGTCACGAAGAACAAACCACCAGACACCGCCCGCGATGATAAGGAGTAGGGCGAGGGCGCCTGCGACAATCCCCAAAACCGCCACTTT
>CAZTTD010000048.1:1395-15801 GCA_964616925.1 uncultured Actinomyces sp.
GGCATGGCCTGGGGTGGGGAGCCAGTTGGCATGGCCTGCGGTTGAGAAATTGTGGGCGTCCCTTGGGGTTGCATTGGAGCTGCGGGGGATTGCGTCCGAATCCACTGTGCCAACTCCGGGTACATGTTCGGGTGGGACAGGACTACGCCCCAAAGATCAGGCCTGTTCCAGGCGATCTCCTGAAGCTCTTCTGCTGATGTGGACGGCGCTGTCGCCGCCAAGTACTGGGGATCCAAACCACCGGTGGACATGACCTACTCCTACATGGGTCTTAGTCGCACCATTGCGTAAAGTCCCAAGCAATCCGCTATTGACGATCAAAGCATAGCCTTGATTCTATGCCGAAAACTGGGACCTACCTGCATTCCTTGCGTGATCGGGTATGGGACAGGAACCAGTAGCCGGGAACGACATAAGCCCCAATGGTGTGGCTCTATAATGTTGCTCAGATCACCGTCTCTAGAACACAGGATTGGAAATGACTTCGATTCCTCCGCCTCCCCCGTCCGGGCCTTCTCATTCCGGCGGTCAAGACGCAGACCCTTACGCCTATGATCCGAACGCTACGTACACGCAAGATCAGTACACGTACCAGGAGCAGGTGACATACGACCAGGGGCAATACACGTACCAGGAGTCGGAAGAAACCTACCTGCAAGCCCAACCTGGATATGACGCGGCAACGTACACGCAGCAGCAATATGGGTACGCGCAGACTTCAACCTCGCAGCCGGGATACGGGCAACAGGCACAGGGGCAATCGCAGTACGGCCACGGCGGGTACGACCAAAATGCCCAGGCCAGCGCGCAGTATGCCTATGCCGAACCGCAGGCTGCCTATGGCTACCCGCCGGCACCAAGTTCCACTTCGTCGCAGCACAATGCGCTTCAGACCACCCCTTCATACACACAAACGGCGCAACGCGCTGGGTCGCTTTCTACCGACCGATCCCTTGTGAAGTACATCCTGCTCAGCATGATCACCTTTGGCATCTATGGCATTTGGTTGGTCGCTAGGAGCGGGGAGGACCTGAACCTCATCGCAAGCAATTGGGATGGAAAGCGCAGCATGAACTACTGGCTGGTGATCCTGCTTTTGGGCCCAATCACCTTGGGCATCATGTACCTGATCTGGTGGAACGGTGTATCAGGGCGAACCGGGGCAGAGCAGGTGCGCAGAGGTTTGCCTCAGACGGTTTCCGCAGCTGACTTCTGGCTGTGGGGAATTCTGGGTGGATTAATCGTTGTTGGGCCATTCATCTTCATGTACAAGTGGCTGAATGCCATGAATGCGTTAAGCGCGAACTACAACCAGTTTGGCTAAAGGTGGTATGGAACGGGCCTACCGGTCCTGTTCCACATCAACCTCACATACGCCTCCGGGGCAGTACATGGGCTCTGTCTTGCTGAACAAGGCTTGAAGTTTACATCCCACGCAAATTCCGAATGCCGTCTCCAAGAAGAGCAATGTTAGGCACAGCCCGCACAGGGAAAGAATGACCCCCAAAGGCGCATTGAGGAAACCGGTGGACGCACAAAAGGCTGTAGCCATTCCAAGTCCCAGCCACCAGGCGTATGCCTTCTGGGATGCGCCAACCCACTCCGGTTTCTGACCCATTACGGCAAGGCGCCCCAGAATCATCGTCGGAGACCAGCGGTCCCCCAAACCGACACGTATGGCCATATCGACCACGAAGAACATTCCAAACGGCTTCATCCATTGAACAGACCCTGTTGCAAGGGCAGTCCCCCATGCGACAGCGCCCAGTAAGAACAGGATTCCGGCGGCCGCACGAACTGCGCGTTCGTTTATGACAGGAACCGAATACCCGGGAACCCACTTACCGATTGTGGGCGCCTCCTCTTCCGAATCTGGAGCCAGAGATGGCAACTCCACAGGTCCAACTGCATTTTCAACCGTAAGTGTGGGGTTGGAGTTCTTAGGCATTCGTCCTCCGATGCTCTTTGGGCGACCACCCATATTATACCTATGGGGGTATATTGGGGAACCTGGCCAATTGCGAGACCAAGCACATTCGCTAGTCAGAGTCGCCCAAGCGGTGTCAGACTCTCCGCTATGAAAAACGTAGATATCACCCTGAATGCTCAGGACGACCGCTTTGAGGCCCGGGAGGGCTCCCTTGTGGTTGGTTTCTTGGAGTTCACGATGGACGGCGACACCATGGTGCTCACCAGCACCCAGGTCAATCCCGGCCACGCAGGGAAAGGAATAGGCGGACAGTTGGTTCAGTTCGCATTGGAGGCGGCTCGTGCATCCGGGAACACCCAGATCGCGCCTCTTTGCCCATTCGTCGTTTCATGGGTGGAAAACCACCCCGCATACCGTGACCTGGTGGTCCCGGTCCCAGAATCTCTCAAGTAGAAAGACGCGCCCGGCCTTCTGCTCTAAGCCACACCGGTAAACGTGAGGTACAGGAGCAGAAGGTTCAGGGCAACAATCGCGACAGTAACTACAACTGTCGCAACCTGGAGCAGCTTGCCATTTGCAAACTCTCCCATCACTTTCTTATCCCCTGTTAGCTTCGCCAACGGAATCAGTGCAAACGGAATACCGACGGACAAAACAACCTGACTTAGAACCAGGGTCCACGTCGGTTCCGCTCCGATGGCCAAGATAATCAACGCCGGCACCACGGTCACCGCGCGGCGGACCACAAGCGGAACCCGCACATGGAGAAGCCCCTGCATGATCGCGGCGCCGGCGTAACAACCCACTGAGGTCGAAGCCAAACTGGACGCCAACAATCCCACGCCGAAGGCAATTCCAACGGCTGGGCCAAGGGCGGTTTGGATTGCTGCATGAGCGCCCTCGATCGTATCTGTCCCCGCAACTCCCGGCAGCGAAGCAGCGGCCAACAGCAACATTGCTAGGTTCACGCCGCCTGCCACGAAGAGCGCCAGAACAACATCCCAGCGGTTGGCCCGCAGAAGCCGACTCACACGTCCCGGATCACCATGGCTTGCGCCGTGACGGTCCCGCGACAGGGAAGAATGCAGATAGATTGCGTGCGGCATGACCGTTGCACCCAATATGGACGCCGCCAAGACAACCGTCTGCGGGCCCTCAAAACGCGGCACCAGACCACCGGCAGCAGCGCCCCAGTCAACCGGACTCACGAACAGGCCCGCCACAAAACCGATGGTGATGATGCCTAGGAGGCCCATAATGACAAACTCAAACCTGCGCTGACCTCTGCGGTTTTGAATCGCCAAGAGAGCCAAAGACACGATACTTACGATCAGGCCGCCCAATACCAACGGAAGATCAAACAGTATCTGCAGGGCTATGGCCCCACCCACGACTTCCGCGACATCGGTCGCGATGGCAACAACTTCTGCCTGCGCCCAATATGCCAGCCTGCCGAAGCGCGGCATTCGTTCGGCAAGTAATTCCGGCAAGCTGCTACCGGTGACTAAACCAAGTTTGGCTGACAGGTACTGGACAATCACCGCCATGACATTTGCCGACACCAAGACCCACACCAACAGGTACCCATAGTTGGCACCCGCGGATAGGTTGGCTGCAACATTCCCCGGGTCAACGTAGGCGATAGCAGCAACGAACGCCGGACCAAGCAGAGCCACCAATCGCTTCTCCGCTTTTGGAAGGCGTCCCTTGGGAATGGGAGTCTCAGAAGAGAGCTCTGAACCCTGAAGTCCCGGGTCCAACTCCACGTTCTGCTGCCTGCTCAACTTCACTCCAAACCCATTAAGTTCGATCAGTCTAACATTTGAAGTTAGTCTCAACTAACATTTGGAGAAATGTGGGTGTGATGCGCGCCGTACGCCCGCACCAATCATTTAGGATCGTCGTATGTCAATCTCTGAACTGTCCGACTCCACCCAGGATTACCTGAAGGTGATCTGGAGCCTGGGGGAATGGACGGATCAGCCTGCAACCACCGGTGAAATAGCCCAGCGTCTTGGAGTCACGTCGGCAACAGTCTCAGCCGGGGTTCGCAAACTGGCAGCACAGGACCTAGTTCAACACCAGAGATACGGCAGTATCACACTGACGGCCAAGGGCCGGGAGCTGGCACTGGCTATCGTGAGGCGCCATCGGCTGGTTGAGACGTTCCTAGTTCAGGTCCTCCACTACCGGTGGGATCAGGTCCATGAGGACGCCGAACACATGGAACACGCGGTGTCCGATTTCATGATTGAGCGACTGGATGACCTGCTTGGACATCCAACGCGGGATCCGCACGGCGACCCAATACCGACCTCTGACGGACACGTAGACCGTCCCGCTACTGTCCTCTTAGCTGAGGTTAGCCAGGGCGCAATGGTCCGTCTGGAGCAGATCTCCGATGAAGACCCAACCCTGCTGCAGGAACTTGCAGACTGCGGGTTGGGAATAGGAACGAGTGTAACCGTGGTTCCGCAAGCGCAGTTCTCAACCTCCACGACCCTGGAGTTCGGTGACGGACAGACCTTGGTTCTGGGGCCGGATGCGGCGCGTTCAGTCCGGGTTTCTGTTGCGGACGAGGGCGTTTAGGGGCCCGCGCCCCCGCCAATCCCACGGGTAGCGCAACACCACTTGGTCACGCGGTATACACCAGTGAGCAACCACCCTCCCACTGAACGACACCTGTCGGTTAGACTGTGTGCGTAAGTTTTGGCCGTCCCAAGTACTTGGGCGTAAAGCAACCGGAGGTCCCGATGACCCAGAACATCGAAATCCAGAGCAAGCCGGCGGGTGGCTGCGCCTGTGGGAATACAGACGTTTCGACGCCGGTGCTAAACGTCCTCGACATCCCCCATCAGATCCGCCATGCAACAATCCACGGGGCGTTCAACGCCATTCAGCCCGGATCGTCCCTAATTTTGATCGCGCCGCACGCGCCGCTACCCCTCCTGAATGAACTGCAGGCTCGCTTCCCCATCGAAGTCGAGTACCTTGAGGAGGGTCCGGAAGAATGGCATGTGAAAATCACGCGAGGTTAGTAAATGACAGAAGACAGTCCTGAAGCAGACCCATTGGATCTACGAAGCCAGCTGGACCAGCAGGTAGGGCGCTGTCCCGTGATTAAGAATGAGGACGGAAGTTACACGCTTCTGTCCAACGCCGATGTTCGCGCCGCCGCGCTGGATGCAGAGACTTTTTCCAGCGCGGTTTCGGCGCACCGGGCAATACCGAACAGTCTGGATGGTGCCGAACATCAGGCATATCGGACGCTGATTGAGAAGTACATGACGCGGCAGGCGGTTGCCGCCCAGGAGCCGCAGTGTCGTGAACATGCGCGCGCCATCGTCTCATCCTTGGATGACGGGGCGGTCGTGGACGCGGTTTCGGACATCGGGACGACGTTCGCGGTGCGGACTCAGTCGACCTGGTTGGGGTGGCCGGATTCGGTCGAGGACGCCTTGGTTCAGTGGGTCCAAGACAATCATGACGCGGCAGGTTCCAAAGACCGGGCGGTGCACGCGGAGATCGCGGAACGCTTCGATGGCATCATTAGTGGCCTCATTGAGGACCGCCGCAATGGCAACACGGATGACGTGACGTTCCAGTTGATGCAGGATCACTCTCTTGGGCGCCCGCTTGAGGACGCGGAGATCGTCTCTATTTTGCGTAACTGGACTTCCGGGGACTTGGGTTCACTGGCGTCCTCCGTAGGCGTAATTGTCTACGCGTTGGCAGCGGATCCGTCTTTGCAGTCTGAATTAAGGTCGTTCGTTCATGAGGGGCGGACGTTGGATTTCGAGGACGCGCTTGAGGAAATCTTGCGTATCGACGACCCTTTTGTCTCCAACCGAAGAGTGACTACAACAGACACGGAAGTGTCGGGAACTGCCATTCCGGCTGGTACCAGAGTTCACCTGAACTGGGTTGCAGCGAACCGCGACCCCCATGTATTCCCAGATCCGGGCAAGTTTGACCCGGCCGTGAACATGAACAACAACCTTGTGTTTGGGATTGGCCCGCACGTGTGTCCCGGGCGGGCCCTCACTCTGATGGAGCTGCGGGCTGTTATTTGGGAGCTCTTGGCGCTGACCTCCTGGGTCCACCTGTCACCTGACCAGCCTGCTCTTCGTGAGGACGCACCAGCCAGTGGGTGGGCCACTGTCCCCGTAGTGTTGGAACGCTAGAGGAGTCTCCACCTTTCGGGCGGAAATTGACGGGCCCAAAGGGCGTCGGTAGCGTTCAGGGATGAAATTAGAGTCATCTGCCGTGCCCCTGCTAGGCGACCTTCCCATCCACCCTCTGGTTGTTCACGCGGCGGTGGTGTTGATTCCGCTTTCCGCCCTCGCACTGATCGCCGTTATCTTGGTGCGTAAGTGGCGCCCACACTACGCCTGGCTGGCAGTCGGCGGAACCGTCGTGGGTGCTTTGGCGGCGGTCGGGGCGAAGTTCAGCGGGCAGCAGTTGGCAGACCAGGTGGGGCTGCCGACGCGGCACTATCAGATGGGGACCATTCTTTTCTTTGTCGCCTTGGGCTTGGCGGTTAGCGCCGTGGTCTGGTGGCTTTTGCAGCTTCGTGGGCGTAGCAAGGACGCAGACACACCGGCCACAAAAGTACTGGGAATAATCACGGCGGTGCTGGCGGTTGCGGCCCTGGTGCTCACGGTTCTGGCGGGCCATTCCGGGGCAGAATCCGTATGGAGTACGCGAGCCGCGGGTGCTTACACAGGTGACGCCACGCCCTCGACAACAACGGAAGACGGGGCATCGGAGGCGGACGCATCCGCGGAATCCGACACGTCGAAAACTGACGGAGCCGCAGATCAGGACGCGCCGGCAGATGCGGCTGACGCTTCGTCGGGTGAGCAGTTCACGCTGGAAGAGGTGGCCCAGAACAACACGGCAGAGTCGTGTTGGGCCGTTGTTGATGGTTCCGTCTACGACCTGACCACCTGGATTTCAGAACACCCAGGTGGTTCAAGGGTCATAGAACGGCTGTGTGGCACGGATGCTACGGCCACCTTCTCAAACCAGCACTCCGGCAACTCAAAGGCCGCCGGAGAACTAGATGATCATCTAATAGGAAAGCTGGCTGGATAACTACCTGGGTCCTACTGACCGACACCTTCCTCCCAGTCGGGGTAGTACACCTTGACTTCTTCCAGCACTTCGGAATCTTCGTTCTTCACCTGAATCACACCGACGACGTCCACCAGGTCCGCGCCGGTCTCTACTGACTTACCGAAGGAGAAGTAGTCCGTCTTCGTTTCACCCGCTTCGATCCTGGTGTCGACGTATCCGATGGCTTCTTCCCCATTGACGGTGAAGTCCACTCCGTCAGTCTTCAGTTTCTGGTCCGACTTGTTGGTGATTTCCACCTTGTAGTTGGGGCTGCCCGTGTTACTTTCGCCCGTGCCTACGAATTCGATGGTCAGAAGTTCCGTCTCAAATGGCACTCCATACTCAGCCACAACACCGTCTGTTGGCGCTTCGGCTTCCTCAACTTCTTCCTTCTCTACAGAGGCTTCGTCCGCATCCTGCTCCGCTACCTCTCCCGCAGCAGCAACGTCTTCAGCCAGCTCACTGTTCTTATCCCCGCCGCTGCACGCTGCCATACCCAGCGCTAATGCCAATGCGGCCGCAACTGACCCAATAGTCCTAAAACCCGTCCTCACGGTCACCACAATCCTTACGACGATTGAGAGGGCGGACGCCTGTGACCGCCCTAACTATCCATCCTAGGAGGGTGGGACAGGTAATACAGCCGGGTGGATGTTGAACTTCTGTGGCGCCGGAGAAATGTATCGTTTTTTGAAATTACTATGTTTGTCGGCGCGTCACGGAGGTTTGTCATGGTCACAGTAAGGGCTGGCGACGTCATACTTGTGCGTGGCACGGGATTCGTATCCAAGGGCATCCGCTTCCTGGACGGCAGTGAGGTGAACCATGCAGCGATTGCGCTGGATGATGTTGAGATTGCGGAGGCAACCGGCCACGGGCTTGACCGGGCGTCGCTGGGATCCGTCATAGAACGCAATGAGCTGTTAATCGTTCGCCGGTTGCGACCCTTCGACGATTCGAAGGCGGACCAATCGGTTCAGCGTGCAATCTTCTACTTGGATAGCGGTGTGCCGTATGCGTATCAGCAGATCGTGCTGCTTGCTGTTCTGTGTCTGACGCGAAGGATTCCGATCAAGAACCGACTGTTCCGCCGTGCGTTGCGCCGGCTACTGGACGGCGTCGCGGAACTGATCAACGGTTTTATCGACAAGGGAGCAGACTTGATGATCTGCTCTGAGTACGTCTACCGCTGCTACAAGGAGAGCGGAACGGACCTGCTCCCCGACGGGATTCCCGACCTTGCAAGTCTGTCGGATGATGGCGAGGACGAATTGTTCCTTGACTGGCTTTCACGGCAGTCAATGCCGATTCGCCCCGCATCTATAGACACGGTCCCGGCGCGCGACCCGATGGCGGTCGCAGAGCGGCTGGAGTTCGATCTTGATGAGCTGCTGGGGGCCTACTTCGCAAGTGAAGAGGGGGACGCCGCCCCTATGCGCATGGATCTGGGGGACGAGGACGTTTCAGATCAGGAGTTAGCGCAAGCAGCGGCGAAACTGGGAGCCGCGGCCACACGACTTGCAAGCGCGCGGGATCCCAACTACGTGCGCCCTATGGGTTTGGGTGTCGCCGATGCTCTGGCGGTACTGAAAGGAATGTTCTCAACAAACGCAAACTTTGTTACGCCGCGTGATCTTCTGTTCACCAGCCGACTGCAAGAAGTGGGCAGAACAAGCCGGACGTAGTCCTCAACCTGGTCCGCAGAGGGGGGCAACGCCATGTCAACGCTAGATGAGGTAGTTGATCGGGCCCGTTCCCGCCTTGAGTCCGCAAGCGCGCCCATCTACGTCCTCTATACGGCTGCACTTCAGGAATTGGATACAGCTGTTGGACAAGGGGCGCTCACCAGCGTCGATGTCCTTCAGGCCGTAGCCCATGTGGAAGTCAGCGCTCCATCACTGCAAGAAGGCAACGTTCTGACGGGGATTGTGCTGCAGGCGGCCCGGCGCTTGGAAGCGAAGAGGGTTGCGGAAATCGCTGCTATGTCCCACGTTCGCAACATCGAATCACTTGTCAGCCAGCATGGCGACATGCTCCATTCGCTCGTTAGGCTGCTTGATGACGCCTTGAGCGTGGCTGTCCAGTTTGATCTTCAAGCGGACGACGCATTGCTTGTTGCGCGGCTCAGGTGGTTCCGTGCGTTCGCGCTGATGGGTGAGCCGCCCACGTGGGCAGAAGGGCTGAACCTGGCTCTACGAACTCTGACGGATCTGGGGAAGATCGCCCCTTCCTCGCATGAACAAGCCGCGCAGAACCTACTGGATGAGGCCGACGCAGCGACCGCTTGGGCCAAAAGTAACGCGGCTTCGCAAGAGGGCGGCGCAGAGGTATCACGCATCATGTTTGCCGCCCTAGCCGTGTATGAAGATCTTGACTGCACAACGGAAGCCCACGAACTGCGCATCGCCCTGCTGCATCACCTGCTGCAAATCCAAGCGCTGGATGACGCGTCCCCCCTTGCCTTGAACCTTGAAAAGTTCGCCGACGCTGACCCGACCGTGGCGGTGTTGCTGGCCGACCTAGACGCACAGCTCTTGTCGTTCGAGGACGCCCTAGACCGCATCGACCACCTGCCACTGGCGTTCAGCGATGACCCTCACTTGTTTGCTCAAGCGCAGGCGATTCGCGCGAACAGTCTGCGCGCGCTCGGCAGTTTTGAAGAGGCACGCGCAACCACTGAAAACGTCCTCGACCTTATCAATCAGTTGGCAAGTGCGGTGCCCGTTCTCCCACTTCGGCGGCTTCGCGCCCACACTCAAATGCTGCATGGGCAAAACCTGGCGGCGTGCAACCAAATTGAGGCAGCCGACGCGGTTTTTTCTTCTGTTCTTGCGGAGTTTCCTGACCTGGATGCGACTGAAGACATGCTGATCACCTTGCCGACAATCGCGGCTCAAACATTCTGGAATGCGGGGGAAAACGCGCGGGCTGCCAGGTGGCTCAGGATTGCTGCCAAAGAGTTTGAGGAGGCGTCAGAGCGTCGGCCAGATGCTACTGAACGGGCGAGGTTCCGGGAGCAAAAGGGTGAGCTCACGACGCGGAGTGCGCGGGCTCTGGGACTTGCGGGCAGGCACCGTAAGGCGCTGCTGGCGGCTGAGGCCAGCAAGGGCGTCGTTTTGCGGGAACTCATGCTGCAGGCGCGCTCCCGTGAGGTGCCAATCGACCCATTCCTGATGAAGACGGTGACCGAGGGCGTCGTGGAAGCAAAACAGACGATTGCCGATGCTGGGCGCGACCTTGAGCGGATGGCGCGCGGGGACCCTGCCCGCCGGGTGACTGCGGAAAAGGTGGTGAGAGCCCAGGATCGTCGCGTTGAGCTGCTCGGGTTGCTGGAGGGGCGGCTTGCGACGCGGCTACCAGTTGAGGATACGTTGACGCTAACCGACGAGGATCGGCTGAATGCACTCATCGCGTCGGACACTGCCGTCATTTCGTTCTCCATCGGGGCTGATGGACTGTCCATGTCGGGCGTGGGTCCAGGTGGCCAGGCCGGGGCATACAAGATGGCGCCGACGTTGGAGCGTTTCAATAGCGACGTCCTGGCTCCGCTGGCAAGTGCGCGTACGGCAAGACATACGGGCGAGGGCGAAGCGCGATGGAACGCTTCACTTTCCTCTGCCCTTTCGCGGCTCTGGGATGCCTATGGGGAGGACGTACTGCGGATCGCGGAGAGTGTAGGCGGTTCAAACGTCGCCCTCGTCCCCCACCGGTCCATGCATGGCCTTCCGTTGGGAGCGGCGACGGCGCCGGATGGGTCAACCCTTACCGACCACATTGGGACGCTCAGCATACTGCCTGCGTTGGGGCTATACGATCCACGTCGGCGTCAGCAATCTGGAACGGTCCGTTCACTATTCGTCGAACGGGCGGATAGAAATGCGCCGTTGATGGCTGCAGAAGCGGCGTTGCTGGCCAGTCGGTACCCGGAGCGGGATTCGCTAACGCTTTCGGCGGACGCGGCCACGCCCCGCTCTGTTGCCGAGTCGATCGTTGGGGCCGACCTCGCGCACTTCGCGGTACACGGGACGTACCGACCGGGGAATCCGCGGCTGAGCGGCCTCGCCCTCGCCCCTCCCTTAGACGGGTTCGAACCGTTTGACACCGCGTCTGGTCTGCTTAACGTCACTGCGTTGGCGACGCTTCTCCCCATCCGCTCACTGCGCCTGGCTGTACTGTCGGCCTGCGATAGTGCACTTGGCGAATGGTCCCTGTCGGATGACCGTTCTGGTTTTCCCGGCATTCTGCTTGGTCTTGGCGTGCAGTGGGTTGTGGCGTCGCATTGGCAGGTGGATGACCTCACTACCTTGGCGTTGATGCATCGGCTGTATTCGGGTGAGGAGTTCAAACGGCCCGCGGCGGCTTTAGCATCAGCCGTCAACTGGTTACGGACCTCCAGTCCCACAGAAATCGTGGGCAAGCTCCGGGGTGTGCCGTGGCCGCAACTTGATGACTACACGCAGCGCTCACTGGATGGGGCGCTGGCAAAGATGGAGCGACAGTCTGGATGCATCGGGCCGAACGGCTGGGCCGCGTTCAGTGCCTATGGAGCACCAATACCCAGGAGGAACCATGGCTAAACGACGCATAATCGCATATCCCATGCACGAACATGAGTACTCTGCGGTCGCAAACGCCGCGGACGAAACAATCAGCAGCACCGATGCGTTCGTTGTCGCAGCAATGGATGATGCGCAGATTGAGGCGCTCCGGGACCAGCAGATCGTAATAGAGGTGTTGGATGAGGCATCGGCGGCGATACCAGCGTCGGTTGCGCGGCGCTCAATTGCGCCGAATGTGGGCGCGCAATTTGCTCCGGAGCCGACCGACCGACTGGCACCCGGCACGGTTGTGAACTGGAGTGTCTCCCTCTATACGCCGCTTGTGGAGGAGCTTCGCGACTTGATCCACTCGACCGGCGGGGAGGTCATCCAAGCTATCGGACGGTTCACGTACCTTGTTGTGGGGCCGACTGACACTGCGGACGCCCTCGCCACGCAAGCAGCGGTGCGTGACGTCTCCCTATACGGTGGTGACAAGGCCGCGACTGTTCCACTGAGGTCGGCCGCCGATCGGGCGGATTCGGTTGGTCCTGGCACGTGGAATGTCGTCACCGCCGGGCCTCAGTGGACCGAGCGCATTGGACTGTGGCTGCGTGAGCGTGGTGTGGGGGCAGAAATGACCTCGACACGCACACTGCGCCTGGAGGTAGGTGCCGATGATCCGGTGTTGGGAGACCTTCTGAATCAGCCCGGCGTTGTGTCGGTTGTGGAGGAAGTTGAGCCGACGTTGCATCTGGACCATGCGGGGCCGCTCATCGGCATAGGTGAGGGTGAAGTGGGGTACGCGGGTGCGTACGACGGAACGGGTCAGATAGTGGCCGTCGCAGATACGGGTGTGGATTCTGACCATGCGGATCTTGATGGACAGATCATTGAGGCGATCGCTGAGAATCCACGCGGCATCACGACCGACCCGGATGGTCACGGCACGCACGTCGCGGGGATTGTGGCTGGGCTGGGAACTTCGTCTGATGGCAAGTTCAGGGGCGTTGCTCCCGGGGCCCAACTGATTGTCCAGTCGTTGTATGGGAGTCCCGCTGCTCCACTGGCTGGGTTGCCACCAGATGTTGGCACGCTTTTGGAGTCGGCGTATGAAAAGGGCGCGCGGGTCCATAACGATAGCTGGGGCGCCATGGTCCAAGGCGCGTATGACGCGCGTGCGGTGCAGATCGACGACTTTGTGGACACGCATCCGGATCTTGTGGTTATCGTGGCCGCTGGGAATGAGGGAAATGCTGCGAATCCGCGCGTTTCAAGCCCGGGATTTACGGACTACTACTCTGTGACATCTCCGGCAACCGCGAAGAATGCTATTACGGTTGGCGCCAGTCGCTCTGATTGGCCATCAACAGAGACACACCGCAGCAGGTGGCCGTTAAACTTCCCCAACCCACCAATTGCAGACGAAACAATCTCTGGTGACCCTGATCGCTTAGCGGGCTTCTCCAGCCGGGGGCCTTGCGATGACGAACGGATCAAACCGGACCTGGTCGCCCCTGGGACGTGCATAACTGCACCGCGGTCGGCGCTTGCGCCTGCGCAAAACTTTGAAGCCCTTGAAACCGAGGACTACGGGGTGATGTCTGGGACTTCAATGGCCGCGCCGGTCGTCGCTGGTGCCGCGGCCATTGTCCGCCAGTTCTACGAAACGAGTCGTAGCCACGAACCGTCAGCAGCACTGGTGAAAGCCACGTTGCTCAACGGAACCCGGTGGCTCACTGGACCTGACGCAACTGCTGGAGGTCCGCTCCCGAACGCAGATCAGGGGTTTGGATGCCTGGATTTGGGCGGCGCTATACCCGAGGAGGAACGTGAGCTTGCCTTTATCGACACCCTTCCCGGAGGGCCAGGCTCCCAGTATGCGCTGACCAGGACGGGTGAGCGTCGCAGGTGGCAGGTGGAGGTGATCGAGGCCGGTAGGCCGCTGCGGGTGACACTCGCTTGGACAGACCGTCCGGGTCGCCTTGTTCAGCAAGACCTGGGGTTGTTCATTGAACTACCTGATGGGACCAAGGCGATCGGAAACGAAGCGCGAGCACACCGCGCCTACGCCTCAGACGTAAACAACACGGTGGAGACAGTTGTCATTCAGGATGCACCCCCTGGTCAGTATCTTGTGAACGTGTTCGCGCGGAGCCTAGCATTTGTCGACCGCCCTCAGACCTGGGCGCTGGTGGTCACGGGCGCCATCGATGGCCTGTTGATACCAAGGGGGAATTGCTGACTGCGGCGTTGCGGCCGTGTTGCGGTGGCACTGCCGCAGTCTCGCGGCCGTCTTGCGGTGGCATTGCGACAGTCTTGCGGCAGGTTAACTGGCGTTTGATAAAAGGAGCTGTAGATGAAACCAGTTGGCCCGACGCTCGCTTAAGTTGGAGGTGAGCTGTGCCTGTCCCGCCGCCTGCAGCGCACAGTCAACCACAGAAACGGTCAAGATGGCACGGGAACCCCCAAGATGGCTATGCCATCTCGGCCCATCCAGAGCCAACTTGATCCGCACAAAGCCATCTCGACCCATCCAAAGCCAACTTGATCCATCCAAAGCCAACCTGGCGTTGATACATACAACCCAAAGAGGACTTCCAGGGCCATCCCACCAGTTAGTCGCGCGTCGCAGGTGATGAGGCATTAGCCAGCCGTGAATTATCGCGAATCATGTGGTCCCCACAGCCCGTTTTGTAAAGAGCCACTTTAGACCTATCTGGAAACTACACACGGGGGCCAAAACTACATACGGGGACGCAAAACAGCAATAAAAACGCTGTAATCTTTGCCCGCTATGTAGTTTCGGTCCCGCTATGT
>CAZTTD010000049.1:0-15765 GCA_964616925.1 uncultured Actinomyces sp.
CCGTTCCCTTGTCCGTTTCCTTTTCAGCCGCGCTGCCTGTCCGTATTTGCTGACCCAGTGTTTTGACTTCCGCCCTAGGTGTTTCTATGCCGACTCCGACCTCTGTTCCGATTGGTGGTGCCTCCACGGTTCATTCCTTCCGCATTCTTCATCGCCCTTAACGCCAGGACGACGTTAAGACCATGCGGCATGCGGAGAAGGAATGAGCACTCAAATCTGTGAACCTGTGGATTCCGCCAGAACCAGTGCACGCCTGTGGCAGTTCGTGGCAGATGTGGCGCGCCTGGCAGAACCGGCGCGCCCTTGCACCAGCTCGCGCCAGAATCGGCGCGCCTTTGGGTCGGTGACTGCAAACACCAAAGAGCCGTGGCGTGGCAGCCTAAAAAGAGGGCTCCGCCCTGACATCACACGGACTATCGATAGATGTGGCTAACTATCGAACGTTGTTCCCGGGCATAAGTATCGATAGTCGGCCACAACCATCGATAGTCTGCTTGCCCCGGTCGCAGAAACCCCGGTAGAGGCAAGAACCTTCCCAATGCGCCCCTTCACACGGCTCGCCTTCCTTTTGCCTGTATGAGGATCTTGGAAATCAGAGCCTGAAAGAGCCACGGGATCGTCCAAGGTACATTGCGGGGCCGAAGATACATGGCGGGTAAAAATTGCGGCGTTTTTATTGGCTTTTTGTTACCCCGTATGTACTTTGGGCCCCGCAGTGTACCTTCGCGGCTCATTCGCATGCCTGGAGTCAAAACCCACCGACCTTTTTCGTTTACAACGCCCTCGATGGCCCTTCCGCGCCCTCTTTGCAGCGCACAGCCAGCATTCCCTGCCCGTGGAAGGCCGCTTGGACCCACGTTGGGTGAGCTGAACACACGTTGTGTTAGTCCAACACACCTTGTGCACGTACCCAATGTGTGTCCGATCAACACATCGTGTGTTCAACTGACACAACCTGTGTTCAAGCGACACAATGTGTGTCCGATCAACCCAACGTGTTCAAGCAACCCAACCTGTGTCTGTTCAACCTGCCAAGCTAGGCCTCACGCGCAGCCTGCAGCACGCGGTCAGCCACTGGAGTGGTCAAGATGGCATGCGAACCCTCAAGATGGCTATGCCATCTCGGCCCCTCTAGAGCCAATTTGATTCGCACAGAACCATCTCGGCCCCTCGAGAGCCAACTTGGTGATATCTGCCTCTGGGGGAGTGCGCCAGGATGCCTTTGACGCTGCCATGTGGTACTCACCAACCCAGCTGGACAGCCTTGACGGTGCCTGATCGAAGGATGTGGTGGGTGATCGAAGGATATTCCCGGGCACAACCCTCGATTAGACGCCACAACCTTCGATCAGACGCTCGGACATCCCATTTGGCTGACGTTTGCGAGCGTTCGGTCCGAGGCAGAGCCGCATTTGGGTGGGAGTGGGATGAGCGGGGAGAGCAGGGGCTGGGCGCGTGGAGTGAGTGGCCAGAGTGGGGAGAGCAGGGTGTTGGGAGAACAGGGTGCTGGGTGAGTGAGGTGAGAGGGAACGGTGAGCAAAGCCTGCAAGGTGGGGCAGGCTTCACACTGCGAGGTTGGGGGAACTGGCGCGTCCTGGTCTAAGCTGGGCGGGCACCTGTTCGCAGGTGACTTCGCGTGCCATTTCCTGCTGGCAGCACCAGAGCAATCTGAATGCTAAGCGGCAGGGGCGCGGGGGCGACGGTCCTGAGGGCGCTCCCGGTCATGGCACCAGGGTTCGCAATCCTCAAGACTTCTTCCACGATAGTGGAGGGGGCACGGGAGGCGGACACAACCAAAATCTCGGGCCGCCAGTCGGCCCCCAAACTGCTGCGGCATGCAGCGAAAGGACGAACATGGCTGTTGTAACCATGCGTCAACTGCTTGAAAGCGGTGTGCACTTCGGTCACCAGACCCGTCGTTGGAACCCCAAGATGGAGCCCTACATCCTCACGGAGCGTAACGGCATCTACATCATTGACCTCCAGCAGACGCTGAAAGACATTGACTCCGCGTATGAGTTCGTGAAGGAAACCGTCACCCGTGGTGGAACGGTCCTCTTCGTGGGCACCAAGAAGCAGGCACAAGAGGCCATTGCTGAGCAGGCCTTGCGCGTAGGTATGCCCTACGTGAACCACCGCTGGCTTGGCGGTATGCTCACGAACTTCCAGACGGTGTCCAAGCGTTTGGCTCGTCTGAAGGAACTGGAGCAGGTCGACTTCGACGACGTCGCCTCCTCTGGCTTCACGAAGAAGGAACTTCTCATGAAGCGTCGTGAGAAGGACAAGCTGCAGCGCACCCTGGGCGGCATCCGCGACATGGGCAAGGTCCCTTCAGCGGTGTGGGTTGTTGACACAGTCAAGGAGCATCTGGCAGTTGCTGAGGCGCGCAAGCTCAACATCCCCGTTATCGCAATCCTGGACACCAACTCCGATCCGGAAGAGGTTGACTACGGCATTGCTGGTAACGACGACGCCATTCGCGCAGTCGGGCTGCTTACCCGCGTGATCGCTGACGCCGTGGCCGATGGCCTGCTGGCACGTTCCGCACCGAAGAAGGACGAGGGCGATGCGGCAGCTGCCGCTGAGCCGTTGGCTGAATGGGAGCGTGAGCTCTTGGAGCAGTCGGCACAGACCGACGCTGTTGCCGCGGAAACGGAAGTTGCTGGCGCCGCAGTTGCGGAAGCCGCCGCGAATGACTCTAAAGACGGTGACGTTGAGGTAGCGGTCCAGGCCGCTGGTGACGACGCGGTGGTTGAAGCCACCGCTGTGGACCCCGCCTGATCGACGCAGACACAAGTAGAGGAATAAGTAATGGCAAATTACACGCTTGCCGACGTCAAGAAGCTCCGTGAGGAGACTGGCGCCGGAATGATGGACGTCAAGAACGCACTGGTAGAAGCCGATGGCAACTACGACGAAGCTATGAAGATCATCCGCATGAAGGGCCTGAAGTCGCTCTCCAAGCGTGAGGGTCGCGAAGCTTCCGCGGGCTTGATCGTCGCCGCTGTCTCTGAAGACGGCAAGGTTGGCGTAATGGTAGAGGTCAACTCTGAGACCGACTTCGTAGCGAAGAACGACAAGTTCATCGCATTCGCGAACGTCGTTTTGGACTCTGCCATCGCATCGAAGGCATCAACCCTGGAAGAACTGATGGCGGCCCCCTCCACAGAGGCAACCGTTCAGGACGTTGTGAACGCAATGGGTGCTCAGGTTGGCGAAAAGGTTCTGGTGAGCCGCGTTGCACGCCTGGAAGATGACCACGTTGCCGTCTACCTGCACCAGACCAGTGCTGACCTGCCTGCGCAGATCGGTGTGCTGGTTGCCTCCAACGATAAGGGTGAGGCCGTGGCTCGCGACATCGCGATGCACATCGCGGTCTTCAAGCCTCGTTGGCTGAACAAGGACGTTGTTCCGGCGGAGGTTGCAGACAAGGAGCGTGAGACCCTCACCGCGATCACGCTGAACGAAGGCAAGCCCGCGAAGATCGTTGAAAAGATCGTTGAGGGCCGCATGGGTGCGTTCTACAAGGAGAACACGCTGCTTGCTCAGGACTTCGCCAAGGATCCGTCACTGACGGTTGGCGCTGTTCTGGATAAGGAAGGCGCAGTGGTCTCTGAGTTTGTCCGCTTCCAGGTTGGCGCCTGAGATTAACGTTTGAGAAGCCCCGATCATCCCTGTCCGGATGCTCGGGGCTTTTCACATAAGCTTTGAAGAACTGATCGATAACAGGAGGTTTGCGTGGGCCAGAAGCGACGTAGAGTTCTACTGAAACTCTCAGGCGAAGTATTTGGTGGCGGAGAGGTCGGGCTGGACCCCGAAGTCATTGAGGAAGTTGCCGGCCAGATAGCGGAAGCGGTGGCGCAAGGAGTGGAGGTGGCGGTCGTCGTTGGTGGCGGCAACTTCTACAGGGGTGCTGAACTGGCCGACGCAGGCCTGGACCGTGCGCGGGCTGATTATATGGGGATGCTCGGGACGGTAATGAACGCCCTCGCCCTGCAGGATTTCCTGGAGAAGGCTGGCGCGTCCACCCGCGTGCAAACTGCAATAACAATGACGCAGGTAGCGGAACCGTACACTCCGCTACGCGCAATGAGGCACATGGAGAAGGACCGCGTCGTGGTGTTCGGGGCCGGCTCGGGGATGCCCTACTTCTCCACGGACACGGTGGCGGCGCAGCGCGCACTGGAGAACCACTGTGATGAGCTGCTGGTCGCGAAGAATGGCGTGGACGGCGTGTACACGGCGGATCCAAAGAAGGACCCATCTGCGAAACTGTTGAGTAAGGTGACTTACGAAGAGGCGCTGCGTGACCAACTGAAGGTGGTTGACGCTGCGGCGTTCGCACTGTGCCAAGAAAATGGCCTGGATATGCGCGTATTCGGGATGAATGAGCCAGGTAACATCGCCAAGGCATTACTTGGTGAGAGAATCGGGACACTGGTGTCGCGTTCAAACGGTGAAGGTTAGGAAAATAGAAAATGATTGATGACATTCTCCTGGAAACAGAAGACCGGATGGAGAAGGCAGTATCTGCAACTCAAAGCGACTTTGGGAACATCCGCACCGGGCGTGCAAACCCGCAGATGTTCACCCAGATCCTGGTCGACTACTACGGTGCGCCAACACCGCTGCAGCAGCTGGCGACCATCAATATACCTGAGGCCCGCACAGTCCTCATCTCACCGTTCGACCGCAACGCTGCAAATGAAATCATCCACGCGATCCGCGACTCCGACCTTGGGGTGAACCCCAACGATGATGGGAAGGTCATTCGCGTGATCATGCCGGCACTCACTGAGGAGCGTCGCAAGGAATACGTGAAGCAGGCAAGGACGCGCGCGGAAGACGGGCGCATTGCGGTGCGTGCTGCAAGGCGCAAGGCGAAGGACCAGATCGACAAGCTGAAGAAGGATGGCGACGTCGGTGAGGATGAGGCCGAACGCGCCGAAAAGGGCTTAGAAGTGACCACCAGGGAGTACGTGGACCAGATCGACGCAGCACTGACCGCCAAAGAAGCAGAGCTGCTGACGGTCTAAAAGCAGAGTTCTACCAAGTCTAAAGAAGGCACCACATCACCATGAGTGACAAAGCTCAGTCTCTTATTGGCAGGGTTTTCCAACCGGGACCGACGGCTGATACAACGCCCTTACCCTCCACCGGGCGGGCGGGCCGCAACCTACCCGCGGCAGTAGCGTCAGGGGTGACGTTGCTGGTGGCGGTGGGGTTGGCGCTGTTCTTCGCGCGCAACGTCTTCGTTGTTTTTGTCGCTTTCCTTTTGTTGGTAGCCGCGTGGGAGGTGGCCGGCGCCCTCGCCCGTCGCGGGTTGAACGTGACGCTGGTGCCCGTGTACGTAGGTGGACTGGGGATCTACCTGGCGGGCGTTTTCGGGTCGCTGCCGTGGGTGATGTTTGGGCTTTACGGAACTTTCCTGTTCGCGGTCGCGTGGCGGATGTTCAGTGTGGACATGCCCGGACGTCCCATCGCGGACATCATGGCGACCACCTTCGTCATCGTCTACATCCCCTTCATGGCATCCTTCGTGGGTCTCACGTCCTGGCACGCGAAGACGCCGTGGCCACTGGTTTTCTTCATCGTGGTTGTGGTTAGCAATGACCTTGGCGGATGGATGGCTGGCGTCCTGTTCGGCAAGCACCCCATGGCCCCCAAACTATCCCCGAAGAAGTCGTGGGAGGGGTTCGCGGGATCCATCCTGATGTGCGTTGCCGCGGGTTGGATTGGCACAATCGTCATGGAGATCCCGTGGTGGTGGGGTATAGTCCTCGGACTGATCGGGGCGGTTCTTGGCACTTTGGGGGATCTTACGGAGTCCCTAATCAAGCGCGACGTCGGACTGAAAGACATGTCCAGCATCGTTCCCGGACACGGTGGCCTCATGGACCGCCTGGACTCCCTCCTCTTTACCGCTCCCGCGTTCTACTTGGTTTATTCTGTAGCGTTGGGATGGTGAGATGAGCTCGAGTACGAAGATGTTGAGGGGCGAGGGCGGGGTGCGCCGTGAAGTGCGGCCGACCGACCAGGCTCCGGAAGGCGCGGTGTCGCCGGACGCTCGCCCGGTCCTTAGTTTCACCGCCAAGCGGCGGGGCAAACCGCCCGCGCACCTTGCGGACTTCCCGGCTGGGAAGCGTAAGGAGTGGGTGGAAAGCCTTGGCAATAAGGGTTTTCGCGCAGACCAGATTTCGCGCCACTATTTCGCGGGAAACCAGGCTGACGCGCAGTCCATGACGGACCTTCCGCCAGCGGTCAGGGAGGTGGCGGAAGAGACGTTGCTGCCCCCTCTGGTTCGTGAGGTCAGCCGCCAGGTTGCAGATGGTGGAGAGACCATCAAGAACCTGTGGGGCCTGTATGACGGCGTAACTGTTGAGAGTGTTTTGATGCAGTACCCGGAGCGGGTGACGTTGTGCGTGTCCTCCCAGGCCGGGTGCGGAATGGCCTGCCCGTTTTGTGCAACAGGCCAGATGGGCTTGACGCGCAACCTCTCAACGGCGGAGATAGTTGAGCAGATCCGGCTGGCACGCAAGCAGTGCCAGGACGGAGAGTTGCCCGGCGGCCCCACGCACCTTTCGAACGTGGTGTTCATGGGGATGGGTGAGCCGCTGGCAAACATTGCCGCCCTCACGCAAACACTCCACAGGCTGGTTGATCCTGCCCCGGAGGGGTTCGGGATGTCAGCCCGGAACATCACCGTGTCGACGGTTGGCCTTGTACCCGGCATCAACAAGTTGGCTTCACTTGGAATCCCGGTGACTCTGGCGGTGTCCCTGCACGCGCCTGATGATGACCTGCGCGATGAGCTGATCCCCATCAACTCCAGGTGGAAGGTGGGGGAGCTGCTTGATGCGGCGCGGGCCTACTTTGTGAAGACCGGCAGGCGTGTCTCCATTGAGTACGCGCTCATAAAGGACATGAACGACCAGCCGTGGAGGGCCGCGCTTCTTGCGGAGGAACTCAACAAACGAGGGCGGGGCTGGGCACACGTAAACCCCATCCCGCTGAACCCTACTCCCGGTACCATTTGGACAGCATCTTCGAAGGCTGCACAGGATGAGTTCGTGTCGGTGTTGCGCGCAAATGGCATACGAACCACGATCCGTGACACGCGTGGGGCTGACATTGACGGGGCATGTGGACAACTGGCAACCAACTGGGCCAAGAAGAAGAGTGAAGACGAATCTACCGTGAAGAAGACGGAGGACTGATGGCTGACTTATTTACGACCGCGAAGGGTCTGTCAAAGGGATACGACCAGGAGCAGGTCGCAAAGTTCTTTGCGGAGGCCCGGAAGGCATATGAGCGTCAGGATACGTTGGAGTCGTTCTCCAGCGAACAGATCCGCACCTCCGCATTCGATCTGGTGAGAGGCGGATACGACGTTCCATCGGTTGACGCCGCGCTGAACCGTTTGGAGGCCGCGTTCATTCAGCGCGACCGCAGTGCTTTTGTGGCACAAAACGGTGAGACCGCATGGTTCGACAAGGTCGCAGATGAGGCCACGACGCTGTACCCACGACTCCTGCGCCCGGCGGGGGAGCGTTTCCGCCACCCTGAGGGCCGCCAGCAGGGGTACTCAGTGCAGGAAGTTGATGCACTCCTAGACCACATGGCCGCGTTCTTCGACGACAAGAAGTCGCTCACAGAAGGCCAGTTGCGCTCCGTCACCTTCCGTGCCGCGCGTGGCACGTCCGCCTACGATGAGGCGCAGGTGGATGCGTTTATTGGGCGTGCCATCCAAGTGCTCGTCTCCGTATCGTGAGCCCCATCGACGTCTGCATTCTTGGATCCACCGGGTCCATAGGCACCCAAGCCCTTGAGGTGGTGCGAACCCATGAGGGCCAGTTCAGGGTGCTGGGGCTTGCTGCCGGAGGGTCGAATCTTGGGCTCTTGGCCCGCCAAGTCAGGGAGTTCGCGCCGCAGGTTGTTGCGATCGCAGCTCACGTTGATCTTGAAAATTTGGGCGAGGGCGAGGGCGAGGCCGAGCGTGCCGCACTTGCCCAAGCCATCCGCGAAGTCGGCGCCGAAGCACTGGTGGGACCGGGCGCCACTGAAGACTTGGCTGCGCGTTTCCCGCAGGCGACTGTCCTAAACGGCGTCACTGGGGGAATAGGGCTGGCAGCGACCCTGGCAGCATTGCGCGTGGGCAGCCAACTGGCGCTGGCGAATAAGGAATCCCTCGTCGTTGGCGGTTCCCTAGTCAAACAAGCGATGGTCCGACCCGGTCAGATCATCCCGGTGGACTCAGAGCATTCCGCCCTGGCACAAGCGCTCCTTTCGGGAGTCCATGAGCGCGGCCTAGTTTCGCCCGTCGTTACAGGTAAGACGGAAGTGCATTCCCTTGTGCTAACCGCATCCGGTGGTCCGTTCCGCGGAAAGAAGCGTTCAGAGCTCCTGGACGTAACAGCGGATCAGGCGCTGGCTCACCCGACATGGGCAATGGGCCCGGTCGTCACCGTGAACTCTTCGACCCTGATGAACAAGGGTTTGGAGCTCATTGAGGCTGCCTTACTCTTCGACGTTCCACCGTCCCAGATAACACCGGTGGTTCACCCGCAGTCAATCGTCCACTCGATGGTCACGTGGGAGGACGGCTCCACCATCGCCCAAGCCTCCTACCCCAACATGGAGGTCCCCATCGCTCTGGGAATGAAGTGGCCGACCCACATGCCAAACGTCGGTATTCCACTGGAATGGTCAAAGCCAACAGAGTGGACGTTTGAGCCGGTTGATGACACGACGTTCCCCGCACTTGGACTTGCAAGGGCGGCGTTGGAGGTTTCAGAAACCCACCCGGCCGTCCTCAACGCGGCCAACGAGGTATGCGTCGACAACTTCCTTGCGGGCCGCATCCCGTGGGTGCGGATCGTCGACACCGTGACGGACGTTCTTGAAGAGCACAACGGTTTGCAGAACCCCAGTTACGAGGACGTCCTAGAGGTGCAGGCCTGGGCGGCGGCCCGCGCGGGAGAGATCTTGGGAGAGACCTCCTGATGCTCTTCGCCCTGGGACTAATCATCCTGATTGCCGGACTCCTCATTTCCGTTGCGCTTCATGAGCTGGGCCATATGCTCCCAGCCAAGAAGTTCGGCGCGCTGGTTCCCGAGTACTGGATTGGGTTTGGACCCACCCTCTGGAAAACGGAGAGGGGCGACACCACCTATGGCGTGAAGGGGCTTCCCCTTGGAGGCTACGTTCGCATTCTGGGGATGTTCCCGCCGAATGGTACGGGGAAGAAAACCAAGCCCAATGGAGAGCCCACGCTTGCACAAATGGCGCGTCAAGAGTCCGAAGCGGAACTCCGTGCGGCCCGCGCCAGCGGTGCCAAGGGCAAGGCGTTTTATGAGTTGACCACGCCGCAAAAACTGGTCGTCATGTTTGGCGGGCCGGTCATGAACCTTTTACTTGCGGTCCTTCTCATTGCGATTGTGGTGATGGGGATCGGGTGGAGTGCGCCCTCGACCTACATCGCGGAAGTCGCTTCTGAAGATGACGGCTCACCGGGACCCGCGGCTTCGGCAGGAGTGGAGCCTGGCGACCAGATCGTCGCGTGGAACGGCACGCCCGTGTCCTCATGGCAGGAGTTCACGGAGAAGGTGAAGGCGTCCGAGGGCGCATCGACACTCACGGTACAGCGCGGATCCGAAACTACCGACATCGAAATAACGCCCGGAACCCGGGAGGACGGCAGTCCCTACGTTGGCGTCGTGTCGGACTTGCGACGTGAAAGGGGCTCCGCGGCGGACGTCGCGTCCTCAGTCTGGATGCAGGCAACCATGACGGGCAAAGCGATCGTGGCTCTGCCCGTGAATCTGTATGAGGTGACGCGGTCCTTCTTCACGGGGGAGGAGCGCAACCCCAACGGCGTCGTCTCCGTCGTCGGCGTGGCGCGCATGGCGGGGGAGATAACGTCCGCGCCATCCGAAGGGGAGGCGGTGACCTCATCAGGCTTACCGGCGGGGATGTCCCTCTTGGATAGGGTCGCGCTCATGCTTTCCCTTCTTGGGGCGCTGAACATCGCGCTTTTCGTCTTCAACTTGATTCCGCTACCACCCCTTGACGGGGGACACGTCGCTGGCGCACTGTGGGGTGGCGCGAAGAATGTGGCTGCCAAAACGCGGGGCAAACCGAAGCCTGCGCCGGCGGATACGGCGCGGATGGTACCGCTTTCCTACGGCGTGTTTGCAGTACTAATGGTCATGACTGTGATCCTTGTTCTGGCCGACACCGTGAAGCCAATTACGTTCGCCTAAAGGACTGGAGGTAAGTGGGATAATGACAGGCGTGAATGAAGTTTCTCTAGGTATGCCCAAGGTGAAGGAAGCCCCTTTCCCTCGGAAGAAGACGCGTCTGATCCACGTGGGTGACGTGCCCGTGGGCGGGGATTCGCCCATCTCCGTTCAGTCGATGACCACGACGAAGACCTACGACATTGGTGCAACACTGCAGCAGATTGCGGAGCTCACAGCGGCCGGATGCGACATCGTTAGGGTCGCGTGCCCAACCGACAAGGACGCTGAAGCCTTGCCGATCATTGCGCGCCAGTCCACGATCCCGGTGATCGCCGACATCCACTTCCAGCCCCGCTACGTCTTTGCGGCCATTGAGGCCGGGTGTGCGGCTGTGCGTGTGAACCCCGGTAACATCCGAAAGTTTGATGACCAGGTCGCAGAAATCACCAAGGCGGCAGCCGACCATGGCACGTCCTTACGCATTGGCGTGAACGCGGGCTCTTTGGACCGCCGCATGTATGCAAAATACGGAGGGGTCACGCCAGAGGCTCTGGTGGAGTCCGCAGCCTGGGAAGCCTCCCTTTTTGAGGAGCACGGGTTCCACGACTTCAAGATCTCCGTGAAGCACAACGACCCGGTCGTGATGATCCGCGCCTATGAGCTCCTCTCAGAAGCAGGCGACTGGCCGCTACACCTCGGTGTGACGGAGGCTGGCCCCGCGTTTCAGGGGACCATCAAGTCCGCGACCGCGTTTGGCGCGCTGTTGCGCGAAGGCATTGGCGACACGATCCGCGTCTCCCTTTCCGCTCCTCCCGTTGAAGAGGTCAAGGTCGGTCTGCAGATCCTCCAGTCCATGGGCCTTCGTGAGCGCACCCTTGAAATCGTGTCCTGCCCGTCCTGTGGGCGGGCGCAGGTTGACGTTTACAAGCTGGCCGAGGAGGTCACTGAAGGACTGAAAGACCTCACGGTTCCCCTGCGCGTTGCGGTCATGGGATGCGTTGTGAACGGCCCGGGCGAAGCGCGCGAAGCCGACCTTGGTGTCGCTTCCGGCAACGGCAAGGGTCAGATTTTCATCAAGGGCAAGGTCGTTGAGACCGTGCCGGAGGACCAGATCGTGGAAACACTTATCCGCCACGCCAACGCCCTGGCTGAAGAAATGGGTTTGGATGAGGGCGAAGGACAGGTAGAGGTCATTGCGTAAGGTTTGCAAAGCCGCCCTCGTACTGGGCACAGCGGCCGCCATTGGCGCCTACATGGGTTTCCCAACGCGCGTCGGTCTCACCAAATCCCAGGCCAGGGTCTCCATGCCCGGTGACCTCCTACTCCCAACCGCAACCATGCAGGCGGACCGCGCAACCACGCTACCCGCAACGCCGGGCAACGCCTGGGCGGTCACCGCGGACCTCAAAGATGTCTATGAAGACCTCTACGATGTTCCCTTGGACATGGTCTATGAGGAGGCGCCGGACCTTGTTGTTTGGCAGACGTCCTCGCCCATAAAGGAAAACCAGAAGGACATGCTGGCCGCAAGCGTCGCCGTAACCATGACACCCTTGGGTAACGACAGCCTGATCCATGTTCGCGAACGCTACCTTCCTCTGGATGACAAAAAGGGCAAACTGGCTGCCGCGATCGAAATGATCACCAGCGCCGCCATAGTCACGTCGGTATTGGCGAAAAACAGGCGATTCCTGAAGCAGGCGCCCGCAATCGACCTCGAACAGAACTGAAAGTAGGCACCCGTGCTCACGAAAATGAACCAACTGTTTGTGCGGACGTTGAGGGAGGATCCTGCGGAAGCGGAGCTCGCTAGCCACAAACTGCTTGTCCGCGCGGGATACATTCGCCGCGTCGCACCCGGCATCTACACGTGGCTGCCGCTGGGACTGAAGGTGCTGCGCAACATCGAAAAGATAGTGCGTGAGGAGATGGAGCGCGCAGGCGCCCAGGAGGTCCTGTTCTCCGGACTGCTGCCCGCGGAGCCCTACAAGGCCACGAACCGCTGGGAGGAATACGGGCCCAACCTATTCCGCCTGGAGGACCGCCGCGGCAACGACTATCTACTGGCGCCAACCCATGAGGAGATGTTCACCCTCCTTGTGAAGGACATGGTCTCCTCCTACAAGGAGCTCCCCCTCACCCTGTACCAGATTCAGGTGAAATACCGTGATGAGGCCCGGGCGCGTGGCGGGCTGCTGCGCGGGCGGGAATTCTCCATGAAAGACGCCTACTCCTTCGACCTCACGGACTCCCAACTGGACGACTCCTACATGGCTCAACGTGTTGCCTACCAGCGCATTTTCGACAGGCTGGGCATGGAGTACGTGATTTGTGAGGCCATGTCGGGGGCCATGGGCGGCTCCCGTTCTGAAGAGTTCCTGCTGCCAAGCCCGGTCGGGGAGGACACGTTCGTGAAGTCCCCCGGTGGGTATGTCGCGAACGTGGAGGCTGTGGAAACCCCGCGTCCTGCGCCCTCGCCCATCGAAGGACTGGCCGACCCCGTGGTCGTGGAGACGCCGGGCGCGGACACCATCGACGCCCTCGTCGAATCCGTGAACGAAGTTGCCCCGCGCGAAGACCGGCCATGGCAGGCTTCCGACATGCTGAAGAACGTGGTGTTCGCCGTGACGGACTCTGCAGGGAATCGCGACCTGCTGGTCGTGGGCGTGCCCGGGGATCGGGAGATTGACACGACCCGCCTTGAGGCGTCCGTGTCACCCATGGAGATTGAGGTTGCGAACGAGGACGATCTTAGCGGACACCCCGAACTTGTCGCCGGGTACATTGGCCCGGAGGTGATTGGCCCCAACTCGCAAGCACGTGTGGTGGACGAGGACGGAAATGCGAGCGGCTCCGTACGCTACCTGGTCGACCCGCGCGTTGTGGACGGAACGGTCTGGGTCAGCGGTGCGAATGAGGTCGACAAGCACGTCACGGGCCTAGTCATGGGCCGCGACTTCACGGTCGACGGCTACATTGAGGCGGCAGAGGTGCGTGAGGGCGATCCGGCCCCCGACGGTTCCGGCCCACTTGAGCTGCACCGCGGTATTGAGATTGGCCATATCTTCCAGTTGGGTCGCAAGTACGCGGAGGCGCTGGGCCTTTCCGTCCTCGACGAAAATGGCAAGGCGCGCACCGTGACCATGGGGTCCTACGGGATCGGGGTGTCGCGTGTTCTGGCGGCGCTTGCGGAGGTCACCTACGACGATAAGGGGCTGGCGTGGCCGGCCAGTGTTGCGCCGTACGACGTGGACGTTGTGGTTGCGGGGAAGGGGGAGGAGTTGGAATCCTTCGCCCTCGAACTGGCGGAAGACCTGGACTCTGCGGGGCTGAATGTCCTGCTAGATGACCGGCGGGCTGCCAGTGCTGGCGTGAAGTTCAAGGACTCTGAGTTGCTGGGCATTCCGCTGACGGTCGTTGTGGGGCGTGGGCTGAAGCAGGGTGTCGTGGAGGTGCGCGAACGTCGCAGTGGCGCGCGCAAGGAAGTGAAGGCCGAGGACGCCTACATGGCCGTAACCCGGTCCCATCAGGATCTTATTGCGGCGGAAAATGCCGGCGCTGAAGGGAAATAGACAATGGCTATCCGCGACATTCGCGTGATTGGGGACCCCGTCCTGCGTACGCCGACCGACTGGATCAAGGACATTGACTTCAAGGTCAAAGCCCTGGTTGAGGACCTGTTGGAGACCGTGGACATGGAGGGGCGTGCGGGGCTTGCTGCGCCGCAGATCGGTGTCAGTTTGCGAGCTTTCTCCTGGAACATCGACGGCGACATCGGGTACGTCTTGAACCCGAAGTTGGTGGAGGTATCCACGGAGGAGTATCAGGATGGGGACGAGGGCTGCCTGTCCGTCCCCGGGCTTTGGTATCCGACGGAGCGGGCGTGGTACGCGCGTGTCGAGGGCGTTGACTTAGATGGGAAGCCGATTGTGGTGGAAGGGGAGGAGTTAATGGCTCGGGCCCTTCAGCATGAGACCGACCATCTTGAGGGCATGCTCTACATCGACCGCTTGGACCGCGCGACGCGGCGGAAGGCGCTGAAGGCAATACGCGAGGCGAACTACTAGGGGCGCGCCGCTGTGGTGGGCTGCTTCGGCGGTTCGCTTGGGCGGGTTTCGCCCTCGTATTGGCGGGTTGCGGCGGTTCGCTTCGGCGGGTTTCGCCCTCGTATTGGCGGGTTGCGGCGGTTCGCTTCGGCGGGTTTCGCCCTCGCCAGACAAGTTGAGAGAGACCACCTCCAATAGCGGTGTAGCGTCGGGGCCGCAAATGGGGGATGATTGACACGTGCCGGTCGCGCGCGACGTTGGTCAAGGACGTAGGGGAAGACGGACCTTGAAACCAACGGGAGGTAGCGATGACGGGGACGATGACCAGGGGTGTTCTGTTTGTGCACTCGGTTCCGCCTGCGCTGGGGCCACATGTTGAATGGGCCGCAGGGTCAGCGCTGGGGCGTGAAGTGCACCTGGAGTGGACACCTCAACCAGCTGCGCCTGGAATGTACAGGAGTGAGCTGTCTTGGATGGGTGAGGCCGGTACGGGCGCCAGGCTTGCGTCCGCGTTGCGCGGCTGGGAGCACCTGCGTTATGAAGTGACGGAAGAAGCGTCCGTTGGTAATGATGGGTCAAGGTGGGCGCATACGCCGGAACTCGGGATTTTTCACTATCAGATGGATGTGGCGGGGAACGTTGTGGTCCCTGAGGATCGCATCCGCGCTGCAATGGCCACCGCGGGCGGCCAAGCGGAGATGATGGCTGCGCTGGATTTGGCGCTGGGCCAGGCGTGGGACGATGAGTTGGAGCCATTTAGGTACGCGGGTTCTGGCGCGCCTGTTCGCTGGTTGCATAGGGTCGGATGATGGGAACCATTGGAGACAGATTTGGTGACCTGGCTGCGTTGCTTGGTGCGGAAGGGGAAGCCGCACCAGGCAGCGCGGGCGCGGGGTCGGGCGCATCACGTGCGGGGTCGGGCGCGTCGGGCGCATCGCGCGCAGGGTCGGGGGGCGGCGGTTCCGCCTCTTCGTCCCAGTCTGTGCTGGACCCGCTCGCGGGAGAGCGGGACGTCCTCGGACAGGCCGGCGTCCTCGAATCGGCCGGCGTCCTCGAACCGTCCGATGTCCTCGGACAGGCCGATGCCCTCGAACCGACGTCAGAACCGACCTTGGAGTCCACGATCGCCGCGACAATTGCGGAGTTGAATCGGGTTGAGATCTCGGATTTGGACTTCGATAACGATTTCACGTCGCTGGACTTGAGTGGGTTGCCGCTTTGGGCGCTCGTGGCGGAAGTGGAGCGGTTTTTGGGTCGGAAGTTCACCGATGATGAGGTGGGATCCTGGGATACGCCGCGCGATATCCTGCGCGCTGCTGAGAGCAACGGCTGAAGCACTCCCTGGCGGCAGATATCGCCAAGTTGGCTCCGGATAGGCCGATTTGGCATAGCACGGATCAAGTTGGCTCCAGATGGGCCGAGATGGCATAGCCATCTTGGGGGTTCGCATGCCACCTTGACCATTTCTGTGCTTGACC
>CAZTTD010000050.1:0-15736 GCA_964616925.1 uncultured Actinomyces sp.
CGCACACTGGACCCACCCCAACGCGCAACCAAAAGCGCACGAACCAAAGGAGAAAAGGGGAAACCACCCCAACCGCCGTCCAGACAAGTCACAGCCCTGACAACACCGACCATCCACAACCCACATGGTGAAGCACCACTGAAGCTAGGCGACAACGGTGATCTTAAGAGGCGCTTCATGAAATGGGCCGTAGTGGGTGGACCTCTGGCTGACACGATGTCGTCGTTGTAGGTTCGTATCCTTTGATAGGACAGGTGGGATGTTCCTTGAAGGGCACGATATAGACACAGAAGTCAGCAACCGCTTGCCAAGTTTGTCGTTGTTCACTCATTTTGCGGCTGGCTAATGCCACAGAGCCTACGGCCCCCGGCTAACTGATGGGAAGGCCCTAGAAGTCTGCCTGGGGTGCATATAAAAACGCGGAGATGGCTCTCTGCGGATCAAGATGGCTCGAGATAGGTCAAGATGGCATAGCCATCTTGGGGGTTCGCATGCCATCTTGACTACTTCTGTGGTTGACCGCGTGGCGCCGGCTGTGGGATTGGCACAGTTTGCAACCAGCTATGCAAACGACGGACCAACTGGCTTCATCCACAGCCCCTTTTGCGAAGGGCCGCTCTTGCTTATTGTTGTGTCCCGTAGATTCCGCCTGGGGGTGGCAGAGTTACATCTCCCTCGACGGTCACCTTGGGACGGAATTGCCAGTCGCCCTCGACAAGAAGAGAATTGGCTTTCACCAACGATGGTGCCTCAGGGATACGGACTTCAAAATCCTCGAAGCGTGCGAAGAAGGTGGGATCCAGAGAAACCCGTGGCGTGGCGGGGGAGGTGGGCACCAGGCGGGATTCCTTGTTGACGCGGTATAGATCGGAGCGCACCAGGAGCAGCTCATTAGTGGTCTTCACAGGGAGGAAGCGGTCGCGGCTGACCCAGACGGCCTGCGCGCCCTCGAAAACCTCAATCGCGGAGCCCATGGCAGTTTCAATCTGGATGACTTCTGTCTCGCGGCCGTTGCCAGTGTCGATTTGCTTGACGTTGCGGATCACGGGCAGCCCCAGGACCGCACCGTTTTCTTCCATCGCGTCACGAAGTGCCTTGAGGTCAATCCAGATCGTGTTCGTGTTGAAGAAACGATGGCGCTTTTCATCCTGGAACGAAGGGAGGTCTTCTTCGGGGGTTTGGGCGATCTCACGCAGGATCAGGCGCCCGGTGTCTGCGTATCGCGCTAGGTGCCCGCCCTTGCGGTCGTTGGCGGTGCGTGCACACACTTCCATAACGAAGGGGCTTCCCGACTTCGCAAACCACGCTGCCAAGTCGGGGTCAAGCGCGGCACCCAAGTTGTCCCCGTTGGCTATTTGCGCATAGCGGAACCCTTTATCCAACAGCAGGTCTAGGAGCCCGGAGGAGTGTAGGGAGGGGTAGATGTCTCCGTGGCCCGGGGGACACCACTGGGCGTTGGGATCCTGTGGGATGACCAGCGGTTCGAGGTCGCGGGCACCCAGTCGCGGCTCACGGCTTTGCAGAAATGACAGCGGAAGTCCTTCCACCGGCAGCTCCGGGTACCGACTGAGGTAATCCAGGGTCTGCTCATCCGTGTTGTAAGAGTCCATGAAGATTAGGGGGATCTGCGCGTCAAACCGTTCTCTATCAAAGAGAACCTGGTCGACAATGAGGTCCAGGAAGTTCAGGCCATCGCGTACGGGAATGAGAGTTTTGGCGGACGATAACCCCATGGAGGTGCCAAGTCCCCCATTCAACCGGATGACGGCGACCTTGGAGACGGCGTCCCTGCGCTCTTCTTCAGAGAAACTGAGCGACGTGGCGTCGATCGGGTCGACGTAGGGAACCAGAGATTCCTCCGGGATCATCCCTGTCTGACCAGATTCAAGAACCCGGTAGTAGTGGGCGAACACTGAGCGAGCATCCCGGCTTGCCCCGTCCTCGCCCATCAGATCTAATGCTGCTTGCAGACCTCTATCTGACATTGCGCTCCTTCATAGGTTCATTCACCATATCTGTTGCACGACCGTTGCGGCTTAGGGCGTTTTGGACTTCTTAGAATCCGAAACGTTATGGAACGGTTCACGAACTGGACGCTCCACGGCCTCAAACTGAACGCACCATATGATCACCACGTTGAAATGCGTGTGAGTGGACACGCGGGAAGTGACAATCGGAGGATTGGCGATGAAGAAAATGTTGTCCCTGGCGGGGATCGCAGCGGCAGCGGCGTTGGCGCTGGGTGCGTGCTCCGGTGGAGCCGGGTCAGAAACCAAGGTGGAGCAGTCTGGTGAATCAGGGGGAGGCGAAGCCGCGGCGGGGGAGACCTACGTCATCGGAATCGCTCAACTGATGGACCACCCGTCCCTTACGGCAGCTGCGGATGGATTTAAGGCTGCCATGGAAGAGTCCGGGCTGGACGTTACATTCGACGAACAGAACGCAAACGGGGACCAGACCACGGTTGCCAACATTGCGGGATCATTCAAGTCCTCAAATGTTGACCTTGTCCTTGCGATCGCAACACCCACAGCCCAGGCTGCGGCACAGGCGGTCACCGACACCCCCGTTCTTTTCACTGCGGTAACAGACCCTGTGGATGCAGGACTGGTTGAGTCGTGGGAGGCCCCCGGTTCGAACGTCACCGGAACTTCTGACGCGAACCCAGTGAAGGATCAGCTGGCACTTGTGCAAGAGATTGTTCCGGGTGCAGAAACCGTAGGCATCGTCTACTCACCGGGCGAAGCAAACTCTGTTGTTCAGGTTGAGTGGGCGAAGGAAGCAGCCGATGAGCTGGGCTTGACTCTGGTTGAGTCGCCCGCCATGTCCTCCCAGGACGTGAAGCAGGCAACTGAAGCACTGTCTGACGTTGATGCTATCTACGTTCCGACCGACAACGTTGTCGTCACCTCTTTGGAGACGGTGCTTCAGGTTGGCGAAGACAAGAAGATCCCAGTGTTTGGGGCTGAGGGCGACTCAGTGGCACGCGGCTGCGTGGCGACTTACGGGCTGGACTACTACCAGCTTGGCTACCAGACCGGTCTGATGGCTGCCGACATTCTGAAGAATGGCACCAACCCAGCCGATATTGCGGTTGAGACCCTGGCGGAGCCGTCGCTGTACCTGAACCTTGGAGCGGCCGAACGCATGGGTGTGGAAATACCCGTGAACTTGGTTGAGCAGGCGGCCCCAGCGAACATCACCGAATAAGTCGGGTCGGATGCCCAGGCAAGTCAGACTTGCCTGGGCGTCTGTCTATTAATTTAATAACGAAGAGGACTCTGCGTGATTACAGCAGTCGAACTTGGCATCATATACGCGATCATGGCGTTGGGCGTTTACCTGACGTTCAGGGTTTTGGAGTTTCCGGACCTCACAGTGGACGGCAGCTTCGCAACAGGAGCGGCCATTTCCGCGGTCATGATCTTGAACGGTCAGAGTCCATATTTTGCGGTCTTCTGCTCCCTGGCCGGTGGCCTTGTTGCGGGGCTTGTGACCGGATTGTTGAACACCAAGGGCAACATTGATGGGTTGCTGGCGGGAATCCTCACCCAGATCGCGCTCTACTCTGTGAATCTTAGGATCATGGGGACATCGAACATTGGGCTCTTGAGAGCGGAAACCGTGTTCACACCTCTACGGGAGATGGGGCTGCTTGGCACATGGGGCGGACCGCTAATGATGGTGCCGGTCGTGGTGGTGATCCTAGGGGCGCTCGTATGGTTCCTCCACACCAACCTGGGGTTGGCTCTACGCGGATCCGGAGATGCCCAAGACATGGTGCGCTCCTTCGGCGTCTCAACCGACTTCCAGAAGATCTTGGGTCTGTCCATATCAAATGGCATGGTCGCAGTCTCCGGCTCCCTGATAGCTCAATACCAAGGGTTTGCTGACGTCGGAATGGGCATCGGTATCATCGTTGCCGGCCTGGCTTCCGTAATCATTGGCCAAGCGATCCTTGGACGACTCACCATTTTGCGTGCGGCAACCGCGGTCGCCGTGGGTGCTGTCTTGTACCGCGTCATAATCCAGTTGGCGCTGATTGCTGGATTCAACCCGAACGACATGAAGTTGATCTCTGCGGTCATCGTCGTCCTCGCACTGCTGATCCCGCAGTGGAAGATCCCGGCACGACTGCGGTGGGCACTGGGCTTCAAGAGGCGCAGTGAGGACCAACGAATGACGGACCGCTTGGTTCTGGAGAACGCAGCCTTGGAGGACGACAAGTGAAACCGATGCTTGAGATAGAGACGGTATCTAAGACTTTCTTTGCGGGGACGGTCAATGAGCGCCGCGCCCTCGACAACGTGAATCTTACCTTGGAAGACGGCGACTTCGTGACCGTCATCGGATCCAACGGTGCCGGAAAATCCACGCTGCTGAACATCGTCGCCGGCTCCCTAAAGGCGGACGTCGGGTCCATCACCATCGATGGAACGAACGTGACGCGCATGAAGGACTACCAGCGCGCGAAATACATAGGGCGGGTGTTCCAGAACCCTTCACTTGGGACGGCGCCGCACATGTCGATTGAAGAGAACCTCTCCATCGCTGCTGAACGTGGAAAGCGCCGAACCTTAGGTCTTGGTGTTACGCGGGCAAAGCGCCAGCAGTACCGCAAAGAGTTGGCGGCTCTACACCAGGGGTTGGAAGACCGACTGAAAGACTGGGTCGGTCTGCTTTCCGGTGGTCAAAGGCAGTCGTTGTCACTGCTCATGGCGACTTTCACGAACCCGAATATTCTGCTTCTGGATGAGCACACTGCGGCCTTGGACCCAGGAAGAGCGGCGGTGGTGACGGCACTGACAGAGCAAATCGTGGCGGAGGACCATCTAACAACGCTTATGGTCACCCACAACATGGAGCAGGCTCTAAGGTTGGGTACGCGACTGATCATGATGCATGAGGGGCGCATAATCTTGGATGTTCGCGGGGATGCGAAGAAGGAAATGACGGTCCCGGATCTTCTCCATGAATTTGAGAAGATAAAGGGAGCGGGACTTTCCGACAAGACTCTGCTTCAGTGAAGTCTCTTCCCGAAGTAAGGAAGGTAAGAATGTTTTTGAGTAGAAATCTTAGGGCGAGGGCGCTGTCGGGGGCCGCCGCCATTGGTTTGGTAGCAGCGGGCATGGGCGCCTGCACATCAAGCGCGGGACCCACAGACGCGTGCGTTGGCGAATGGGACCTGGTCTCCATGTCAGCGGAAGGTGAGTCTGTCGGCGCGGCAGAACTGGAACAGTTCGAAGAGATGGGTCTGCGCATCTTCCTCCTGGTAGAAGAAGACGGCACCGCCATTCTCTCCTTCTTCGGAGAGGACGAAAAAGGTACGTGGGTTGGTACCTCCGGCGGCTGCACACTCACCATGTCTAATGAGAAAATTGACGCGCAGGTCACAGACGGATTGCTTAGCATTGAACAAGACGGCGCGGAGATAACTTTCTCCAAAACTGAGTAGAGGCACTGGGCTTCCTTTGGAGTGAGAAGAGGGCGGATCGGACGTGAGCGACGCTCCTGTTGTGGAAGAAGAGATTGAGCTTAAGTTCGTCTTGGGTGAGCGGGATGATGTCCCGCGCTTCGAAGGTCTTGGATCGCTTGGACTCACGTCCGAATTCGAACTGAATGCGCTGTATTTTGACACGCCTGACCTGCTTCTCACCCGAACGGGCGTGTCCCTGCGCCGGCGGTCAGGTGGTGATGATGCCGGCTGGCATCTGAAAGCATCCGCAGAAGGCGATAGACGCAAGGTGGAGATCCGTGCGGAGATTACGGGTGCGCGCCCGCCCGCGGTTTTGCGTGACGTTCTGGGTGAAGTGGTGCACCCGTCGCTGCTGAAAGCCGCGCTTGTCCCTGTCGCGCGTCTGCGTACCATTCGCGCACAGACGCCCCTGGTGGATGCTCAGGGGAGCGTCCTCGCTAAAATCTGCGTGGACCAGGTGTGGTCGGAGGTTCCCCCGCCGTCGCGTCATGAGGGCCGGTGGGAAGAGCCAACCTGGCGTGAGCTGGAGGTTGAGCTGGCGGATGGCACTGAGGATCTCCTGGAGGTCATGGCCGCGCAGTTAGCTGAAGCCGGGATTACCGGCGCCCAGTATTCGTCAAAGGTTTCGCACGCCCTGCTCCGCGCGGAAGTGGGGCGGGACGAGGGCGGTGGCGCAGAAGCGCTCTCCGTCTGGGAATACGCGGCGACGCAGGTGGGCGTCATTCAGACCGAAGAAGACGGGGTTCTTGTCGGTGAAGAGGAAGCGATTCACAAGACGCGCGTTGCCGCACGTCGCCTCCGGAGCACGCTGGAGACGTTCGCGCACGTATTTGAGCCGGACTTAGCGCGGCCACTTGGTAACCAGCTGCGCTGGTTGGGCTTGGTTTTGGGGGAAGTGAGAGACGCGCAAGTCTTGCGTGGGCATATCAACGACACGGTGGAGATTGCGGGGCTTGTGGGCACCGCAGAGGCAGCGTCGCTGGAGCGGAACCTTACCCGTCGCGTACATCGGGCGGCCGCGCACGCGCGCGACGTCCTCGACACCCCGCATTTTGAGATCCTTCACGATACGTTGGCGGAGTTCGCGTCCCCGCATTCGCGAAAATATTCTTTGGGGATCGAGGACGGATGGGCGTTACCTTCCCTTTCACGTCCGCTTGGCGCCGTCGGAAACAAGTATTTGGTGTCTCTTGGCGCGCCGCGCCAATCTGAACCTTCGGAGCAGCAGGTTGAAGCCTGGCACAGCTTGCGTAAACGGGCCAAGCGGGTCCGTTATGGGTTTGAGGCGCTGATCGGCGTGTATGGTGAGGCGGCTCTGGGCCGAGCTTCCGCTTGGAAGGAAGTTACGACCACGTTCGGGATGGTGCAGGATTCAGCGGTGGCACTCCAGTTTCTGCAAGAGGCACCCGAATGTGGGGATACCGCTTCTGATGCGATGCGTAACCTGGTCATCGAAGAGAAGAAGAGGCAGGAGGCTGTGGGGGCGGTCGGCATGGCTGCAACGGATGCTGCGCTGACGCTCTCGGTTCTTGGGGAACCGTGACATGGGGCGCGTTCGGGGGCGCCGGCGGACGTTCGCGGCGACAGTGTTCCTTTCCGCGACGCTCTGCGCATTTTTTGTGATCACTACTCATTCGGTTGGTCAGGGGTTTTCGGAGCGCGAGGCGGAAGCGACCACTTCCGCTTTGTCCGCAGATCCTCAGGCGTCCTTGTCCGCCCCCGTGACTGCGCTGGACAGCGGGGTGCAGGCGACGCAAGTGCCTATGGAGTTGGTTGGAATGGTGAGCCTTGCGGAGTTAATGCCCGATCATCCCGAAGAGGTAGCGGATGCCTTGGTCGCGGCCGACAGACGCGCACGACGCGTGAATGACCTGAACGCGCGACTTGAGCAAGTGTTTGCCGAGGAAACGGGAAAGGGCGCCCGTCTTGCGCTTTACGTCCTCGACCCGATCAGTGGGACCATAGTTGCCTCGATCAACCCCGAAGAGGAATTTGTTGCGGCCTCGACGTACAAACTGTTCGTGGCGTACTCAATGATTCTGGAGGTCGAAGCGGGCAAAACCGACTGGGACAAGCGCCTCTTGGGGCGGCAAACCGTTGGGGACTGCCTTGAGATCATGATCACGGAATCCAACAACTCCTGCGCGGAGGCGTGGCTGAATCGGGTGAATCCAAAGGTCATTCAGGGGCAGATAAGTGAACTTGGGTTGGCCAACACAAGGATTGCATGGTCCAACATGCGCACCACTGCCAGGGATTTGGCCGTGTTCTTGGACACGTTGTTGGAGGACGGTATTGTTCGTCGGGTGCACAGGGACCTGCTGCTTGGGCATATGCGCGAGCAACTCTTTAGGGACGGCGTACCAAAAGGGGTGGGGTGGGAGACCCCGGTTGCCAATAAGGTGGGATTTTTGGACGGCTACCTGCACGATGCAGCGATCGTTGAGGACCCGGAGAATCCGTTGGTGCTGGTTGTCCTCACCTCAGGGGCGTCGTGGAATACGATTGCGGACCTGTCGCAAGTGGTGTTCCGTTCGTTTGCAGGGACAGAGGACTTCCCCGGCTTGCTGGAATAGGTTAGTGAGTTTGAGCGCTAACACTGCGGTAGTATGCCCTGTATTCCGCGTGTTTGCAGGTGTTTGGTGATTGACGTGACGTGTCCGGCCCTTGCCACGACGGTACGTTGGAGTACAGTTCATTTGCGTTCCCACTAGCCAGTTTCGTGACAAAGAGGAGGACCATCGGTGCCTGACGCACGCCCGCAAAGCCTCGGCGATTCACTTAGTAAGCGGCAGCTACTTACTTATGTGCTGGTTCTGGGCGCCCTCACGGCCCTGGGTCCCTTCACGGTGGACCTCTACCTTCCTGCTTTCCCGGCGCTTGAAGCTTCCTTCGATGTGAGCGCTTCTGCGGTGCAGTTGACTCTGACGGGAACAATGGTTGGGTTTGCTGTGGGACAGCTCTTTATGGGGCCATTGTCGGACAGAATGGGGCGCAGGCTCCCGCTTATTTTGGCGACACTGGTGCATATCGCGGCCTCGATTGGTATCACGATGGCGCCGACAATCCTGGTCTTGGGAATACTGAGGATCGTCCAAGGGTTTGGCGCTGCGGCCGGCGGCGTGGTTGCCATGGCTATGGTCAGGGACCTCTTCGCTGGGCGCGCCCTCGTTCGAATGCTTAGCCGGATGGCCCTTGTAAACGGATTCGCACCCGTGATTGCGCCGGTGGTCGGCTCTTGGCTGCTAACGGTCACATCGTGGCGTGGCGTGTTTTGGGTCCTCGCTGGGTACGGCATCGCGGTGTCCGTGGCCGTCGTGCTGCTGATTGTGGAGACGCTTCCAAAAGAGCAGCGCAAGGCACAAACGAAGACGATTGGACAGCGGTACGGAGCGCTGTTCCGCGACCGCGTGTATATCGGTGCCGTGGGGATCGCGGCAATGACGTTTACGGGGCTATTCGCGTATCTCTCTACGGCGCCTTTCCTTTTCCAGCAGGTTTATGGTTTCGATCCGCGTCAGTTTGGGGCCTTGTTCGCGGTGAACTCCCTGGCCGTGATCCTTGGTGTCCAGACCAGTTCGCGCCTCATGGACAGGTTCGGTGTGGGGCCGCAGTGGATTCTCTCCTTCACGACGTTGAGTCAGCTGTTTTTTGCGGGAGTCATAATCGTGGACGGGGCGCTTGACCTTGGTTTGTGGGGGACTGCGGTGCCACTGTGGTTCTTCGTGCTGTCCTGTGGTTTCGCGTTCCCTGCCCAGCAGGTGCTTGCGCTTTCCCGTCATGGAGAGCAAGCGGGTACGGCCGCCTCGATTCTGGGCGCGATGAACTTTGGTGTTGCGGGGCTTCTGTCCCCGGTGATTGGCTGGCTTGGTGTGGACAGCCCCATTCCAATGGGTGGCGTTATGGCGGTCGCGGCTACTACGGCCACGGTCATACTCTGGCTGATTGTCCGCCCTCGTTCCGTGCCAAGCGTGCTTGACTAGCCGGCTGCCTAACTATTGGCGGCAGCCGTGGCCGCAACGGCCTCGTTCTGACCTTCTGAAAACACGGACACCCTGCCGTCTTGGATAGCGTCATGGAACGCGTTGAAGTCTATTTTGACCTGGTCCGCGTACGCCAGCGACCACTTTGCGATTGCCTTGTCGAAGACGTCGGAATCACCAATGTAACCGTTGACCCAGTGAGCCAGGGGACTTTGGGAATGCGCACGCGCAAGCATTTGGGCGCACAACGCTGAATACATGCGGAGCCCTTCACCGTCCATGATGGTGGTGTCGAAACCTCCCTTTGCATCACGGTACTGGCGAAGGTAGTAAGAGATGCCGTTCCGGGACACGGAACCGAGGAACGGGTCCGACACGGCCTGGAGTATCCGCTGGTGGGAAACCACCCGTTCACCCCCGGACATTTCTTCAGTCAAAGTCTCAGGCGTCGTGAAATTCGGCTTCGTGAACGCTGTGACCACCGACTCTCCGGCTTCCTTGGCCTGCATCACCAGTCCTTCGCCTTCGGGGCCCGTCAGTGCAATTAAATGACACCTGGTCCCAACCGACCCGACGCCGACAACGCGCATCGCAATATCGGTTACCTCATAGCGGGACAGCAGAAAGCTAATATCCGCGAGCGTCGTGGATCTGTACTGCTCCATCAGGTGCTGAAGCTCATCCCTGGTCGCGTTGTCATGGTGGGTGAGGATGGGCGGGTCCTCCTTGAACCGGATGAAGCCCATGTTGTCCGGGCCCATTAGTTGTGCGATCGCACGGTCGGAGTCGCGGCGCTTTGCCTTCCGCGTGGCGGCTTTTAGCTGCTTCACCCCGTGGTCCTTGATGGCTGCTGCAAGATCAGTCTCATCAATAGACACGTAGTGACGCGCCAAGGACGGCATCTCCAACAGTTTCGCAAGCCCCTGGCGGTAGGCCGTAGCGGTTGCAGTTGCTAAATCACTAATGTCTTCGGCAGAAAGCCCGTTTTTCGCGCCCGGCCAGCACGGCGGACGTGACTAAACGCTTCACGTCCCACTCCCACGGGCCTGGCGCCGCCTCATCGAAGTCATTCAGGTCGAAAACCAGCCTTCGTTCAGGCGACGCATACAGTCCGAAGTTGTTGATGTGCGCGTCACCGCAAATGACTAAGTGCGTGTCGGTCTGGGTTTGTTGAGCGAGGTCGTGGGCCATGAGTCCCGCTGAGCCGCGGAAGAAGGCGAAGTGACTTACAGCCATTCGTTCATGGCGCAGGGGGATGAGCTCCGTGATCCGACCCTCATACGTGCTCACGATAAGCGCAACCGGATCGCGATCAAGTGGTGTGAAGTCCCCAAGTTTCCGGCGGGGGATCGCCTTGCGTGCCAAACGTCCGCGGGAGCGCTGTGACTCTGCCGTTTCTGTCGTCATGGGATCTCCTCTCAACAGCGAACGCACAGATCGGCGCCCCAGTTTCAACTATAAAGGCGCACCTCAAGAAGCCGGCGTAGTTAGCGCGAAAAGTCCGAAGGAGAGTTTTGGGGTGCCACTTGGGTTGGGAGGGTCCGCTACAGCAGCTCCAGCTCTTCCATGTGCGCAAAGAGCGGAGCAGCCTGCTCATCCGTCATGGGCACAAGAGGCAACCGCAGCTCATTCTTGATGATTCCTTGACGGGCCAATGCTGCCTTGATCGGGATTGGGCTCACCTGGGCAAACAGAAGTGAAATCAGCTTCAGATACTTCAACTGTAACGCGAGGCTGGCAGCAGTATCCCCCTGGAGGTACAACGACGCCATGTCATGCATTTGGCGAGGGATCATGTTCGACGCGACAGATATGACTCCGGAGGCACCCAGTGCCATCAGTGGGTAAACACAGTCGTCGTTCCCTGAGTACAGGGTCATCTTCCCGTTCAGTAGCGCCGCGTCCCCCAGGAGCTGCGACATGTCGGGGCATGCCTCCTTGAGCGCAACTAAACGGTCGTGTTCAGCAAGGCGTGCAGCCGTCTGTGGCAGCATGTTCAAGCCCGTTCTTGACGGAACGTTGTAGGTGATAATCGGAAGGGATGCTGCATCGGCCACGGCAAAATAGTGCGCAACAAGCCCGTCTTGAGTCGTCTTGTTGTAGTAGGGCGTGACCGCGAGCAGCCCGACTGCGCCGGTTTGCTCCATCATCTTGGCCGTCTCAATTACGTGCGCGGTGTCGTTTCCGCCAATGCCCGCAATGACAGGGAGACCTTGAGAGTGGGCAACCACGAACTCAACAACTTGTCGCTGTTCCTCCGTTGACAGCGTCGACGGCTCACCCGTTGTGCCGCACGCGATCAGGGCGTCGATCCCGCCCTCCACCTGCGCTGCCAGCAACTTCTCCAAGCTGTCCCAGTCAACCTTGCCATCGTGGAATGGGGTAATAAGCGCAGTTCCGCATCCTTCGAACAACATGATGTTAGCGACCTTCCAACAGGGACTTGTGCGGCACTAATCTAGCAATTTCTTTCCCCGACGCGTCTTTATGTATCACCACTTGTTACGACTCCAGATGCGGGGTGATGAATAATACATGCGTTTGCATGGACTTAGAAGTATGCGAACGCATATAGTTTAGGTATTACAGAAACGGAGAAAGCCATGCAGTTCGGAATTTTTTCAGTAGGCGACGTTACACGTGATCCAATAACGGGATACACGCCCAGTGAGCATGAGCGCATCAAGTCGCTGGTAAACATAGCCAAGAAGACCGAAGAGGTTGGGTTTGATGTGTTTGCGATTGGGGAGCACCACAACCCTCCCTTCGCGATCTCTTCCCCGACCACATTCTTGGCTGCGGTCGGCGGACAAACGGAAAACCTGCTCCTGTCTACGTCAACCACTCTGATCACGACAAACGACCCGGTGAGGATCGCGGAAGAGTACGCGCTTCTGCAGCACCTAGTTGATGGCCGCATGGACGTGATGCTGGGACGCGGCAACACCGCCCCCGTGTACCCCTGGTTCGGCAAAGACATCCGACAGGGTCTGCCCCTGGCGTTGGAGAACTACAACCTGCTTCATAGGTTGTGGAACGAGGACGTTGTGGACTGGGAAGGCCGTCACCGTACGGGCCTCCAGGGATTCACTTCTATCCCCAGACCAATGGACGACGTTGCACCCTTCGTATGGCATGGCTCAATCCGAACCCCGGAAATCGCTGAGCAGGCGGCCTACTACGGAGATGGATACTTCGCCAACGGGATCTTCTGGCCAATGTCCCACTTCCAGCGACTCATCCAGCTCTACAGGCAGCGCTACGCCCACTACGGTCACGGGCGTCCTGAAGACGCGATCGTTGGGGTTGGCGCGCAGGTGTACGTTGCGGAAACCACACAGAAGGCCCGCGCCGGATTCCGGCCGTACTTCGATGCTTCCCCGGTTTACAGAGGAGGTGCGCCCCTAGAGGACGTTGCCCAGCAGACACCACTGCTGGTCGGCAGCCCGCAGGAGGTCATCGATCGCGTGATGGGACTGCGCGACTACTTCGGAAACTACCAGCGACAGATGTTCCTGATTGACCACGGAATGCCTGAGATCGACACGCTCAAGCAGCTCGACATGTTGGGTAGTGAGGTTCTGCCGGTTCTTCGCAAGGAAAGTGCGGCAGTCACACCTAACGACGTGCCCGCAGCGCCCACCCACGCATCGCTAGTGGCCAAGAAGTATGGCGACCAGGAGCCGCGTCAGCCGCGACCAAACCCGAACAGGGGCGACAACGTCACCGGCACTTCTCCCTACCACGACTCCGACCCATCAGTGCCAGTGAAGATGCCCAGGCTGTGAACGGAAGGACCAAAGAGGAAGTGGCGGCTGCCTCTAATGCATGGGAGGCGTACATGCGCGCCTATGCGGTGATGACCCGATCCCTTCAATCCGACGGGTCATTTACCAAGGTCTCCATGCGGGAGTACGACATTCTCTACGCGCTTTCCAAATCCAAGGCGCCACTGACGCAGTCGGAGCTACTGGATGCGGTCGTGCTCTCCCAGCCAGCGCTGTCCAGGATGCTGAAGAGACTGGAAAACGCGGACCTAATCTGCAGGTCTCGTCACCACAGTGACGGACGCGCCTTCGTCCTAGAACTCACTGATCTTGGGCGGCAAACGCAAAGAGAAATTGGCAGATTGCACGGCAAGGCAGTGGCGCAGGCGCTTTACAGCGGGCTTGATCTTGAGCAGGTCCACGCACTGCAAGAGCTGTGTGAACGAATCACCGAATCGCAAAGAGAGGATGGTCCATGGGCCACCGTGTGAACATCGCGCTGGTAAGCGCCGGCGCGTCAGAACAGTCGTCAACCACAAAGCTGGTGACCCAGATTGGGGCCGAAACAAACAGGATCCTAGAGGGGGATGGCCACGACGTAACGCTGTCTGTGGTGGACCTGCGCGATATCGGGAAAGACATCGGGATCGCACTTGCCACGGGTAGCGTCTCCGCAGACCTTGAGAAGATGCTGGATACGGTGGCGGGAGCAGACGGAGTGGTTGTCGGCACGCCCGTCTACAAGGCTGCACCGTCGGGGTTGCTGAAGTCGTTCTTCGACCTAGCCGATGACGATGCGGTTCTCGCGACGCCGCTGGTGTTGAGCGCGACCGCTGGCACGCCACGCCACGCCCTCGTCCCCGACGAACACATGCGCGCGCTTTTCGCCTACCTGCGCGCAATGCCGGTTCCGACGTCGGTATTTGCTGCGACGGAAGACTACTCAAACCCCGGTGCGCTAAACAAGCGTGTAAAGCGAGCCGCCACGGAACTGGCCATCCTTATCAAGGCCGGAGTGAAGGACGCGATGAGGAACGCGGGCGGAGAGTACCGGAGGTCTTTTGCGACTTCCGGGTCGCTCGAGGACGGTCTGGACTTCGATTCTGACCTGATGCGCCTGGCAGCCGGGGGCGTATGATTGTGCGCGTTGTCCTGCTTGGTGCGGGGCAGCGTCGGTGCAACTGTGTGAGTGGAGTTTGGCTATGGATCCGGCAATCCGACAGGCGTTGACGTGGGCAGTCTTGTGCCTGTCCGTTGTGATGGCGCTGTTCACCTGGGTTGACCTCTCAGAAGGAGCCGCCAGTACCGCCATGTGGCTGAACGCGGTTGCCTGGCCGGTGGTGGCGGTCATCTGTGGATGGATTCTGCGAAAGAACCCCTACAACTCTCCGGATGCGGAGAACTAAGTTAGGTTGGGAAGACTGGCAAAGTACGGGGATTAGGAACGAGGGCGGAAGTGGCCATAATCAAGTACGACCTGACGGGGTTTTACAACTTTAGAGATGGCGGGGGCCTGCCCGCTGGAGCGGGGAGACTGCGCACGCAACGCCTACTCCGATCCGACCAACCCTCATCACTGGACTCGCAAGACGTGGACTACCTGTGGGACCTGCCGCTGGCCATGGTTGTTGACTTGCGCGGCGAGATGGAAGTGGAACTTGCTCCATCTCCCTTCAAGCACAATGGCTTCCAGGTTGACCACCACCCGATTGGTGCGGGTTCTCCCGCGTCGATGTTGGAGGGGAAGATGACGATCGACCTCATGTATACGCAGATGCTTAAGCACGGTGGTAAGGCATTTGCCGGAGCGGTACAGTCCGTGGCGCGGGGCCTGAGAAGGGGGTCCGTGATTGTGCACTGCACGGCAGGTAAGGACCGCACGGGAATCACCATTGCCATGATTCAGCAGATGCTGGGAGTTCCCCGGGACGCGATCGTTGACTCTTACGCCCTCACCAAGGACAACTTGGATGGGGCTTGGAAGGACGAAAAGGTCGCGATGGTGGAAAAAATGATCGGTGCAAAGAATGCGCAGGCAATGGTTCCGCTCATGGTCGATTCCCCGCCGGAATCAATGAACAAGGTTCTTGACCACCTAGATGCAGAGTATGGGGGCGCTGCTGGTTATCTGCGTTCCCACGGCATGGATCCGTCTGTCGAGGACGCGCTGAGGAATCAGCTGGTAATCCAGTAGACAATGTAACCGGCGCTTTCACCGGCGCTCTTAAGCGACAACGGCGATCTAAGCAGCGCGGGGGCCGAATGGAGGTCAAATCGGGGCCAATTTAGGCCACGTCGGGGCCAAATCAGGCCAAATCCGCGCCTCGGGCTTGCCTGCAAGGGCCTGCGGGGACCTGCAAAGGCAATCAAGGTCCGACAGTGGCCGGAAAAGTCTGGTTGGAAACCGGATTAGGCGTTGTCCGGTGATGCCGCACTGCGACAAACAGCCAAACTTACAACACACAGGAACACTCGCAACATCCAGGAAAACAATCACTGTTTTGAAACAA
>CAZTTD010000051.1:0-15632 GCA_964616925.1 uncultured Actinomyces sp.
ACATAGGGGGACCGAAACTACATACGGGGACACAAAACAGCAATAAGAACGCTGTAATCTTTACCCGCTATGTAGTTTCGGCCCCGCTATGTAGTTTCGAGGGGTTTTTCGTATCTGTGCCAGCCTCCACCATGAAAAAAGGGGGAATCACTCAAACTGTGCAACAGACACCCGGCCAACACACCCGTGCTACCCGATCCACACACCCGCACTACCCGATCAACGCACCCGCGTTACCCGATCCACACACCCGTGCTACCCGATCCACACACATGCGCTTTCGAAAGCACCTTCTAAAAAACACACCGCAGCCTACGCGCGAAAAAGGTGCCAACCGCAGCCTACGCACGAAAAAGGTCCCCACCTGAGCCTACGCACGCAAAGGTGGGGACCCGCGGATGCGGATCCCCACCTTCTGATTGCGAGCTACAGATGGACTGCGCTCAATAGCCTTTTCTCATTTGGAGAGGAAAGCCTACTTAGGGGTGTTCACGGACTCAACAACGATCGTGCCGTCGATGATGTCCTGCTTCAGCGCCTCAACCTCTTCGTTCAGCTCAGGCGAAACCTTGTCTGCAAAGTCGTGCCAAGGAGCGATTCCAACACCACCGTTTGCCAGGGTGCCGATGTATGCGTCAGAGGTGAAGCTGTCGTCGGCAACAGACTGGATGACGTCGAAGACTGCAGCGGAGATCTGCTTCAGGACAGAGGTCAGGATCACGGATGCGTCATCCGGGTTGGTCTCAACACCGTCAGCGTCAACCCATACGACCATGGTGCCAGCGTTCTCACGTGCAGCAGCAAGCGTTCCGGAACCAACCGGGCCTGCAACAGGCATGATCACGTCAGCGCCCTGCTGAATCAGCTGCTCAGAGAACTGCTTACCCTTCGAAACGTCTTCGAAGTTACCGGTAGCCATACCGTCCTGCTTGGCCTTGTCCCAGCCCAGCAGCTCAACGTTTTCGCTGTGTGCTTCGTTCCACTTGGCAACGCCGTCTGCGTAGCCGTCGGCGAAGATAGCGGTTGAAGGCAGGTTCATGCCAAGGAAGGTGCCGACCTTGCCGGTCTCAGACATACCAGCTGATGCGTAGCCAGCCAGGTAGGAGGCCTCAGCCGTGTTGAACAGCAGCGGCTTGGCGTTGTCGTGGTCGGAGTTGAAGCCGGAGTCAACCAGCGCGAACTTCGTGTCCGGGTAGCTAGCAGCAGCCTCATCCATCGCGTCAGCCATCAGGAAGCCAACACCAATGATGATGTCACAGCCACCCTGGACCATGTTCTCAATGTTCGGGATGAAGTCGGCGTCGGAGGAGGACTCAGCCTGGTCAACCTCAACACCCAGTTCTGCCTTCGCCTGCATCAGACCTTCGTGGCCTGACTGGTTGAAGGACTTGTCATCAAACCCGCCGGAGTCAGAGACCATGCAGGCCTTGACGTCGCTCTTGGCGGTATCGGTTGCAGCGGCATCACCGGACTGGTCCGCGCCATCTGACTTTTCTGGTGCGGCACCACATGCCGCAAGGCCCAGCGCTGCAACCGCAGCCACTGCGCCAAATCGCATAATGTTCTTCACGTATTCCTCCTGATCAATTACAAAATCATGTCCCACGGTCCCTACGACAATGCCGGAGGCGCCGGGTCATGGAGTTCAGCCTAACCACGGCGCAACATGCATCCAACGTTTTCGGGCGTTTACACACGAACCGCAACAATTCTGTGACGGATGCATGGTAGATCACGCTTAAACGATGTCGGAAAGACCCATTTCACGCGCTAAATCCACCGCATCCTTGACGCTCTGGGCGTGATCGGTCGTGGTAACAAGCAGAACATCACCCGTGTCGATAATGACCGCATCGTCAATTCCAACGACCGCCACCACCTTCTCCTGCGGCGCAAGGACGAAAGTCCCGGACGATTCGAATTCTAAAAGGTTCTCCCCCGCCACGTGCGAGGGCGATTTTGCCATCCGCGCCAACGCCTTCATGTCACCCACGTCGGACCAACCCGTCCCCGCGGGAGCCTTCACGACCGCGATGCCTCCCATGCGCGCCACCGGCTCCGCAAGCGCGTGGTCAATAGCAATCTTGGGTACGGTTTCCCAGAGGTGGTCGATGGTGTCGTCCTCGCCGTCGTCCCCCCAAAGACCCGCGATTTCCAAAAGCGTGTCCCACATTCCCGGGTGCAGGTCACGCAGATGCCCCAGCGCGTCTGTGCAGCGCATGACGAACATCCCCGCGTTCCAGAGGAAGCCGTCCGCGACGTATCGCTCGGCAACGTCAGCCGGTGGCTTCTCCACGAACTGCGCAACTTTGTACACGCCCGCAGCCACTTCCACCGCGGTCGGCTGAATGTATCCAAACGCGGTCGAGGGCGATGTCGGCTCCACCCCAATCGTCGTAATGTATCCGCTGTCCGCACCGCGAATGGCGTCGCGCACGACCCCGCGGAAAAGGTCCTCATCATCCACCGCGTGGTCGGCGGCGAATGAGCCAACCACCGCGTCCTCGCCAAAACGGGCAGCTACCAACATCATTGCGAGGCCGATGGCGGGCATGGAATCACGTCCGCTTGGCTCCGCTACCACGTCAATGTCGAGGGCGGTGTCCACCAGCCCCTTGCTACGCAGCCCCTCAATCTGTTCGCGCACGGCCCTCTCATGTTTGCGCCCCGTCACGATCGTGATGGACGCGGACAGTGGCGCCAGGCGGAGGATGGTGGCCTCAAGTAGGCTCCAGCCTCGCCCCAAAACGTCGATGAGGAACTTCGGATGGTCCACGCGCGAAAGCGGCCAGAGCCGCGTGCCCGCACCCCCTGCCGGGATGATTGCGTGCAGTTTTGCCTGATTGGCAACGCGGTTCTGGCCGTTTTCCATGGGATGTTCTCCCTATCTAGTTGTCTTGGGTTACCCGAAGCAGGGCAACGCGGCTTCTGCCTTAGTCCTGCTCAGTGGCGGCTTCGACCTCTGCCTCTGCGTCCTCGAGGGACTCTGCTTCTTCCTCAACGTTCTCCGTGATGGCAACGACGGTGAGGATGTCGCGTTCAAGCAGTTCCTCATTGACCTCAACGCCCTTGGGCAGCTTGAGGTCGGAAACACGAACGATTGAGCCTTCCGGCAGTCCCTCCACGTCCACGTCCAGCGACTCCGGAATGGAGATCGCGGGGGCCGTGATGACCAACGAGTACTCTTCCTGCTGGAGCTGGTTGCCGGCCACCGGCTCACCAACGACGACGAATGGAACTTCAACCTCAACGCGCTCCTTCGCGGAGACCGCAAGCAGGTCCACGTGGAGGATGTCGCGGCGCACCGGGTGACGCTGAATGTTCTTTACGAGGGCGAGCTGCGTGTTCGAACCGTAAGTCACGTTCACAACCGCGTTCACGTTGTCCTTAACAATAAGGAACACCTCATGACCGGGAAGGTCCAGGTGGACGGGATCCAGGGAGTGCCCGTAAACGACGGCGGGAACCAGACCGGCACGGCGAGCGCGACGCGCCGAACCCTTGCCGACCTCTGTGCGGACCGTGCCCTTGATGTTGTTTTCTGCTGGCATACCTTTTTACCTCCGTGGTGTGGGCCGTCGGCCCGCGTTCATTGCGTTGCCGGGCGACACCCCCAAGTGAGGTGGCTAATCCTGTCGATCACGGAAACTCTCGTTTCCCTCGCCAAGCAGTCGCCTCAGACTAACCAAAAGCTGCCGCACACACCAAATGTGAGCAGTGCGCACTTCGTCACGACGAAGGCCGGCGTGCGAACCTGGGCAGCCCGCTTACGCCTCTCCGTCAAACATGGAGGTTACGGAACCGTCCTCAAACACCTCATGGATTCCGCGTGCTAGCAGTGGGGCCACCGGCAGGATCGTGAGTTGTTCAAAGCGCTTTTCCGGCGGGATCGGCAGCGTGTCCGTGATGATCACTTCGGATGCACCACTGTTTTGAAGTCGTTCGGTCGCGGGGTCCGATAGGACACCGTGGGTGGCGGCGACAATCACGTCGGATGCACCCTCCTGGAACAGAACCCGAACGGCCTCCGCAATTGTCCCCGCCGTGTCGATGAGGTCATCAACGATTACGCACTGGCGTCCCCGTACGTCGCCAACAACCCTGTTCGCGACCGCGATGTTGGGCCGGGAGGTGTCCCGGGTTTTGTGGACGAAGGCAAGCGGACAGTTCCCCAGCTTTGCGGCCCACTTCTCCGCCACCCTGATCCTGCCAGCATCCGGGGAGACAACTGCCACCCGTTCCCTGTCAATCCGCTGGCGGACGTAGTCGATCAGCACCGGCATGGCCCACAGGTGGTCAACCGGACCATCAAAGAACCCCTGCGCCTGAGCGGCATGCAGGTCCACGCTCATCACGCGGTCGGCACCGGCCGCCTTGTAGAGGTCCGCCACCAATCTTGCAGAAACAGGTTCACGCCCCTTGTGCTTCTTATCTTGACGTGCATAGGGGTAGAACGGCGCGACTGCGGTGATCCTCTTCGCAGAGGCCCTCTTCGCCGCGTCGATCATAATCAACTGCTCCATGAACCACTTGTTGGTTGGCGCAGCCAAAGACTGGATGATGAACACGTCAGCACCCCTGATGGACTCCTTGAACCTGAAGTAAATCTCCCCATTCGCGAAGTCATATGACGTGGTGGGCGTTACTTCACACCCCAGTGCCACCCCGACCTCATCCGCCAACTGTGGATAGGCGCGCCCCGAAGCGAGCACCAGACGCTTCTCTCCCGAACTGATAATCCCACTCACGATTCGCTCCCCTAAATCGGTTCTAACTGATCGCATTCATGGCTGTGAACGGCGCAAGTTTCGCGCCCGGCTCAACCTTCACATCCGAAAGATAACTATGTGGCGCAACCGCGCCTTCGCCGACCGAAACATCAATCAACGTGGAGTTCGGTCCAACCGTCGCCCTAGCCCCCACACTGGTATCTCCCACCAGTGACGTAAACGGCTTGATCACCGCATCCTTACCGATGGTGACTTCCACATCGATCGATGTGTTGGACGGATCTTCTATGCTGACGCCCGCAACGCAGTGTTCCTGGCAGATCCTCTGGTTCAACTCTGCCCTCAATGCGGCCAACTGCCAGCGGTCGTTACACCCTTCCGCCTGCCACGGGTCGTCCAAGACAAACGCGGAGACCAGGCGGCCTTCTGCCACGGCGAGGGCGACAGTGTCCGTCAAGTACACCTCTCCCTGGTCGTTGTCCTGTCCCACCTGGGAGAGCGCATTGAACAAGAAATCAGCATCAAACGCGTATATGCCCGCGTTGATTTCGCGGATGGCGCGCTGGGCGTCGGTGGCGTCGCGGTGTTCAACAATCGCGATCACGGGAGCGGCTTCGCGCTCAGCGCCAGCGTTCCCGCCCTCGTCCGCATCGGCATCCACGGCCACGGCCACTTCCACCTCGGCTACGTCGGTCTGGCGCACCACGCGACCGTATCCGGTGGGGTCCTCAGAGATCGTGGAAACAAGCGTCACGGCCGCACCGGACTGCTCATGCTGCGCCACCAACTCACAAAGAGTTTCGGTCTTCAGTAGGGGAACGTCCGCCGATGTTACGAGGACGGTGCCGCGAATCGGCTCCCCCGCTTCCGCCGCCCCTTCAAGCCCGCAGAACACGGCGCGTCCCGTACCAGGTACCTCATCCTGGTCAGCGATGATCGCATCTGGGAGAACCCTTAAGGCCTCTTCTGCCACCGAGTCACGATCGTGGCGAACAACCACCACAACAGACTCCGGATCTAACCCCATCACCGCGTGCATCGCGTGTCCAAGCAGGGTGCGCCCAAGCAGAGGGTGCAGAACTTTGGGTAGCGATGACTTCATCCGGGTGCCTTGACCCGCCGCCATTATGATCGCGGAACAGGCTTCTGCCACGCGTAAACCCCCAGGTGTGAACGTGAGAAGAGCCCGATGGGGCTCCTGGACGCTCCCAGTCTACAAGCAATTGCATTTCGCGCCGGAAGGATGTTGAAAGACTGCTCCGCCGAGCGCTCCGCCCCCAGGACTCGAACCCGGACTAAGGACACCAAAAACCCCTGTGCTGCCATTACACCAGGGCGGAAAGCATCAGCCATTCTGCCACAGGTCGGGCCCGTGTGGAAACCGAGGCGCCTGCGTTACCCTGAGCCTGTGGCACATCTTCTTGGCGTCGAGGGCGCAACGGTCAGTTTCCCAACCCACACTGTCTTAGACAACGTGACGTTGGGGATCGCTGACGGGCAGAGAATCGGCATCGTAGGGCGCAACGGCGACGGGAAAACGACCCTGTTGCGCCTAATCGCGGGGGACTTGGAGCCACACGACGGCAAGGTGGTGCCGCGCAGGGGCCTGCGCATCGGTTACCTGTCCCAGCGGGATGACTTTGCGCCGGGTACCACCGTGGCAGACGCCATTGTGGGGAATACCCCAGAGCACGTTTGGGCAGGCAACCCAACCATCCGAGCGGTTATTGATGGTCTGGTGGGTGACTTGGAGTGGGACGGCCTCATATCCGAACTAAGTGGTGGTCAAACTCGCAGAGTGGCATTGGCCGCGCTCCTGGCCCAAGAGTGGGATCTGCTCATCCTGGATGAGCCCACAAACCACCTTGACCTGCAGGGCATCGCGTGGCTTGCCAATCACTTGAAGACGCGCTGGTCGCGAAATACGGGCGGGCTTGTGGTGGTCACGCACGACCGCTGGTTTCTTGACGAGATCAGCACGGACACCTGGGAAGTCCACGATGGGATGGTGGAGCCGTTCGAGGGCGGGTATGCCTCCTACGTCCTCCAGCGCGTGGAGCGCGACCGGATGGCGGCGGCAACCGAGGCTAAGCGGCAGAACCTTCTGCGCAAAGAATTGGCGTGGCTGCGCCGCGGTGCGCCCGCGCGGACATCGAAACCGAAGTTCCGCATTGATGCGGCCAACGCGTTGATCGAGGACGAGCCCGCGCCGCGCGACAGCATCGAACTTTCCCGCCTGGCCACCGCGCGCCTGGGCAAGACCGTGGTCGACCTTGTGGACGTCTCTTTTGGCTACGGCGATGAGCCTCTGTTGGAGGACGTCACCTGGCGGATCGCGCCGGGTGAGCGTGCCGCGGTTTTGGGTGCGAACGGCGCCGGTAAATCCACGTTGCTGGGTTTGATTGCCGGGGAACTAACGCCCTCGTCCGGACGCGTGCGCCAAGGCAAGACGGTGGAGTTGGCGGTCTTGGACCAGCAGTTCAACGCCCTCGCCGACATCGCGGATGACCGGGTTCGTGAGGTGCTGGGGCGGACGAAAACGACGTTCGAGGTCAGCGGGAGAGAACTTACGCCCGCGCAGTTGCTGGAGCGACTGGGGTTCTCAAAGGCACACCTGCAGTCGCGCGTGAAGGAACTGTCAGGCGGGCAGAAGCGGCGTCTGCAACTTTTGATGATTCTGCTGTCGCAGCCGAACGTCCTGATTCTTGACGAGCCGACGAATGACGTGGACACCGACATGCTGACTGCGCTGGAGGACCTGCTGGACACCTGGCCGGGCACGCTCATCGTCGTGTCGCATGACCGCTACCTTTTGGAGCGTGTCACGGACCAGCAGTACGCAGTGTTCGAGGGCGGTTTCCGCCACCTTCCCGGCGGGGTCGATGAGTATTTGAGTCTGGCAGCGGCCGGCGCGGGCCGCACGTCTGGCGCAGGGCGCGCATCGGACACTGGCCGCACGCCGGACGCTGGCAGCGCGTCTGGCGCGGGGCGTGCCGATTCACCCTCGCCCCTAACAGGAGCTGAACTGCACGCTTTAAAGAAAGAACTGGCATCTGTGGAGCGGCGCATGGAGAAGGCGGAGGCACAGGTGGGACAAATCCACCAGAGGATGGCGGAGCATGACCAAAGCGACTTCGAGGGCCTAGCGAAACTGACGGGCGAACTGGACACCGCAACCGGGGAGAGAGACGCTTTGGAGGAGCGGTGGCTGGAGCTGGGTGACGCCCTCGATTGAGGCACGCCCGAACATGGAAGTCAGCAAGACTCAGCAAACTAGTCCGTTAGGCCTAGTCTTACTGTCCTCACTGCTACTTCTGTTCGTGACCGACACCCTGTTCTCTGGAGGACCTCCGATACATAACCCCGCACAGTCCCCTCGCTCAACCCAAACGTTCTGGCGATCTGATCGTTGGTGGACGCTCTCCCGATTGCCTGCACGACTTCCTGAAGGCGGGGCGGCAACTGTTTCCATGCCACCTCGAAATCTTCATCTCCATCCGCTAGCGTTCCGTCCTTGAGGTAGGCACCTGTCAACAAGGACAGTGGTCGCTGCGTCAAGACTGTTTCCCCACCCATGACCCTGCGGAACATCTCAACCAGTTCATCTGGCGGTAAGTCCTTAGTCAAGAACCCATTGGCACCGGCACGCAGAGCCTCGCTCAACATTGACTCCCTCTCAAAAGCTGTGAAAATCAAGATCTTCAACTCAGGGAACCTCAACCTTGCTAGGCGCGCGGTTTCCGACCCAGATATTCCAGGCATCGCCGCGTCCAGCACCAGAATGTCAACTTTCCCATCAAGCTCTTGAACTGCTTCAATCCCCGAGAGACCGTCCGTTGCCGTAGCGACGACTTCCACGTCCTTATGAGCCGATAAGTTGCCACCGACCAACTCAAGCAGTAATGGGTCATCATCAACGATGACCACCTTCAGTTCTTCCATTTCTGCCCAATCATGATCCGAGTTAGAAATTGGGGAGGGACCGAATGGGTACCTCTGCCATCAGGACCCAGGTGCCACCAACGGGTCCATCCAGCGACCAAGTAGCCAAGTCTCCACCAGAAGCCACTATTTGGCGCTCCAAGTTCTGGAGCCCAAACCCGCCAAGATCACGGTTTTCTTGGGGCGCACTGACTTCAGCGTCAGAGTTTTCTGCAATCCTCTGGTTGGTGATCGTCACTGTCCGTAGATCATCCGAGGTATCTTCAAATACTGCTTCAACCGAACTACCCCCGACTCCATGTTTCAAAGCATTCACACACCCCTCCCACACCACCAGTGATAGGAGTGGGTCTCTGTCCTCCGAAATGGGGCTGCCGCCCAAGAATCTCGGAACGAGGCGCATCTGGCGAGCATCAAGCATCAACTGTGCCTCTTCGATTGTCTCCGCCAGGCGCCTTCCCTGCACTTCCTTGTGGCTATGCATGAGGCCCCTCGAACTCCTCAGGGCCTCGGCGGTTAGAAACTTGAGAAGATCGACGTCGCGTGCCTCACCTCCACCCTCCTCAATGCGCTCAACCAGGGCAACAATTCCAACCAAACGGGAAGCTATGTCATCATGCAGCACAGTGTTGATGGACTGTTGGACTGCCTCAAGATCTTTTCTCGACCTCGCCTCCGCATCCTCCAGTACGGTAACAAGGGTGCGGTTTCTAAGAAGCATGTAGCGAGCGAATAGGCCTATAGCTACCGCCAGGAAGCTGCCAAACACGCTAGACAGCAGTTGCGCCCCTGGCATGGTGGTCCAGATTAATGCGCTCCCTTCTACAACTACCAGGGCAACCGCTGCACCCAGCCACCAGCCTTGGGAGATCCAGAGGGCTACAACCAGGTACACGGATAGCACCCCGATTGCTGCGCCGGAAACAAGAGCGTTCTGCAGAACCACCAGGAGCACGACGGTAATCCCTCCTGGCACCATCCAGAAACCTGTAGCAGCAAGAGCTGCCACAACCAACGCGCTTGAGGAAAGCACTACGAAGTCGAGCGGCCTGTCTTGAACAAGCTCCAATTGGAGAACCTCGATAGAGATGAGAACCAGAGAAGCGATGACAAACAACAGTTGACGGTGGTGTCCAGAGTGGCGCATCCGACCAGTTTGCCCCACGCTCTCCCCCTTCGCTCTCAAGATAGCGGTTGACAAGAGCCTACCGGCTGAAAGCTGACAGAGACTGTCTAACTTTTGTCGGTGTTAGCGTCGATTTTCCTTGAGTACCTTACTTCTATGCATAGTGTGGAGCGAACAGAACCGGAATCCGCGCCCACTGTCTCCTGCTCCGAAGTGTCGAAGCGTTTCGGAAAGAAATGGGCGCTCCGGGACATCTCAGTTGAGTTCAACGGAGGTGTAACTGCCATTCTTGGGGCCAACGGTGCTGGCAAAACTACACTCATGAACATTCTGGCCACTCTGTCGCGCCCTACTTCGGGACGGGTCTCAGTGGCAGGAAAGACACTGAGGACATTTCGGGACACTGAAGTCGCGCGGAAACATGTTGGTCTTCTACCCCAACGTTTTTCGGTGATAAATGGTGCCACTGTCAAACAGAACGTGGAGTATGCGGCTTGGGCGCATGGGGTACGTACGGACCATGTACCCAAAGCTGCCCGCTCTGCCATGCACCGGATGAACCTGGAGCCCCTGTCACAGAACAAGGCACGCATACTCTCCGGAGGGCAACGTCAGAGGCTTGGAATTGCGTGCGCGATCGCACACACGCCGTCGGTTCTCCTGTTAGATGAACCCACCGTGGGCCTTGATCCGATACAGCGACTGGAGCTTCGGCAGCTAATACTAGAACTAGGTGGAACGGGTACGGTCGTCCTCAACACGCATCTTGTGGAAGATGTCGCCGAGGTCGCCGCACATGCTGTTGTACTACGTGCAGGTACCGTGGTGTTTAACGGCACCACAGAATCGCTGGCGGACCTCTCTCCCAGCAGAGCATCGCAAGCAGGCCTGACGGCAGCGGTTGAGCAGTCGATGATAGCTTTACTGCAGTGAAGCCAATGCCGTGGCCCCAGCCTAGGTTCTGGATAATTCTGGCTGTTGTCGTTGCTCTGTCCACTTCGCTGACCACAATCGGAGCCTTCTCCTGGGGACCACCGCAGTGGACACGATTGACCGCTGGAACCAGAGAGGGCATTCTTCTGCCAGCAATTGCCGCGTCAATCGGCGCTGCGCTTGTCGGGCAAACGTTTTGTCGTGGGTCAGTTGTTGCGGGCCGAACGTCTGGGGCGGTAGCGGCGGCCGTGTCGCGTCAAACAGCAATCTTGACCCTGTCAGTCATCATCGGGTATCTGGTGGGACTGGCACCGGCACTTGTCGCCCTCGTCATGAAGGCAGATGGGGGAAGGCCAGACATACTGTCCCTGGCGTCTAGTGCAGCGGCAGTTGTTGCTCTGACCCTAGTGTCATTTTTGGTTGCTACAGTCACGCCCTACGGCTGGGGACTCATCCTTGGCCCGGCAACATCAACATTGGTTGCACTCATTCCCGCGTTGGCAAACCCACTGCTTGGGCACCTTGAGAAGTCAACGCGTCAGTCTTCTGCAGTTTGGTTCAACCAGTTTCCACTTCCGGGTTGGCACATTACGCCGCAGACTTCCATGTACAGGATTATCTTGTTCACCTACTTGGCCATCTGCTGCGTGATCATAACCAAATCCATAGTGACAGCCAGTGTGCCTGACAATAGATTTCGTCTGCTTGGCGCACTCTCGATTCTTGGAGCAATGACTCTGACGTCCACCGCCGTTTCTCCGCACCTCATGCAACGTGACGACGCGAAGTTGGTCTGCTCGACTGTTCAGAATGTCGAGGTATGTGTTCTTCCCGAGTACGCAAGTGTTTCTAACGCGATCTTGGGCGAAACCTCCTTCTCCTTAGGCGTAGTCGGCCAGGACTCCGCGGGACTTCGGGTTGTCCAATCGATAGGGGCGAACCAAGAGTTTGAGGACGGAACGCTATCCCTCACGTTCAACGGAATATCATCCTCTGAAGAACTGAGTCAACGACTCAAGAGCGAGCTGGCCCTTGTACTAAGCGGCGGGACCGCGTGCCACACGCGGTTCGCAGAGCAACGGTTCGAGAATTTGAGCAACGAAGACCAAAGTTCTCTGGATGCTCAGATGGGGCTAAGTCTTACGCTTCAACGTCGACTTGGACTGTCATCTGCCCACGTCCAGGTAGACGAGTCATCCGGTAAGCCCATAATGAGTTCTTCACAGGAGAAACTGGAGTCTCTGGATGAAACGGAATTTCGCAACTGGTATGTAGAGCACGTGCGTGAGATTTCCTCATGCACTCTCCTTGAGGACGATCTACCATGAGAACTTGGCTCTGGTCGATCAAGTACTTCAACTATGGGAGGCACCTTTTATCCGCGACGATGGTGCTTGGATTTAGTTTCGTGGCCTGTCTCCTGTTGTGGGACATGAATGTGCCGACACATCTGCTCGGCCAGTTCGATGCTCGTTGGATTGCCTCCCTTGAAGCCATCCCGACTGTCGCCGGTTGCGTTGCTCTTTCATTCGTGGCGCCCGTGGCCGCTGACTTGGAAGCATTTGGCACGATGAGACTACGAGTGGCCAGTACATCTACAGCTCTCCTGGTTGTGTTCACGGCAACTTCAATGGCGCCCTTGTCAATTTCAATCTGGGGCGTTTCACCCAGAAGCTTGGTCCCCCGCGCGGATCACTACTTGTCGGCAACAGAGAATTTCTGGGAAGTGGCTCCCGTTTGGGGCCGCGGAGCAAGTGCAGTTACAACAGCATTTCTGCTGGGGCTGAGCCTACTGTTCATATCCTTGCTCGGGCGTGGAATTGGTCTGCTTCTGTCCATCCTGTCCTATCTTGGACTCCTGGTCGCTCAGTCAGACCCAAACTCACCCTTGGGGTTCTTACCCGGTGTCTCCGGTAGGATTCCAGAGGTCACCCCGCAGGCCGTCCTTCCGGCCATCGCCCTTGTGGCGGTCGGTTTGTCGGCGTGGTTCTTATCTGGGGCCTCAGGTACCAGTGTGCGGCGGTTAGCCTTCTGACCCCTTCGCGAATGTCTCCAGCGATGCCCGCACGTTTCCATGCATGATCTTCTCAATGCGCGGCACCAAAACGTCCGGGTCTTCCTCCCCGTTCATAGCGAGCCAACGCAGGAAGTGCCCCAGGACGATCACCGCAAAATGGTCAACAATGAACTGGCGATCCTCCTCCGCAAGCACCAGGTCCCCTTGAAGTTCAGCAACAATGGCACGCATCATCGCGCGGAATTCTTCGAGGAAAAAGATGTCCCTCTGCTTGTGCCCCAAAGAATTCAAAACGGCACGCATCTGGTCAAAGTTGTCGCGCATGTAGTTCAAAAGGGTGCGGTATCCATCGGCCCACTGGTCGTAGGTAGCGTGGGCCATGATGTGATTCGCGATCTCCACTTCAAACACCCACACCGCCAGGTCGTACACGTCGGCGAAGTGATAGTAGAAGGTTTGGCGGTTGATCCCTGCCGCCGCCGAGAGTCGGGAGACGGTGACCTTGTCGAGGGCGGTGGTCCTCAACGCGTCTTTGAGGGCGGCGCCCAACAGCTCTCTGGTACTAGCAGCCAAGTCCACCATCCGTTCTCTCGTAGTTCGGCACTACGTTCGCCATTCTCGCGACGCCGCGCGCACCGCGGCCCCCGTCCTCGCCCTCGCCCGCATCGCCGACGTCGCCCCGAAAAACCACGACCCGGGGACAGACGTCCCAAAACGGGCTACGCCGATGCCCTCGACTCTATGTCAAGACCGCCCGTTTACGACACTTTCAAAGAACTGTCTATCACGGACGCGAGGCGCGGCGCCATAGCCTCAAATAGACAGCGGCGCAGACGCCGTGGAAATGACTAACAGGAGACAACAGGTGTTCCTCTTCGCATCGATACCTTGGTATTCGTGGGTAATGTGGTTCGTGGTACTGGCCGCCCTCATCATCGGAAATGAGGTGGGTCGCCGCTGGAAGTGGGGTGGGATCAGCCTCTTCATCATCCTCCCAATCATCTTGACCATCTTCGTTTTCCCCGTGACCACCGCCGGGTCATCGACCGGAACGTGGTTCCACTGGGTGAAGGTTTACTCTGCCCTCGCCGGCGTCCTCGGCTTCATGGCGATCCGCTACATTCCTCGCTTGGCCAAGCACAAGTGGGCGCTGGTTTTCCCGGCGGCTATCTTGGCGCTGAACATTCTTGAGGCTTGCATCCGCGACTTCCAAGTCGGGCTCATGGGCGCTGACGGCATCGTTGACGGCGTCTACATGATTTCGGGCCCGTGGAACTGGATGAACGGCATTGCTGGCCTAATCAACCTGATCACGATCTGTGGCTGGTTCGGAATCTTTGTATCCTCCGACAAGTCGAAGGATATGATCTGGCCAGACATGCTGTGGTTCTGGATCATTGCCTACGACCTGTGGAACTTCGCCTACGTTTACAACTGCGTTGGCGACCACTCCTTCTACGCGGGTGCCGCGCTGCTGATCTCCTGCACGATCCCCGCATTCTTCATCAAGAAGGGCGCATGGCTGCAGCACCGCGCGAGCACTTTGGCCCTGTGGATGATGTTCACCATGGCGGTCCCCGCGTTCGTGACGGATTCACAGTTCGCGGTTGAGAGCTCCAACAACCCCACCGCGCTGTTCACCGTTTCCGCGATTGCGCTGGCTTCCAACGTTGCTGTGCTGGTCTTCCAGATCTACACGATCCGCAAGCGTCACCTGAACCCGCTGAAGGATGAGCTCTACACTGACCTTCCCGCCTACAAGGCCGTGATCGCAGAGAACATGGGACCGGACGCTCAGGACAGCGACATCCATGAGGAGATCACCGCGATTGAGAAGGATCTGCAGAAACTGCATGAGCGCGAGACCGCCAAGAAAGAAAGCATCAAAGAACGCGTGTAGTACCGCGGGGCGCTGCTACCCTGCGTTACGCTGACCCGCGTTACATAGGACCTCCAATATAAGAGGCCCACGGCACCAAACTTGATGCGAAAGGCGCCCGTCTGGACTTATCCGGACGGGCGCCTTTTTTGTGCCTGCTTGCGAATCAGATCAAGCCCGCTCAGGCGGAAGCGCGGTCCGCGCAGTCACATTCATCCGGTTCCAAACGTTGATGACGGAGATCGCCATGATCAGCCACACAATCTCTTCTTCAGAAAACTGCGCCTCCACCTTCGCCCACACGTCGTCCGTCACGCCCTTCTCACTGATCAACGTGATCTGTTCTGTGAGGGCGAGGGCGGCGCGTTCTCTCTCTGAGAAAATGTCCCCCGCTTCGGCCCACGCGGCGACCAAATCGACCTGCCGCTGAGACGCTCCTGCCTCCACGGCCTCTGGCGCGTGCATATCCAAACACCACGCACAGTTGTTTATCTGGGACGCGCGAATGTCAATCAACGCAATCAACCGCGTACCCAGCGTCCCCGAGTTCACATAGCGCTGCACACCCAGCACAGCCTTGTACGCCTTCGGGTCGACATCCCGGATAGACATTCTTTGTTCTGAAGACTCCGCGACCACCTCCATAAGTTAGGTACCCCTTACTTCGATGCTACGCCTGTATCGCCGCTGATCAAAGGAGCGCTTCACGAAACGAGCTGTGGCGGGGGCAGTTGGTCCGTCGCTGGCTTTTTTGGTTGATACGACGGCGGGCACATCGATTCACACCGTGTTAGGCGGGCGTGGTGTTTGAGGACCTGATCCACCCCCTAACCACGCCTTCGCGCCTGGAGGGTGACGAACTGAGGGTCGAAACAGCCGTCGGGGATACATCAGGGGGCCGAAGATACATGCGGGGTAAAGATTACAGCGTTTTTATTGCTGCGTTTTTGTTGCTGTTTTGTGTCCCCGTATGTAGTTTCGGTCCCCCTATGTAGTTTCGAGACA
>CAZTTD010000052.1:0-15420 GCA_964616925.1 uncultured Actinomyces sp.
AAGTGCGCGCTGTAAACGCGCGCTACCAATGCGCACTGTAAATGCGCACTGTAAATGCGCACTGTAAACGCGCCGCCCTGCTAGGTTTCCTCTTTGTTGCAGCCGCCGGGCTCTGAGTGTTCCTCTTAACCGTCCGTTTTCCTCTTTGTTGTTTAAGGGAGCTTCATAAAAGGGGCCGTAGATGAAACCAGTTGGCCCGGCGCTTGCTTGGGTTGGGGGTGAGCTGTGCCTGTCCCACGGCATGCAGCACACGGTCAATCACAGAAATGGTCAAGATGGCACGCGAACCCCCAAGATGGCTATGCCATCTCGGCCCCTCGAGAGCCAACTTGATCCGCACAGAGCCATCTCGAACCATCCAGAGCCAACGCGGCGATATCTGCCCTCTAGAAACGGATGCCAACCAACGAAATGGTCAAGATGGCATGCGAACCCCCGAGATGGCTATGCCGTCTTGGCCCCTCTAGAGCCAACTTGATCCGCACAGAGCCATCTTGACCTATCCAGAGCCAACTTGATCTGTGTCGCACCATCTCGGCGTTGATATATGCATCCCAAGAAGACTTCTAGGGCCACCCCACTAGTTAGTCGCGCGCCGCTGACCATGAGGCATTAACCAGCCTCGAATTATGTGGTCCCCACAGCCCCTTTTGAAGGGCCCGCTTAAAAACAGTGGTTGTTTTCCTGGATGTTGTAAGTTTGGCTGGTTGTCGCACGCCCGGAACCTGCCGTTTTCCTGCTTGTTGTTTGTTTTCCTGTTTGCTGCAACGCTGCACCGCTGGACAACCAGGATTCAGTTGGCTAATCAGACTTTGTGGGCTCTGGTCAGCTCTTGCCCACCACTGGTGGCCTTTGGCGAGTCCGCTAGGGGTGCACACCTGAGGTCGACTGAGTCGCCACGCTCCTTAGATCGCCGTTATCGTCTTGGATCGTCTCTATAGCTACGCGACAACGGCGATTTTAAGCGATAACGAAGATCCGACGATCGGCGCCGTACAACGGGTGCGGCGCGGTCCGATGGAACGGCCGATGACTGCGTCCAGGCTACATTGCGGGGGCGAAGGTACATGCGGGGTGCTTAAAGCCCAATAAAAACACCGTAATGTTTACCCGGTATGTAGTTTCGGCCCCCTGATGGACCTTCGACGACCGTCAGTTACCCCACCGCCAACACAAACGCCGGTTAACAGTCAGTCCGTCTTTTCTGCACAATCTGCTGGTTCAATGCCTACTGGGGTTGCCGCCGGCTCTATCCGGTTCGTCCGATGGTCCAGGTGTCGCCCAAATGCCTCGCCGGCTCTATCCGGTTCGCGCCCACGGCCGGGGTTAGTCCCGAAGTCCCGAAACCCCGACGGCCGAGGGTTCGTCCAATGGCCGGGGGTTCGTCCCGATGGTCCGGGTGTCTTCCCGAAGTCCCGAAGTCCCGAAGTCCCGAAACACCGAAACCCCGAGGGCCGCCAGGTTCGCGGACCCTATCCCGCTGTGCGGAGTCGCAGAGAGTTCAGGACAACGAATACCGACGAAAACGCCATGGCAGCTGCCGCGATCATCGGGTTCAAAAGTCCCATGACAGCAAGTGGAACAGCCAACACGTTATAGAAGAACGCCCAGAACAGGTTGCCTTTGATTGTGGCCAGCGTCTTCCGAGAGATGCGGATGGCTCTTGGCGCCGAACGAAGATCAGAGTTCACCAACGTTATGTCAGCGACAGCCATGGCAACGTCCGTACCCGAACCCATCGCCATACCAAGACCCTGAGTCGACGCCTGAGCCATCGCTGCTGCGTCGTTCACTCCGTCGCCAATCATGGCAACAGTTGCCCCACCCTCTTGCAGTCGCGCAACTTCATCACGCTTCTGGTCAGGCAGTACTTCGGCAATCACCTTGGTTATTCCAACCTGCTTGGCGACGTGCTTAGCGGCCGCCTCATTGTCCCCGGAGAGCAACACAGACGTGATCCCAAGGGCTTCAAGATCCTTAATCGCCTGAGCGGAATCCGGCTTCACGGTGTCACGCAAGACCACCAAGCCAAGGATCGTGGCATCGTGGATTTCACGGGGCAACTCACGTTGTGCCTGTGGCGATGCAGTGGGAGCGGGAGCCGGAGTAACCGCTGACTCCCTTCGGCGCACACTTCCGCCGTAGCCGGCGCCGATCACGACGTCCTGCAACTGCTCGTCCGTGTAGTCCTGGTCCAAAGTGATGGTCGCAGTTTCAGTAGCAAGGTTCACCTGCGCCGATACGCCAGGGAGCTTCTTCAGCTTTCGTTCCACGCGGCCAACACAGGATGCGCAGGTCATTCCCGTCACGTCCATGGTGATTGTCGCCAAGTGCGGGCTGGCTTCAGCCAGAAGTCCTTCTAATGACGAGGTCGATGCTGCTGCCTCAGCCTCATCTCCGACCGTGAAGTTACTTGCGGGTGCGCTGATGACAGCAACCACGGTGGCGCCGCTGGCTTCATACTCGTCTTGGATTGTCTGGAATGCAGGCGTCAAGCGAACACCGTGGGTTGACAGCCACCGGGAGCCGCCAACCAAGACGACGGGTGCGCCTGCAGAATCGTGTACCTGGGCGGAAACGCCCTTACCCGCGTGGTTGGTGAACGCACTGACCTGCGGAAGATCAAGGTCCGCTTCCGACGCGGTCTTGTGTATTGCTTTTGCCAGGGGATGCTCTGAGCCTGCCTCCACTGCAGCCGCAAGCGCAAGGATGCGGTTTTGCTCCTTTTCAGCACCGCCCTCGCCCCCAAAACCGTCGCCCACGACAACCGTGTCTACCGACAAAACGCCGGTTGTGACCGTGCCGGTCTTGTCCAGAACGGCGGTGGTGACGGTGCGGGTTTGCTCCAACACTTCCGCGTTACGAATCAGGATGCCCAACTGCGAAGCGCGGCCTGACCCAACCAACAGCGCGGTTGGCGTAGCAAGTCCCAGCGCACACGGGCAGGCAACCACCAGCACCGCCACTGCCGCGGTAAACGCAGCCTGGAGGGGGTGGCCAAGGGCGATCCAACTGATCAGCGTGACCAGCGAAACGCCGATGATCACGGGGACGAACACGGCAGACACCCTGTCGGCCAACCGCTGCACAGGCGCCTTAGTTGCCTGCGCTTCCGTCACCATGCGCCCAATCTGGGCCAGTGTGGTCTCTTCCCCAACGCGCGTCGCCTCCACGACCAAGGAGCCCCACGTGTTGATAGTGCCACCTGTTACCGGGTCGAGGGCGACCACGTCCTGGGGCACCGACTCCCCGGTGAGGAGGGAGGCATCTATCGCGGATGCACCCTCTATGACCACGCCGTCGGTCGCGATCTTTTCACCCGGCCGAACTAGGAACTGGTCCCCGATCTTCAAGGAACGAGCGGGGACCACCGTTTCCATACGTTTTCCATCGGCGTTGGTGGTTAGCAGCGTTGCTTCCTTCGCGCCAAGGTCCAGCAGTTGTCGCAGCGCGTCCCCAGCGCGGTATCGGGTTGTGGCCTCTGCCCACCGCCCGCCAAGCAGGAACACGACGATCATGGTGCCCGCTTCGAAATACAGCTCCGCATGACCGCCGTGGTCCATGCGGGGTATCAGGGACATGTTCATCTTCATCCCGATGGTGCCCGCCCCACCGAAGAACAGGGCCCAGTAGCTCCATGTCGAGGACGCAATGATCCCTAAACTAACCAGCGTGTCCATTGTGGTTGAGCCATGCCGCAGGGCCTGGAAAGCCGCTTTGTGGAAGGGCCAAGCACACCAGGTAACCACCGGGAATGCCAGTGCACCAACGACCCACTGCCAGCCGGGGAACTGCAGCTGCGGGACCATCGACAAGATCATAACGATGGTCCCAAGGGGGAGCGCTACGAAAAACCGGGTCCTCAGGTTCCGCGCGCGCGTCAGCGCGTTATCCCCCACCTTAGGCGTGGAGTCATACATCTCCTCAGCCGTGGGTGTGGTTGCGGCGGTGGTCGTGACCATTGTCTTGCGCTCCTAACTGCGGTTTGTCGATGGTGTCCCGCTGGGTCTATCGGGTTCTAGAAGTCGCGCTTGATTTCCTTCAACTCAAAACCGGCTTCAGAGATAGCGTCGCGCAGCGCGTCGTCATCCAGTTCAACGTCGGAAACTACTGTCACCTTGGATGTTCCGCCGCTGGCAAGAATAACTTCTACGTTTTTCACGCCGGGAACTTCAGAAACTTCCTCTTTTACGCTGGCCACGCAGTGTCCGCAGGTCATGCCGTCAACGTACAGCTCTACGGTCCGGTCGATTTCAGCCATTGCATATCCTCGATTCTCAAGAAAATAGGCGCCTATTTCGCCTATATACATCGTACCGAGGTGGTATGTGTACCTCTAGGCTTAACGCTTAGCGCGCAAGTTCGCGAATGTTTACCCGATAATGGGTTGAAGAAAACGGTGTTCCACCCAATACAATCGCACCACGCGTAACACGGCAGAGCTCTGGAGGTCATGTGGATCGGTATTACCCGATGCGACGCGTGCCCCACGCTACTCCCATGTCGGTGCTGGCTAAGAGTGTGAGGCCGCTTTATGGGCCTTTGCTCCGTGCGGTCTTGCGTTCCAGCGTTGCAACGGCTGTGCTCTCTTCCAATCCCCAGGTTCAGGAGTTGCTGCACGAAAGAGCCCAAGAGGCCGGATCAGAGCTGTCTGAGAAGTCGCAGAGCATATATTTCGCAAACCCCGGACTGGATTCCGTGACGGTCCGGCTGCTCACTCGAATCGGCCGCGACATGGCATTCCTTGGTGGAGTTCTTCTGCGGACACAGATTGTTTTTGGGCTGGACCGCAAAGGCGTGGCGAGGCGTAACCTTCAAGCGCTACCTAGGACAGGGTATGACGCGTTGATGACGCTTGGGATTGCCGCGGGCGAGTCCCTTGGTTATTTCCGTGGTGGCAGGACGCATGTGGAGCTCTGGTGGGACTCCAGCACCCCGGAGACGCGTCTCACGCTACCTGAGGGGCATCCGGACCCGATTGCCCGAAGGTTTGACCCGCCCTCGTCCCTAACGGACTTGGCTGCCGACATTGATGATCTCTACTGGGCCAACGCCTACGGGCAGTCCATCAAGGTGACCTTGGTTGGCGAAGGTGAGTCCCGCAGGTGGCTGGTGTCTTTGCCGGGGACTGACCACGACGGTTTGGCGTCTGAGCCGAACGCCGCTGACATTGAGGCCAACTTGCGCGAAGAGCTCAACATGCCCAACGGCATGCGCACCGGCACCATCAATACCATTCGCCACGCGATGGCGCTGGAGGGGCTCAGCCCGGAGGAGATGGTGAAGGAACGCGTCCTGATCTGCGGGCATTCTCAGGGCGGGATGATTGCGATGGGGCTTGCTTCCTCGGACCCAGAAGAAGTTGGGTTCACTGTCGATCGGGTCCTAACACTGGGGTCGCCGACGCGGCGCTTGCGGCTTCGTGAGGACGTGGAAGCGGTAGCGGTGGAGCACGACCAGGATATTGTCCCCTCCCTTGATGGGACGCCCAGAAGGGTCGCTGACCAGCGGTTGGTTGTTACGCGCACCCTGAACGCTCCAAAGAGGGGGCCGCTGTTCTATGCGCACTCCTCTTCGACGTATACCGGCACGGTTTCGCATTTGGAGCGACGCGTGCAGGTCGCGCCTTGGGGTCGGGAGCCCGCAGTGGTTGCCGCCCTGCAGGAGTACTTGCCCAAAGAGGGGGAGCGCACACGCGTTTTTCACCTGTACACGTGGCAGGAGATCCGGCCGAAGAGCGACGACCGCTCTTGGAATGAGATCTTCTATATAGATGAGCGTGGCGACTGGCAGCCGGTTCATTATGAGGGTGAGGTGGAGGTTCCCCCTGAACCCACGCACATAGTCCCAGAGCGCGTTCACGAGCTGGTGTCAGCGTTGCCCTTCAAAACGGAAGATAATGGGGGCGAGGGCGATGAGTGAGGCAACCAATCAGGACATGAACGCCCAGACAGACCGGCACAGGTGGCTTCAGCCCACGGATTTCAAGCTGACCGGGTTCGTGCCGCGGGCATTCTTGGAGGTAGCCCGCGCGACCGTGAGAGGCATGGTCGGCAAGGCCCTGCCGAAACCTTCACCGGGGCGGACGGCCCAACTGCTGGCGCTGGTGGAGGGGCAGGTCGATGGGCTTCCGCTGTTCTCCATGTTCCCGCACGTGGGGGTTCCCGCTGTTCGGCTCCGAATTGATGAGTCCTTTGGCAAACCACTCTTGGTGACGGTTGACCTCCTCTTTTCTGACATGGACCACATATTGGCAGCGCTTGACGAAGATGAGCAGCACGCGTTGCGTGTGCTGGTTTCAGACGTCCTCGACCGTGTTGTCCGGGTGTTGTGGGATAACCCGTTGGTCGCGCCAATCGCGATCCGCGGACGTGTGTTGGTTGCGCGTGACCCCGCGGATGAGAACGCGCAGGTTGTCCAAAGTCAGGGGAGCTTCCGAAACCGGCTCCAAGTACTCCCTGGTGAGGTGCTGGTTGTCGACATGCAGGGGCTGGGTTTCACGGATGAAATAGCGCGCACTGAGGACCTATTTGAGAGATACGGTCCCGCAGCGTCAGACCCGAATTGGCGCCCCTAGTCCCCGGAGATTTCTACGATCTGGGGTGCCAAACCGATGTAGGTCGAGGGCGTCAGCGCGCGCAACGTCCCTGCTAGGTCCGCGGGCATATCTGACGCGTCGACAACTTCAACTAGGTCCTGCCTGGATACGGTCTTGCCGCGGGTCGCTTCCTTTAGCAGTTCGTAGGGGCCCACGCCGCGTTCGCTAAGTACGCCAGGGGCGCCGTCGCGGCGTAGTTGACTTACGCGTAGTGCCTGCTGGATGGCTTCCGAAATCACTTCCCAGTGGCCATCTAGGTCACGCTTCAACACCTCAAGGTCTGCGCTCACCCCGTTTAGTCCGCGTAGAAGCCCGTCAAGAGCAACCAGTGAGTAGCCCAGCGCCACCCCAATGTTTCGTTGCATTGAGGAATCGGTGAGGTCGCGTTGCATTCGCGAGGTGAGCAGAGTCTGAGACAGGACGTCCAGGGTTGCGTTCGACAGCTCCAGGTTCGCCTCTGCATTCTCAAAGCGAATGGGGTTCACCTTGTGAGGCATAGTTGAGGACCCGGTTGACCCTTGCGCAGACAGCTCCTGGCGGAAGTAGCCCAGGGAAATGTACGTCCACATATCCGTGGCCAGATTGTGTGCGATGCGGTTGAAGCGTGCGATGGCGTCGTACAGCTCCCCCTGGTAATCGTGGGACTCAATCTGGGTAGTGATGGGGTTCCATGTGAGGCCAAGAGAGGTTACGAACCGCTCACTTACATCCAACCAGTCCGCGGACGGCAGGACGACCTTGTGTGCGGAGAATGTGCCGGTCGCGCCGTTGAATTTGCCCAGGTAATGGGCGTTTTCGATTGTTCCCAGCTGCCGGCCAAGGCGCCACGCGAACACGTGTAGTTCCTTCCCCAACGTGGTGGGTGTGGCGCTTTGACCGTGCGTGCGCGACAGCATTGGAACATCAAAGAGCTGTGAGGCCATTTCGGATAGTTTCGCCACCAGGGATTTAGCCGCGGGGAGCCACACGTCGCGGACCGCACCCCGGATCCCTATCCCTAGGGTGAGGTTGTTGATGTCTTCGGACGTGCACAGGAGGTGAACCGCCTCAGCGTACCGGGTTAGTGCGGGCGCCCCGGCTTCTGTTGGGAACTCCTCCAGGTACTCCCGAATCAGATATTCCACTGCTTTCACATCGTGGCGCGTTTGCGCCTCCAGCGCCGCCAAGCGAGCCCTCCGGGACTCATCAAAGTTCGACGGCAAAGCCCGCAGGAACGCCGTCTCCGCATCTGAAAGTGGGGTGAGCCCGTCGATTAGGGACTGCTCAGATATGAACACCAGCCACTCAACTTCCACAAAAATGCGCAGTCGATTTATCGCATCTTCAGACAGGTAGTGCGTTAGCGGGTACGCGGTGGCGCGGTAGCGACCATCAAGTGGTGATAGCACCCAGCCGGCGTCGGAAGAGTCGATTTCGAATGGAAGATCGGTGGTCATAACGTCTCCAATACCTGGGGTTTGTGCCGCCTCAAGAATAGGCGCAATCTGTCAACGAGGGCGTTGGGTGGGACTGTGTGGACAAAGGCACCTCTCCATCCACAACCGGCGCGGACGGCGTGTATCCACAGGCGCGCTCCTATGCGGTCGTGCGTTCGTGGCGAAGTCCATAACGTCTAGTCCATGTACGCAATCACAAATGCAGAAGCCGCGTGGGCGGCACGGGCGAATGTCGACTACGTCTTCAGTGCGCTAGCCCATGCGTCCACCCCAACCTGGAGTGGCGCTGCCGCCGACAGCGCCGACATTGCCCGAACAGTGTTGATCGCAAAGGCGCATGTGGTGCGCGATCTCCTCCACGACATGGCCGTGGTCCTAGAGGAGTTGGAAGCGCTTGAGGCGGCAACGATGCGGGAGGTGGCCTGATGGACGGCTGGTATTGGGTGTCAACAGGGGGCACGTCCGTGGACACGGGAGAGTTGGTTGCAGCCTCCGGTCATGTCAATGGGGCCGCGCAGAGCGCCACCACCGCGTTGACGCGCATGGCGCAAACCAGAGCTCTGAGCGGTTTTGATGCGCCATTATTGGGGGATTGGCTTGCGATGTCTCAGACGCCCGCGGGCCCGCTCATTGCTGACCTGCGTGCCCAAGCCCACAGCTTGGACGCAGAGTCGAATACGGCTCTTGTTGAGTTGAGGGACGCCCTTCAGGAATACTCCGATTGGCTGGCTCAGGCGGCGTTGATTTACGCGACTGCGGAGGAGGGTGCCGCGGGGTTCTCACGCACTTGCCGCGCGCTGGCTGCCCCCGGGTGTTTGGGGACCGCGTCAGGGGGTGGGAGCGTGCCCGCCGCCTGGAGCGCCCTCGTCATGTCACTTCCCGCTTATGTTGGCGACTTTAGCGGGCGCACCTCCGCCGCTCCGTTTGCGAACCTTTCCGCGCAAAATCAGATTCTCCTTGCTGTCGGAGGCGAGGGCGGGTTTACACAAAGCGTCGTTACGGTTGCTAGATGGTGGGCTGATGTCGCTACATTCATGAGTGGAAAGCCAGGGGGCGTTCTGGTGGCGGGACCCACCGGTGAGGCCCTGTGGGCGTCTGCTTCCCTAACTGCCATGGGATTACCAGCGTTGCGTCCGAAGCTCCGCGGGGAAAAGAACGTGCGCACACAGGAGGCGTTTACGCGCATGCAGAACGCCCACATTCTGCGCCGTTCACCGTCTAGGACGCTGTTTCACGCGGGCGGAAGCATCATTCCTCCCGCTGGTACGTATTTGGACGGACCAAATGCGATTGTGACACCCATGTCCAGCGCTGCCTTGTTGTCGCGCGTTGTTGCTAGCGGTGGAACAGCCACGGTCGGTGAGGTCCAAATAATCAAACACACCGGCGTTGGCGCGGGACCCGCAACGTCACGTTCTTGGACCGTTATTGTGCGGGGTACTAGGGCGTGGGCCCCAGGCAGTCTTAACCCCCAAGACATGCAGTCGAACCTAGAGGTGGTTGCGGGAAAGCCATCGGATCAGAAGGCGGCTGTAGAGGCAGCAATGCAAATGGCAGGAATAGAAGCTGGGGAGCCCGTTGAGATTGTCGGACACTCTCAGGGTGGGGCGGTGGCGTTGGACCTTGCTTCCGACAGTCGGTTGTCCAAGAAGTACAACGTGGTGGCTGTGTTGACTGCAGGGTCACCCACTGGCGGGTTTGTTCCGCGTGAGGACGTGAAAGTGCTGAACTATGAGAATCTTTCTGACTTTGTCCCCGCACTTGATGGCGGTGCCCCGAAGGGTGGACAGAACGTTTCAACCGCCTACTTCGACGGGCGTGCACTGAGGGTTCCTGATGGCGCCACCGCACACTCACTGGACACGTACATAAGTGCGGCCGTTGGGATTGAAGCTGCAGGTGCAACAAATCCCATGTCTTCCAAAATTGCGACGTGGAATGATGAGAGGCTCCAAGCGATGGGTCTTGACGCGAAAGTGACTTCGGAGGTGCAGTACTACCGCACTACGCGGGTCCGATGACCAGAAGATGCTTCGGTGTGGCATCACTTGCCGTGAAAGAATCGAAACATGAACTTTCTTATCAGGACGGCAGGCAACATGGCCGGCATCTGGGTGGCATCGTGGATGTTGACCTCAGTTGCCTTTCGCCAGGGTGAATCATGGGGATACACCCTGTTCTATCTCTTCATTGTCGCGGTGATACTAACGGCAGCAAACCTGATCATCCGTCCGGTGATCAAGATGCTGGCGTTCCCGCTGTATATCCTGACCCTAGGTTTGTTTTCCCTAGTGACCAACGGCTTGGTTTTTCTGGTGGCAGGGTGGGTGTCCGACCTCGTAAACGTTCCTTTGGTTGTGGACGGTTTTTGGGCTGCCGTTTGGGGCGGAACCATAACCGCTATCGTGGCATCAATAGTGTCTGGGATACTGGGGTCTCTGGTACCGGACAACCGTGAGATGTAAATGGACTAGAAGCTGGCCCACACCCGCTGCAAGCAGGAATGGAAAGCGACTTAGGCCCGCCCGCCGTGCCGGCGCAGAATGACTTTTTGGACGGTAACTACTTCAACGTGGAGGAAAAGAGCATGGGAGAAAAACCCTTATCCAAGACGCAGTCGGCAGTTGAGCTGGAAAGCCACTTTGTGGCCCGGAACTATCATCCGTTGCCCGTCGTCCTCGAAAGCGGAGAAGGATGCTGGGTGACTGACGTTGATGGACGACGTTACTTTGATGGTCTGGCCGGGTACTCCGCGGTGAACTTCGGACATTCGAATCCACAGATCGTAGACGCGGCGGCAGCCCAGATTGCGAAGTTGGGAGTGGTTTCCCGTGCCTTCCATAGCGCGAACTTGGGGCCATTCTGTGAGGCGCTTGCGGATCTTACAGGGATGGACACCGTGGTCCCGATGAACACTGGGGCCGAAGCGGTTGAAACAGCCATCAAAGCTGCCAGGAAGTGGGGATACGTTGTCAAAGGCGTGTCAGACGGTGACGCTGAGGTCATTGTTATGGGCGGCAACTTCCACGGACGCACCACGACTATTGTTTCTTTCTCTGATGACCCCGATGCGCGTGATGGATACGGACCCTACACACCGGGCTTTGTGATTGTTCCGTTCGGTGATGTGGAAGCTGTGAAGGCCGCGATCACCCCGAACACGGTTGCGGTGCTCACGGAACCTATTCAGGGAGAAGGAGGCGTCATCATCCCTCCCGAAGCATTCTTGCCGGAGTTGCGCAGCCTGTGTGATGAAGAAAATGTCCTCTTGGTCGTAGATGAGATCCAGTCCGGTTTTGGTCGCACGGGTGCTACATTCGCCTGTGATTTGGCGGGTATCAAGCCGGATTTGTACACGCTTGGGAAGGCTCTTGGTGGCGGCGTCTACCCGGTATCTGCAGTGGCAGGACGTAAAGGCGTCTTAGACGTGTTCACCCCCGGAACACACGGATCCACATTCGGGGGCAACCCGGTTGGCGCTGCAATCGGTATTAAGGTTGTAGAGATAACGAAGAGCGGGGTGTTCCAACGCAATGCGGTGGAGCGTGGGCAGCAGGTGAGGGCTTGTCTGGAAGATCTGCGCGGTCGTTTCCCCGGTGTAATCGGTGATTTTCGTCAGATTGGGCTGTGGGTAGGCATTGACTTGAACCCACAGGTTGTCACCGGACGCGGGTTTTGTGAGTTGATGCAAGAAGAGGGCGTATTACTGAAGGATGCGCATGATTCTGTTGTTCGCGTCAGTCCACCGCTCACTGCAACGCGTTCTGACATCGACTTCCTTTGCGAAGCGATTGAGACCGTCGTTGGTGGATTGGCGGACGTAGCCTCTAAAGGGTGAGAAGCTCAGTGGAGCAAAATAGGTATGGTCAGGTTTGGAGCGAAGGGAGTGCGCAATGAAGACGGTGCATATAGCCGGCGACCACGCTGCGTTTGAGTTGCGTGAGACGTTGATTGAGCACCTAAAGGACAGCGGCTACGAAGTCGTTGACCACGGGGCTTACGTATTTGATCCGTTGGACGCGTACCCGCCCATGTGTATTGCCTGTGCTGAAGCGGTCGTTGAAGACGGCCCCGAAGCCTTGGGCATCGTGCTGGGTGGCTCCGGAAACGGGGAGCAAATGGCGGCGAACCTGGTTGACGGAGCCCGCGCAGCACTGGTGTGGAATGAGGCGACAGCGCGTCTGTCAAGGGAACATAACGACGCCAATGTCGTGGCTGTGGGGGCGCGCCAGCACACGATTGACGAAGCGATCCGCCTGGTGGATGTCTTCTTGGAGACCCCGTTCTCTGGGGCGGAGCGTCACCGCGAACGAATCGAAATGATGGCGGAGTATGAAGAGACAAGGTGCGATTGCTAGAGGTTTTCCACCTAGGTCTCACATCGCCAGACACATTTGTATAGGAAAGGAGCGACCATGGAGTTTGAAGGATTGGTCGACAAGAGTAAGAAAGTAATCAAAGAGGGAACTGAGAAGATCGAGGGCGTGCGGACCAGTGAGAAGGCCGGTCACGTGCGCGAAAACGTGGTGCACCACTTCGATAAGTTCATGCGGGCCCTCCTGCCGGGAGACAAACCCAGGAAGCAGATAGAGTCCTAAAGCAGCAGTGCGGTCGGCAGAACCAAGGTGAGGACGGTTGCAACAGACACAGCCATCTCAGCAAACCCGATGACTGCCGGCCGCAGTTGTTTTCCAATCGCTGCTGACCAGAGGGGGAATGCCACCGCCCTCGCCAAAAGAAGAACCCACAACGCGCTGACCCACCACGTCAGCACCCCAAGGGCACCTAGGACGACCGCCGTTGCAAGCACTGCCGCGTGGTACCCGATTGAGAGACGGAGCCACGATGACTCCCCGCGCTCCCGAATCAAAGTCTTCACGTAGGGGATGGTGCCAACGAAGTAGAGCGACAGAATGATTGTTGCCACCCACATGCGCGTCCAGTTTTCAGGGTGTGTACCCAGGGAGAACGCGATTGGGGTCATCATTTGAGAAGCGAGGATCGCGGTCGCACGTGCCAGGAAACTCCTGTCGCGCCCGCAATACACTTCCCATGCCGCCAATCCGAACAGGATTGCGAACGCCGGCGCCCACACCAGCAACTGCACCCGAACAACCAACAGAGCCAGCGCACCCAACGCCGCCAGCGCGCCGTACGTGATTAGCGCAGGCGCATAACGTTTTTGCCGCCGCAGGACGGAAGCCTTCTGTGCAGCAGTGAGCGGCGCGCCTTTGCTTCGCGCACGCATGCTGGAGGAAATCTTCATGGCTAAGCCCAGAGCATTGAAGAAGAAAAACGCATTCAGCCAAGCGAACGTTAGCAAGGCTTGGGGCCAGGAAAACCCGCCCAGGATGCTTCCCACCAGCAGTGGGACGACCATCATTGCCCATGCGCCATGCTGGTTACTTAACCAACCGGTCCGGACAAGGTTGTGTGTGCGGGAAGCACGCGGCTTCTTACGAACTTCTGTCACCGGCATCCTTTTCGCGTCATCTTAGGTGTACCTTACCAGCTCCATCTTGGGGCTTAGAACCGCGGGAGAGACAGTCTGAGAACGAAGAGGGTCGTTGCGCTCCCCGACCTCAGAGGTTGCCGGACACTTCTAGGATTTCCCACTTGCTCCCTTCAGGTTCAAGTGAGTTCCAGATTGGAAAAAAGTGAGTGTCCGTGACGTGCCCGTCGAAGTCAACTTCTGTTATGCCTCGTTTTGCGAGGACGGAAAGGCTGCGCTTCAAACAGGCCGCAACTAAGTCCTTACCATTGGTAGTTGACTCACTGATCGACTCTGCAATCACCATCGGTACCCCTTGGTCAAATACAAGCGAGAGAGCCAAGATCTGCTGATCCTTGTCGAGTGTAACGGAGCTGGCCTCTAGATCAACCTCTCCGGGGACACCAAGATGCGTGCAAATCTGACCCGCCTCTTCCGCGCGCACCGGCGCCCACGAGGCATGGGTCCACATGTACATTTCCGTGACTGCCCGGCAAAGAGAAGAGAGGGAGGCATCCACTGCGGGTCCGGCCATGGCTGTGGTGTTGATCGCTGCTCTCCTAGAGGTTTGCACACGCGGTGGAGGAACCCTTTGAATGGTGCGCGCGTCCAAGTCCCGAAGGATTTTCATCATGTCGTCGTCTGAGAAACCAGCCATAGTGATGGGGATGTCGCGGCGGTGCCTTTGGCCCATTAGGTAGTTGATGATGGAGCGAACAGTCTCTTTATTGCGAGACTCCGGACGTGTCAGGACCTCCACCTCATAGTGTGAGCGGTGCAGGTGAGGACGCCAGAGCATGCCGACAGCAACCATTACGTCGCCGTCCTTGGCGACAACGGAATGAACTTCAAGGGTCGACTGCGGGTCGAACCGGAAGTCGAAGCTCCCCAACCACGCTGGTCTATGCCGAAGTCTGCGGTTTCCGTGTGCTACCAGTTGCAAAACCATGTCGGCCTCCAGTTCTGGCCGCTATCCGAAAGCTGGGTCGACACCAAGATGGCCTTGGGATAGCGGCTCTTCTGTAAACAGGCTGTGGTGGGTGAGTCCCTGGCGTCTGCCTGTGCTTATGGTTGTGTTTGTGTCCAAGCTTGGCCGAAGATGTGGCAGGTCGCGAATTGCCTGTGGGAGCAAATGCAAGCATCAGTGGATGTCTTCTTCGCGCTCCTGTATTCGGGCACCCCTGGCGGTAGATCGTCGTTGTCGCTCAAGATCGCCGTTGTCGCATAGCTATAGCGACGATCTACGACGATAACGGCGATCTAAGGAACACGGGAACCAAATCGGCGCGAAACCGGGGCCGAATCAGGCCAAATTCACGCCCCAAGCTTGCCTGCAAGGCCCCCGCGGGGCCGACAAAGGCTGTCAAGGGCTCGCGGGGGTCGGCAAGAGCCGGCAAAGGCCTGAAAAGTCTGGCCGGAAACCGGATCAGGTGTGTTCGGATGTGCTGCACTGCAACAAACAGGAAAACAAATAGGCGCTTGATAAAAAGGGTTGCGTCCGCCGCTGCCGTTGCCGTTGCCACCGTTATTGCGCGGGCCGCTGGCCTTAGGTTTCGCAAGGGCGATGGTTATCCCCAACATCGATGGTTAATCCCGGGATTAACGTTCGATCATGTGCCACAACCTTCGGTCTTAGGAAACCGTTGATCATAAGCTCCTGTTTAGAAGGTGCTTTGGAAAGCGGGAGTGCGTTGACCGGGTGTTGATCGGGTAACGTAGGCGCGCTGGTCGGATAGCTGTTACCGAGTTTGAATGATGCCCCCTTCTTCATGGTGGAGGCTGGCACGGATACGAGAAACCCCTCGAAACTACATAGGGGGGCCGAAACTACATAGCGGGCAAAAATTACAACGTTTTTATTGCTGTTTTGTGTCCCCGTATGTAGTTTCGGTCCC
>CAZTTD010000053.1:0-6334 GCA_964616925.1 uncultured Actinomyces sp.
CCCACCACAGCCCACTTTGTGAAAAGCACCCACTACTACGCGGACGACCCTACGCGTAGAGTTTCCCCATGCTGGGAAAATTGCTGACCAAATACCTTTGGCCATACAAATGGTTCATTGCGGGGATAGTCATCTTTCAGATGATCTCCGTGATTGCCAACCTCTACTTGCCAACCCTGAACGCGCAAATCATTGATCAGGGCGTCGCGCAGGGGGACGTCGGCCTGATCTGGCGCCACGGCGGCTGGATGCTGACCATCTCCTTCATCCAAATCGCAGCCTCCATCACCGCATTGTTGCTGGCCGCAAAAGCCTCCATGCGCATGGGCCGCGACATCCGCAACGCCGTCTACAAAAAAGTCAGCGGTTTCTCCGAACGCGAGGTCAACCAGTTCGGCCCCGGCTCACTAATCACCCGCAACACCAATGACGTCCAGCAGGTGCAAATGCTTGCGATGATGGGCTCCACAATGCTGGTCATGGCACCTTTGATGGCCGTTGGCGGCATCATCATGGCACTGCGCCAGGACCTCAGCCTCTCCTGGATCCTCGCTGTAGCCATCCCGGTCTTGCTGGTTTCCGCCGGCATCATCATGGCCCGCCTCATCCCCCTCTTCCGCCTCTACCAAGAACGCCTAGACAACGTAAACCTGATCCTGCGGGAGCAGTTGACGGGTGTGCGGGTTGTCCGCGCGTTCGTCCGAGAACGGATTGAGGCCGCGCGGTTCCTAGCAGCCAACACCGACATCATGGTCGTCGGCCGCAACGTCGGGTCTCTTTTCGTCCTGATGTTCCCCCTGGTCATGCTTATCCTGAACCTGACCACCACCGCCGTCCTCTGGTTCGGCGCCATCCGCATTGACGAAGGAACCATGGAGGTCGGCACCATCATGGCCTTCATGCAGTACATCGCCCAGGTCCTGTTCGGGATTGTCATGGCCTCGTTCATGGCAATGATGTTCCCGCGAGCCGTCGTTTCCGCAGAGCGGATCCAGCAAGTCCTGGAATCGTCCTCGGAACTCAAGAGCCCGAAAAACCCGGTTTTGGACCAGCCGCGGCCGGGTGAGGTGGCGTTCGAGGACGTCTCATTCGCCTTCCCCGACGCCGAAGAACCCCTGCTCAAGGGCGTGTCGTTCGTGGCGCCCGCCGGGAAGACGACCGCGATCGTGGGATCGACCGCCGCCGGGAAGTCCACGTTGGTGAACCTCATCCCGCGCCTGTTCGACGTGACGGGCGGCGCCGTCCTGGTGGGCGGGGTGGACGTGCGAAAGCAGGAGCTGGAAAGGTTGTGGGCGGGCATCGGCCTAGTCCCTCAGAAGCCGGTCTTGTTTGCGGGGACGGTCGCTTCGAACATTAGATTTGGGAACGAGGACGCCACCGACGAAGAAGTCTGGGAAGCCCTGCGGGTCGCGCAGGCTGAGGACTTCGTTCGCCAGATGGACGGCCAGTTAGAAGCCCGCATTTCCCAAGGTGGCACCAACGTGTCGGGTGGGCAGAGGCAGAGGCTATCCATCGCGAGGGCGCTGGTGCGCAAGCCAGCAGTCCTGATTTTCGATGACTCCTTTTCCGCCCTCGACCTGACAACAGACGCGCGGCTGAGGGAGGCCCTGTGGGAAGAGTTCCCGGACACTACGAAGATCGTGGTGGCGCAGCGGATCTCTACGATCGCGGATGCTGAGCAGATCTTGGTCATCGACAACGGCCACATCGTCGGCATCGGGACACATGAGGTCCTGCTGAACTCCTGTCCGACGTATGTGGAAATCGTTGAGTCGCAACTGAGTGCGGAGGTGGCGTGATGAGCGACGCGGATCCAACGCCTTTGGATGAAGAGGAAATCTTAGAGTTGGCCGAGGCCGCCGCTGCCGGCGACACCGGACCCCACGGAGCGGGGACGGCGCGCAAGGCGAAGAACTTTTGGAAGTCGTTTTGGAGGATGCTCGGGCTGCTGAAACCCTATTGGGTTCGCATGACGATCATCACCATTGTGGGGGCGGCGTCGGTGGTGATGACGGTGCTTTCGCCGAAGATTTTGGGACGTGGCACGGACATCCTGTTCTCCGGGTTTATCTCAAAAAAGATCCCCCCGGGCGTGAGCGCGAAGGAAGCCATTGAGGGGCTGCGCGCCTCCGGACAGACGGAAATGGCCGACATGCTGGCGAAGATGGATGTCACGCCGGGTGCGGGCATCGAGTTTGGGGCGCTGGCGAACATCCTTCTGCTGGTTGTTGCGCTGTACGTTGGGGCCGCGGTTTTGTCGTGGCTGCAGGGCTACATTCTGAACCGCGTCATGGTGCGGGCCATGTGGAAGTTGCGCGGGGAGGTTGAGGCGAAGATCAACCGGTTGCCGCTGTCATATTTCGACAGGGTGAAGCGCGGGGACTTGATTTCCCGCGTCACCAACGACATCGACAACATGACGAACACCCTGCAACAGTCGCTGTCGGGGGCCATCACGTCCGTGTTTACGGTGATCGGCGCCTTGATCATGATGTTGACGATCTCCTGGAAGTTGACTTTGATCGCGTTGATTTCGTTGCCGTTGCTCGGTGTCATTTTCGGGATCATTGGCCCGAAAGCGCAGAAGGCGTTTACCATGCAGTGGCTGAAGGTGGGGCGGCTGAACGCGCGTGTGGAGGAGTCGTTTTCCGGCCACGCACTGGTGAAAGTTTTCGGTCAGCAGAAGAACTTTGAGGAAGAGTTCGGCAAGGAAAACGAGGAACTTTATGAGGCCTCCTTCAAGGCCCAGCTCCTCTCCGGGCTGATGATGCCGGCCATGAGTTTCGTTGGGAACATCGTCTACGTTGGCATCGCGGTGATCGGCGGCGTGATGGTGGCCGGCGGAAACCTGCTGCTGGGGTCCGTTCAGGCGTTCATCCAGTACACGCAGCAGTTCAACCAGCCCTTGGCAGAACTGGGAGGCATGGCCGCGTCCGTGCAGTCCGGAGTGGCGTCAACCGAGCGCGTGTTTGAGCTCTTGGACGAGCCCGACGAAACTCCCGACAACCCCAACGCTCCCGCCCCCGTCGCGGGGCAGGGCAGGATCACGTTTGAGCACGTGGAGTTTTCCTACCACCCCACCAAGCCGCTGATCGAGGACCTCTCATTCACAGTCACGCCCGGGCAGACTGTTGCGATTGTTGGGCCGACGGGCGCCGGGAAAACGACCCTGGTGAACCTGTTGATGCGTTTCTATGAGCTGGATGGCGGGAAGATCACCGTCAACGGCCAAGACATCGCTGACCTGAAGCGGGATGACGTGCGCCGACGTACCGGCATGGTACTCCAGGACCCCTGGCTGTTCGCGGGGACTATCAAGGAGAACATCCGATACGGGAACGAAGAAGCAACCGACGCGCAAATCGTTGCCGCTGCTAAGGCCACGTACGTGGACCGGTTGGTCCGCCAGTTCCCCGACGGGTACGAAACGAAGTTGGACGAGGACGCCTCTAACCTCTCCGCGGGCGAACGCCAACTCCTAACCATCGCGCGCGCGTTCGTTGCTGAACCATCCATTCTCATTTTGGACGAGGCCACCTCTTCCGTAGATACGAGGACGGAACGGCTATTACAAAATGCGATGCAGGCCCTGCAGAAGGGGCGCACATCATTCGTGATCGCGCACCGCCTATCCACGATTCGTGAGGCCGACCTGATCCTAGTCATGGAAGACGGCGGCATAGTGGAGCAGGGCAACCATGAAGCGCTGATCAAGCGGAAGGGTGCATACTGGCGGCTCTACAACTCCCAGTTCACGGGAGCTTTGCAGAACGATTAGGGCGCCTAGGAACAGCTGGTTTCGTGTCACACAGTTGGCTGAGCACTCGGTTTCGGCACTCACAACCCGTTGTGCGGTGGCTGGCCTCAAGACTCTGGCGGAAATTCCCATGCGAACGCCAATAGATATCTGGTTCTTCATAATAGGCGCTGTGGGGGCTTCTGGCCTCTGATATTTTCTAAGACCGATGGTTATCCCCAACATCGATGGTCAATCCCGGGATTAACCATCGATTATGCACCACAACCTTCGATCTTAGGAAACCGTTGATCACCAACACCCGGGAATGTCGGCGCAACAGCCACCTGCCTCAGTGTGGCTACCTTTGCCCCCAGAGTGGGGCAACGCGGGTGCGTTGATTGGGTATCGCGGGCGCGTTGATCGGCTATCTGTCGCACGGTTTGAATGATGCCCCCTTTTTTCATGTCGGATGCCGGCACAGATAGGAAAAACCCGTCGAAACTACATAGCGGGGCCAAAACTACATAGCGGGCAAAAATTACAGCGTTTTTATTGCTGTTTTGTGTCCCCGTATGTAGTTTCGGTCCCCCTATGTAGTTTCGAGACAGGTTTAACGCCCCGCGAGAGAACGATCCGTTCGATGCAACGCAAATTTCAGGCACCTTGAAGAGCCTGGCGCTCTGGCAGAGACAACTATCGAAGGTTGTGCCCGGGAACAACGTTCGTTTCGCGCCACATCGTTGGCGGATAGGCGTTGTCGCATGTCTATAGCGACGATCCAAGACGAGAACGTCGATCTAACGAGCACGGCGCACCTCAGGCGCCAATTTTGGAGCCACAAGAGAGCCACCGGAGAGCCACAAGAGGCCGAAAACCACCACAAAACGCCACAAAACCGAACCAGCGGTTAAGTATCAGAGCTTAGCCGAAATCCGAAGCCCTCCGCTTGTGAGCCCCGCCCAATGTTGCGATACCCAACACTCGCTTGCTTGCAGCGCAAAACCCGCATACTTTTACCGCGTACCCTTCCTCTAGGTAACCGTCAGCGCAGGCTGGCGACAAGGAGTCGACCGTGGTCGAAAAAGGCGCCCTCCTCTATGAGGGCAAAGCCAAGAGACTCTACGCAACCCCCGACAACAACATCCTTTGGGTCGAATACCTTGATCAGGCGACGGCTTTCAACGGTGAAAAGAAGGACGAAATCGCTGGTAAAGCGGTCCTCAACAACAAGATCTCCTCACGGATCTTCGAAAAACTTCACCAAGTCGGAGTGGACAGCCACTTCCTAAAGCAACTCTCCGAAAATGAGCAGTTGGTACGCCGCGTCCAGATCATTCCCCTTGAAGTCGTCGTTCGAAACACGGCCGCGGGGAGTCTGACAAAGCGCCTTGGGATCCCCGAAGGCACGCCCCTGGACAAGCCGCTGGTTGAGTTCTTCTACAAAGACGACGACCTTGGCGACCCCCTAGTGACCGATGACCACATCCGCATGATGGACATCGCATCGGACACAGAAATCATGGCGCTCAAGGAAAAGACCCTCACCGTCAACACCGCGCTGACGGCGTTGTTTAACGACCTCGGCATCAACCTCATTGACTTCAAACTGGAGTTTGGTCGTACGGACGAGGGCGAAATTCTCCTTGCCGACGAAGTCTCCCCCGACACCGCACGCCTCTGGGATCTTTCCACCGGCGACCACTTAGACAAGGACGTGTATCGGCGCGACCTTGGAGACCTTGTCTCCGTTTACCAAGTTGTCCTAAACCGTTTAGAAGAACAGTAAGAAGGGTTCCCCTATGTACCTGGTCAACGTTTACGTGACGTTCGCAGATTCCGTTGTGAACCCGGCTGCTGAGGCGACTAAGACTGCCGCCCAAAACATGGGTTACAAGGGCGTCAAGGACGTTCGGATCGGCAAGTTCATCGAGCTCCAAATCGACAAGTCCGACGCCACCGACAAAACCATTGAGGAAACAGTAGAAGCCCTTTGCGAGTCCCTCCTTACAAACCCGAACACGGAAATCTACTCCTACGAAATCCAGGAAGTGGAAGCCCCGTGAAACTTGCCGTCGTAGCATTCCCCGGCTCCACGTACCAGGACACCGTTTACGCGTTGGAAACGTTCAACGACCTCGAACGGAACACGAAGTACCAGGACGTCCTCGACATCCACGTCGTCAACCAAAACACGACTGACCTGGACGGTTTTGACGCGGTCATCCTCCCCAGCGGCGCGTCCTACGGCGACTACCTCCGCCCGGGCGCGATTGCCGCAACCACCCCCGTCGTCAAAGCAATCGCCAAGTTCGCGGACGACGGCGGCACCGTCTTGGGGTTCGGCAACGGCTTCCAGATCCTCACCGAGGCGGGCCTGCTCCCGGGCGCGCTGCTCCAGAACGCGGACTGCCGGTTCATCTGTGCAACCCCCACGACCACTGTGGTCACGTCGGCGACGCCGCTCACGGCCGCCCTCGACCCCGGGCATCAGACCCGCCTCCCCATCGCGCACGGTTTCGGCAACTACTGGTGCGACGCGCAGACGCTGGAAGATCTGGAAGCGCGCGACCAGATTGTCCTTCTGTACGAGGGCGA
>CAZTTD010000053.1:6434-15234 GCA_964616925.1 uncultured Actinomyces sp.
CCACCCCCTCCTCCATCGCAGCCATCTGCAACGAAGCGGGCAACGTCGTCGGGATGATGCCACTGCCGGAACGGGCTACCGACCCGGCCCTTGGGAATGCGGACGGCCGCCTGCTGTGGCGCTCCCTAATCGACTCCCACCTGGACACTAACGAATCAGTTGAGGCATGATGACCACGCTTGAGCCCACCCCGTCAGAGGTCAAAGAACAAAAGCTTTACGCAGACTGGGGCCTCACCGATCAGGAGTATGGCCTCATCGAAAAGATCTTGGGCCGCTTGCCGAACTACACGGAAACCGGTCTGTACTCGGTCATGTGGAGCGAGCACTGCTCCTACAAACACTCCAAAGCTTTCCTGCGCAACTTCCCAACCGAAGGCCCGCAGGTGCTCCAGGGCCCTGGTGAGGGCGCCGGAATCGTCGACATCGGCGACAACCAAGCGATCGCGTTCAAGGTGGAAAGCCACAACCACCCCTCAGCGGTGGAGCCGTACGAGGGCGCCGCGACCGGCGTCGGCGGCATCATCCGAGACGTTTTCTCCATGGGCGCCCAACCCATCGCATCCATGAACTCCCTGCGTTTTGGGGAGCTGGACGATGACCGCACGAAGTTCCTGGTGCGGGAGGTGGCGCGCGGAATCGGTGGGTACGGCAATGCTCTGGGCGTTCCGACCGTTGGCGGGGAAATCGCGTTTGACCCCTGCTACCGCGGCAATCCGCTGGTGAACGCCATGGTGGTGGGCCTGATGGACCACAAAGACATCCAGAAGGGGCGCGCCGCGGGCGTTGGCAACTCCGTCATGTACGCGGGCGCAACCACGGGGCGCGACGGGATCCATGGGGCAACGTTCGCGTCGGCTTCATTTGAGGACGAGGGCGAGGGCGCAACGGGTGCCACCCCAACTGCTGGCGCCGCCTCAGCCGCGGGCGCCGCATCCGCATTGGAACAGAGTAGCAATGCAGCCGCAATCGACGGAGCGACCGTGAGCGCAGCGACCGGAGAGTCCGTAGGGCCCGGAGAGTCCTCAGAGCCCGAAGAGTCCGAGCGCAGCGCCGTCCAAGCCGGAGACCCCTTCACGGAGCGCGTCCTCATGGACGCCTGCTTGGACCTGATCCGCAACCACTCCGACATTGTCGTGGGCATCCAGGACATGGGGGCCGCGGGCTTGGTGTCCTCCAGTTCGGAGATGGCGTCGAAGGCGGGCTTCGGCCTCGAACTGAACCTTGACTTGGTTCCCGTCCGCGAAGACGGAATGACGCCTTACGAAATGATGCTCTCCGAATCCCAAGAACGCATGCTGATCTGCGTGAAACGCGGGGAAGAAGAGCGTGTGCGGGAACTGTTTGAGGAATACGGTATCGACGCCGTCACGATCGGTGAGGTCACCGATGACAAGCAGTACCGGCTCTACTTCCAAGGGGACGTGGTCTGCGATATTCCGGTGGACTCCCTGGCAGATGCGCCGGAGGCAAACCCGCCGCGGAAGATGCCTGCGCGCCTGGAGAACCCCGGGCAGCCCTGGCACCCGACCGTCACGAACCCTGCCCACGTGCTCTTGGACCTGCTGGCCGCACCAACGGTTGCATCCAAGCGCTCCCTCTTCGAAACCTACGATTCGCAGGCTCGGTGCGACACGGTAGTGCTGCCCGGATCAGACGCGGGGGTTGTGCGCGTTCGCGGAACCAACAAGGCTCTGGCAATCACCACTGACTGCAACGGCCGCTACCTGTACCTGAACCCTCGCGTTGGCGCCCAAATCGCGGTCGCGGAGGCCTCCCGAAACGCGGTTGCCGCAGGTGCGAAACCGCTGGCCATCACCGACGGCCTCAACTTTGGAAGCCCGGAAAACCCGGAGGCATACTGGGAACTGGGAGCCGCAACAGAGGGTATCGCAGAGGCCTGCACCGCACTGGAGGTCCCCGTGATCTCCGGAAACGTGTCTCTCTACAATGAGTTCGACGGTGAGTCCATCTACCCCACCCCGGTCATCGGGCTGGTAGGCCTCATTGACGACCTCTCCAACATCACGACCCAGTACTTCAAGGCCCCTTCCGACCTCATCTACGTCGTCGGCCAAACAGGCGCTGACTTCGACGGGTCTGAGTTGCAGAAGCTCCAGTCCGGCCGCATCTTCGGTCCGCTCATGGACTTCGACTTGAAGACGGAAGCGGCTGCGCAGGACTTCGTTCTGGCCGCCATCCGCGCGGGTCTTGTAGAAAGCGCCCACGATGTGTCCGAGGGCGGCCTGGCCGTCGCCATCGCAGAATCCGCCTTTTCCCCCGACCGAACCGACCTGGGCGTCGACGCATCCTTGGACATGCCAAGCGCCAACCTGTTCTCCGAAACACAAAGCCGGTTCGTCATTTCCGTTTCGAGGGCGAACAAAGCCTCCTTTGAGCAACTGGCGGCAAAGTCGCGGGTCGTCCTCGCCCTCGCCGGTGAAGTCACGGACTCCGGCACCTTATCGCTGGAAACGACGGACGAGGCCCTCACGGTGCCAACATCCGAAGCCCGCAGGTCCTGGGAAAACTCCATCCCAGGTTTGCTGAAGTGATCTCGGATAGGGGCTAGGGCGTGTTTGGAGTTTGGGGGCACCCCGATGCATCGCGGCTGACGTACTTTGGATTGCGCGCTCTGCAGCACCGGGGCCAGGAGGGTGCGGGCATAGTCTCGAACGACGATGGTCGCCTCATTGGCCACCGCGGCCTTGGCTTAGTTTCCTCCGTGTTCAAGCATGAGAGCCAACTGGATCGCCTGGCTGGCAACGCGGCAATCGGACACGTCCTGTACGGCACTGCGGACGGCGGGGGCATAGACAATGTCCAGCCGCTGCTGTTCAACTTCCAGGATTCCCGCGTTGCCCTATGTCAGGGCGGGAACCTCACCAACGCGTTCAGTCTGCGTAAGGATCTGGAGGAGTCGGGAGGTATTTTCCGTTCCAACTCCGACAGTGAAATCCTGATGCACCTGATCAGGCGCAGCAAGGAACCCACGTTTATTGAGCAACTGAAAGACGCACTTCGGCAGGTCAAGGGTGGGTTCTCCTACATCTTGCTGACGGAGGACGCGATGTACGCCGCCCTCGACCCCAACTCTTTCCGCCCTCTGGTGATTGGGCGGATGCGGCAGGGTGCGTACGTGGTGGCTGCGGAAACGTGTGCGCTTGACTCTGTGGGTGCGCGGTTCGTGCGGGATTTGTTGCCCGGGGAGGTCGTCATAATCGACGACTACGGCGTCCGCTCCGAACAGTTCACGACCGACACCAACCCGTCCATCTGTTCCATGGAGTACGTGTACTTTGCGCGCCCCGACAGCGACATCGCGGGCATCAACGTGCACGCTGCTCGCAAGAATATGGGGCGGCGCCTTGCGGTCGAGGCCCCGGTGGATGCGGACATGGTCATCGGCGTGCCAAACTCTTCACTGTCGGCGGCGTCGGGCTATTCCGAAGCATCGGGTCTGCCTTATGAGATGGGCCTGATCAAGAACCAATACGTTGCCCGAACGTTTATCCAGCCCACACAGGTTTTGAGAGACCAGGGCGTGCGGATGAAGCTCTCGGCCGTGCGCGGCGTAGTTGACGGTAAACGCGTGGTCTTGGTGGATGATTCCATTGTTCGGGGCACCACCAGCCGCCGCCTGGTCGAACTACTGCGCGACGCAGGGGCAAAAGAAGTCCACCTGCGCATTTCCGCCCCGCCCTTGGCTTACCCCTGCTTCTACGGAATCGATATCCAAGACAGGAGCGAGCTCATCGCAGCCTCCCTCTCCGTCGACGAAATCCGCGAATACCTGGGCGCCGACTCCCTTGAGTTCCTCAGCAATGACGGGATGGTTGACGCCATCGGCCTAAACATGGACGCGCCCTACAGCGGGCTCTGCGTCGCCTACTTCAACGGGGACTACCCCACGCCCCTTTACGACTATGAAGAGGAGTACCGCGCGTCACTTTCTCTTCCTTCCCGCGCCGGTTAGATCGACCTCGAAAGAAGAAAAAGTTGAAAAACGCATACGGCCTGGCCGGAGTCGACGTGGAGGCGGGGTATGAGGTCGTCAGCCGCATCCGCCCCCACATTGCCCGCACGTTCCGCCCCGGGGTCATGGGCGGATTCGGAGGGTTCGGCGGGTGTTTCGACCTGGGCTCCCTGAACTACAAGCATCCTATTTTGGTTTCCGGGACAGATGGCGTCGGCACAAAACTGATGGTCGCGATCGCGGCCCAGCGCTACGACACGGTCGGCATTGACTGCGTGGCCATGTGCGTGAACGACGTGGTCGCCCAGGGCGCGCAGCCGCTGTATTTCCTGGACTACATCGCGACGGGAAAGAATGAGCCGGCCGTCATGGCGGACATCGTCGCGGGTGTCGCGGAGGGTTGCGTTCAGGCGGGTGCCGCGCTGATCGGCGGGGAGACCGCGGAGATGCCCGGCATGTATGCGCCCGGCGACTTTGACCTGGCGGGCTTCGCGGTGGGGGCCGCGGAGAAGGAAAATCTGGTTACCGGCGCGGACATCGTGGCTGGTGACATCCTGTTGGGGCTGCCCTCCACCGGGTTCCACTCCAACGGGTTTTCCCTGATCCGGAAGGTCCTTTTCGACGACGCCGGTTTGTCGGTCAACTCCCCTTTCCCCCTTATGGATGGGGGCGAGGGCGATGAGCCGCGCTCCATTTCCGATGTCCTGCTAACCCCGACGCGAATCTACGTGAAGGCTCTGATGCCGCTGGTGGAGGCAGGTCTTGTGAAGGGTACCGCCCACATCACCGGTGGCGGTTTTGTTGAGAACCTGCCGCGGATGCTGCCCGATGGTTTGGCCGTCCAGGTGGACTTGGGATCCTGGCCGATCCCGCAGGAGTTCCTGAGCCTCCAACGCTTTGGCAACATCCCGGCTAATGAGATGTTTGAAATCTTCAACATGGGGATCGGCATGTGCCTTGCGATCTCTCCGGACAACCTGGATGAGACGCAGCGGATCCTGGAAAGCCTAGGTGAGGCTTCCTTCCCCATCGGCACCGTCCAAGAGGGCTCGGGCGTGGACTTCGTAGGGCAGTTTGAGCAGTGACTGGAAGCGCCAAAACCCGCCTGGCGGTCATGGCTTCGGGGACCGGGACGAACTTTGTAGCGATCACCCGGGCAGCCCAAGAGGGATCCATAGACGCCGACGTGTGTCTGCTACTGTGCGACAAACCGGGTGCGCCGGTCCTAGAAAGAGCCGCTGAACTGGGCATTCCCGCAGTTGCCATCAACCCGCGCGACTTCCCAGACAAGGCGGCCTATGAAGAGCGCCTCCTGCGACACCTGCGGGAAGCAGACGCGGACCTCATCGCCCTAGCCGGATACATGCGCGTCGTCGGCCCTACGCTTCTGAACGAGTACGAGGGGCGCATGCTGAACGTCCACCCCTCCCTCCTTCCTCATTTCACCGGCCTCAACGCGCTGGAGCGTAGTTTCGAGGGCGGAAACGGGGGCGCCACCGTCCACCTCATTGACGCGGGCTTGGACACGGGTCCCGTCCTCGTTCAAAAACCCGTGGAACGGCTGGCAGAGGACACTTTGGATTCCTTCGCAGCCCGCGTCCACGCCATCGAACACACCCTATTCCCCCTTGCGATCCAACAGGTTATTGAAGCCCGGAGAGAAGAGCCAAAATGAGAGTAATGGTTGTCGGAAGTGGCGGGCGCGAGCACATCATCGCCAAAACCCTCCTTGCCGGAAACGCAACAAAAGAGGTCTTCTGCGTCCCCGGGAACCCCGGAATGGGGCGGGACGGGATCACGGTCGCGGATGTGGCGCTGGATGATCAGGAGGGGCTTACGCGCTTCGCCCTCGAAAACAACATTGATTTCGTGATTGTGGGGCCGGAGCAGCCGCTGACCGAAGGGCTTATCGATACTCTGCAGGCGGCAGGTGTGCGCGCGTTTGGGCCGTCCAAGAATGCCGCGCGGATTGAGGGTTCCAAGGAGTTCGCGAAGCAGGTCATGAACGCGGCCGGTGTGCCGACGGCTGACTACCGCTCCTTCTCCGACTTTGATGAGGCCGCCGCCTACGTCACTGAGCACGGTGCGCCCATCGTCGTGAAAGCCGACGGGCTGGCAGCGGGCAAGGGCGTGGTGGTCGCGATGACCGTGGATGAGGCGGTCGGAGCGCTGCGTGAGATGCTGGAGGACAACCGTTTCGGGGATGCGGGCGCCCGGGTCGTGGTGGAGGATTTCTTGGAGGGCCAAGAGTTCTCCCTGATGTCGTTCGTGTCGGGCGAGGACGTTTACCCCATGGTCATCGCTCAGGACCACAAGGCAGCCTACGACGGAGACACGGGCCCGAACACGGGTGGGATGGGCGCATACTCCCCCGTTCCCCAGATCGGTAATGACCTGGTTACGGACGCGGTGGAGAACATCGTGAAGCCGGTCGCCAAGCAGATGGTTGCCCAGGGCGACCCGTTCACGGGGATCCTTTACGCCGGTCTGATCGCGACGGCGAATGGCCCGAAGGTCATTGAGTTCAACGCCCGTTTCGGGGATCCGGAGGCGCAGGTGATTTTGCCGAGGCTCGCGTCCGACCTTGGCGTCGTGATCAACGACCTGCTGGATGGGCGAGTCCCCCAGATCCACTGGAACCACGATCTGTGCTGCGTCGGCGTTGTTGTTGCGGCAGAGGGGTATCCGGGTCCGGTCCGGACGGGCTCTGCGATTCCGGCGTTCGCGGAGGACGACGTGGACGTGCTGTGCTCGGGGGTCCAGGCAGGTGAGGGCGAGGGCGTTTTGGTAAGTGCGGGCGGTCGCGTCTACCTGGTTGCAGGCACCGGTGCGACGCTTCAGGACGCCCAGGCTAAGGTGTACGGCGCCTTGGGGCGCTGCGATACAACCGGCACGTTCTACCGGACTGACATCGGCAACCGCGGGCTGGTCACGGCTTCAGCGCACTGATTGCGGGCGCACCGCGGCACCAACGCGCCGACCGCCCCCCGCGTTGCGGCTGGTCACGGCTTCAGCGCGCCGACCGCCCCCCGCGTTGCTGCGCGATCGCGGCTGGTCACGGCTTCAGCGCACTGACCGCATCCCGCGTTGCGGCCGGCTCCCCCAGCGCTGTCACGTGACCCATTTTGCGACCGACCTTCGCGTCTTTCTTGCCGTAAAGATGCAGGTGAAGGTCGGGGTGGTCCCGCACCAGTCCCATGACGTTCTCCATGTCTTCACCAAGCAGGTTCAGCATCACGGCAGGGCTCAACAAAGTGGGTTGCGGCAACGGCCAACCCGCGACGGCGCGAATGTGCATGTCGAACTGACTGAAGTCGCATGCCTCGATGGTTGCGTGTCCGGAGTTGTGTGGGCGCGGCGCCAACTCATTGACGATGACTTCTCCGTCGGGAAGGTAGAACATCTCAATGGCCAAAACCCCCACCAAGTCCAGCGCTTTCGCGATCGCTCTGGCGACCTCTTCTGCCTTCCGAGCCGACCCTTCAGGAACCTCGGCGGGGATGGTGGAGAGGTGAAGGATATTGTCGCGGTGCTCGTTGTGGACCGGTGGAAACACGCGCACGTCACCGCCCTCGTTCGCCACAACAAGGACGGAAAGCTCGCTGTCAAACGGGACGAATGCCTCCAGGACACAGTCGGCTTGATCCACCAAGTTGCCCGCGCGCGCCAGATCGTCCTCGCCCCAAAGCACGACCTGACCTTTCCCGTCGTACCCTCCGCGGGCCGTCTTCAGGACGCACGGGTAGCCGAGCGTGCGCGCGGCCTGGCCCACATCCTCCCCGCGGTTCAACACCACGTACGGCGCAACGGGAACGTGCGTGTTGGTCAGAAACTGCTTTTCCGCGCGCCGGTCCTGCGTGGTGCGAAGCAGGTCCGTCCCCTGCGGGAGGGTTGCGTTCGTGATTTGGTCGAGGGCGTCCGCGTCAACATTCTCAAACTCATACGTGAGAACGTCGGAGATAGCGGCCAACTCGCCAAGCGCGGCGACGTTGTCATAATCGGCTTCGATGTGGACGTCGGATACCTGGGCTGCCGGGCAGTTGGGCGTGGGGTCCAAAACGGCGGTGTCGAAGCCCATTTGCTTGGCTGCCATAGCCATCATCCGCCCCAGTTGGCCGCCGCCAATGATGCCGATGGTGGAGCCGATTTCCAGCATCTAGATCAGCTCCGCGTTGCTGTCATACACCTGCGCGATGGTTGCGTCCTGGCGTTCCTTGAGTCTGGCGGCCAACGCGTCGTCGGTGACGGCCAACATCCGGGCGGCGAACAATGCCGCGTTCGTTGCCCCTGCCTTACCGATGGCCATGGTCGCAACGGGGACGCCGCCGGGCATCTGGACGATGGAGAGTAGGGAATCCATGCCGCTCAGTGCACGGGATTGCACGGGAACTCCGATTACGGGCAGTGTCGTTTGGGAGGCGACCATTCCCGGAAGATGGGCGGCGCCGCCGGCTCCAGCGATGATAACTTTGAGGCCCCTGCCGGAAGCCTCCGCCGAGTACTGTGCCATGAGGTCCGGGGTTCGGTGCGCTGAGACAACCCGTTTCTCAAATGGGATCTCCAACTGTTCAAGGACTTCGCAGGTATGGCGCATCGTCTCCCAGTCGGAAGAAGAACCCATGATCACACCGACATCCGCCATAGCCACTTCTCCAATGCAGTACTTTTTGAGGGCTACTTAAGCGTAGGGCGGTGGCACGCGGCTTGCCTAGCCGTCCATGGTGGGGGTTAGGCGGCTCTTCACAAAAGGGGCTGTGGATGAAACCAGTTGGCCCGTCGCTTGCTTAGTTGGTTGCGAACTGTGCCTATCCCGCATGCAGCACAC
>CAZTTD010000054.1:0-15046 GCA_964616925.1 uncultured Actinomyces sp.
AGTGCCCCTTTCGAAGCCTTGGCGGACCCGTCCGGGTCCCCTTGACCAAGCCTAAAGCACACCTGAAACCCGGCTCGCGGGCGACTTTAGACCCATGCACTTTCATTTTTGTGATCTCTACGCGGTTTTATGCCCCGGAAAATATGTACCACTAATAGTCCATCATGCTGCATTGGACGTTTAGGCGCGCGGGCGGAACTACGATCGAGTGAGTTTGTCGAGGCCAGGAGGGTGGATGCTCAACGGACCGGTTTGGGTTCGCCCTGTCGGGGTATATACCCGGCGCACCGTCTCTGCGCTGGGGGTGGTGCTAGCACTGCTAGTGCTCGCGTTCATGGTAGTCACCCCTGCTGCTTTCGCCACGGAGGGTTCAGACGGCAATAAGGGGCCCGCAGGTGACGGAAATTCATCCCTTGGTGAGCAGAAGTGCGGAGTCGAAGTAACCCCACAGGCCCCGACGCCGCGGCAGGTGAACCTGGTTCTGGACGACTCTGGTTCTATGTTTTCCGATGGGACAACGACGATAGATCGGTGGTCAAACGCGAAATACTCGCTGGAGGTCTTTGCCGCAATGCTAGGCCCCCAGGACGTCCTCAACGTTTACCGCACCAGCGACTTCGTTGACGGGAAGACATCGGGAGCCGCAACGACGGTCCTTGGTAGCAGCCCGATTGAGGAGCGCATCGCAACGATTCACCGGCTGGACATGATCGGTGGGGGCACCCCGTATGCGCCGGTCGCAGCAGCGGTTTCAGACTTAGCCGCCTCTGATTTTGAGGAGAAGTGGCTGGTCGTCGTTTCCGATGGGGCATTCGAGGGCGTGGCAGACGAGCAGGTGCAAGCGGACATGGAGCGCTTTTCTGCGGAGCACACCACTGATGAAAGCAACATGAACGTTGCATTCTTGGCTATCGGTGACGAAGCCCCCGCTCTGACCAGCAACCCCGGTGCCGGCGTCTACTTCCAGCAGGCAGAGGAGACCGCGGAGCTTTTGGCGGTGATGACGGGGTTCTCCAACCGGATCTTTGCACGCAGCGAAATCGCGGGCACCGGTGGAGGCGGAGACACGTGGGGCATCGCGCCGGATACGGAGTTGGAAGAGCTTCTTGTGTTTGCTCAGGGACCCGACGTTGAGGTCGGAGAGCTGACCTCTGGCGGGGTCGTCCTGGAGCCTTCATCGCGCGCAGCCGTATCCTGGGTTGAAAACCCGATGTCGGAGCTGACTGCCGTACCCAACAAGGACCTCACAGGCATGCTGGCAACGTTTACGAACGTGCCGGCTGGCGACGCCACCGTCGATATTTCCGGTGCACACATAGTCGACTTCTTCTACAAGCCTCGCGTTTCGTTCGGCATCGTCCTTCGGGACACCAACGGATCCGTCGTGGAAGCGGACCGCATTGTTGGTGGGGACTACACAGTGGAATTCGGTTTCATGGACAGTGACTGTAACTTCGTCCAATCCAACTTGCTTGGAGATGTCACCTACAGCGCGCAAGCACTGCAGAACGGGGAGGTCGTTGCGGAAGACATTTCTCCAAGTGACACCATCACATTGGAACGTGGGGATGCACAGTTCCGCGTCAGTGCTTCCTACCTGAACGACAACGTGACTGAAGCAGTCGTTGACGTTACGGTTTTGAGGCCTTCCCAGCCCACAGTCTTCCGGCTGGAGCCCAAGATTTTCCAGGCAAGCCATCTGGAAGATTACAAGATGCCGCAAGACGCCATGGTCATCCATTATGGGATGGATCAGGACGGCACATTGGTGGAGTTTTCAGAGGATGAGTGGAACAGTTTCACGGGAGACTCTTTTACGGTCACATCAGATAAGAACATAGATTTCGAAGTAGAGGTTGGGGACGTCGGGACGGTCTATCTCATCCCACGAGCTCCGGATGGGGTGCCGATTGATGCCTCCACCGGCCAGGTTCCGTTCACCATTTCCGCCCAGCATGTCTACGATGAACAGCCCGTTGCCGGTGCGCTGGACGCGGAAGTTACGATCGAGGACGATTTTTCTTTCTGGCAACGCGCCCTGCACTGGATGATGACACAGGGCTGGAAGTGGCTACTTCTCCTCTTGGCGCTGATTGTCATTTACGGATACATCAGACGCCCTCGTCTGCCAAGGAAGCTCCAAAAGTCGCCCATGGTTGACTTCCGACCCAAGAACCTCAGCATGCGGCCAACGCAATCAGCCGGCAAGGTCACGAAGAGTATGCTGCCGAAGTTCGTTCCGTTCATGGCCGACACCGCGCAGATTCGTTATGTTCCGCCGGGCACAGCTGGCTTCCGTGCTCTCAAAGTGAAAGCGGTGAAGGGCGGGCGCATGCGCGTGGTGAACTGGAGGAACATCGCCAACCAGGGAAACGTTGAGTTTGACGGCGACCTGCTGACCAAAGAGTCGAAGAAGGCGCGGACTTTAGGCGGTTCCAGCAACATAACTGCGACCGCTATAGACGGGGTTTACAGCTGCCAGCTTGGCACCCCACGCAAAGGCAAGGGCACATGATGCCCGCGCCGTAGTGTCTGGCTCACGACGCCGCGCTTTGACTCCCTGAGGGGGTCAACAACCGCTTTTCCCAAACCATTCATCACACGTATAGAGACAAAACGCAGTCCGGAAAAACGAAGGAATCCTGATGCCAATTGCACCAACACTGATCCTTGGCCTAGGCGGCACGGGATCAAGAATCGTCCAGAAGGTAGCCGAGAAGGTTGAAGAGTCGGAAACAGGCCAATCAGAGCGGATTGCGTTCGTAGTTTTCGACACGGACATTAACGACCTCGGCAGAATCAGGGACACGAATCCAGCCATATTTACCGTTCAAACCTCCACGCGGAACACCGTCGGCCAGTACTTGGGTATAAACACTAATGCTCGCGACAACTGGTTCCCCGTCAATGAGCAGATGAACCGCAAGACGCTCACGGACGGGGCGGCGCAGGTTCGTGCGATCTCCCGTTTGGCGTTCGATACAACTTTGAAGAGCGGCAACCTACGCCCACTGCATCAGGCGATTGAAGAGCTCTTCCGGATCGACAAGGACCAAGAAGAGCAGTCGCTACGCGTCATCATCACGTCTTCGTTAGCAGGTGGCACGGGCTCCGGCATCATCCTGTCGGTGGCTATGTACCTGGCGAATTACCTGAAAGCGAAATACCCGAAGGCGAAGGCGATCACGCGTGGATTCTTCATCCAGCCGGACGTGTTTTACAAGGTCATTCCTGCCACGGAAGAGCAGCAGAACCTCCAGGTCAACGCTTACGCTGCAGTCCGGGAGCTGGACGCGTTCCTCATGAAGGGTGACAACACGTTGCCACCGCAGTATTCAGGTCTGCGTTTTGAGTTCCCGCGGGTTGGGGGCGAGGGCGTTGATGAAGTGAACGCCATGCCCTATGACTTCTGCTTTCTCTTCGAAGCGCACAACAGCGAACAGAACAACCTAGATTCGTTTGCCGCTTACATGGACCATGCTGCGACGTGCATCTACACGCAGTCGATTGGTCCGATGTCGAAGAAGTCCAACTCTCGTGAAGACAATGTTCTACGGGAGATTATCAAGAATGAGGGGCGGAACAGGTACGCGGGTGCCGGAGCTTCCCGACTTGTTTACCCATGGCAGCATCTACGTGACTACACGGGTTACCGCTGGGCAGAACACGCGCTGTCGAACCAATGGCTTCAGTTTGATGACGCATTCTTGGAGCAGCAGGCTGCGCAACTGCAACAACGCGAAGATGGATACGGTGGCAAGGACCTTGACGCTGGCGCCATCTTCATCAACGCCGTGGACGAAGGGCATGCCAACAAAGAACCATTCGCTAGGGCAATCAAGGGTCAGTGCCTGAGCTTTGACGAAGAGGGCATCACCGTTGTCTCTGACCAGTGGTCGGACTACGTGAGTGCTCTTGGGGAGTATGTTAGCCGCACCAACTACGACCAGACTCTGGACACAGAGGCCTCCCAGATTTCCTCTTCGATTGCCGAATTGGGTGAGGAGGTTGAGAACGAAGAGTACGTGAGCGTCTACCAGAACTTGGAGCGGCTGCAGACCAAGACGGAGCGTGCGGCGGAAGAGCGGGCCGGCATCCTTGGATACACGCTCTTCAAGTCGAATGCGGTCAACCCCACGAAGCAAAGGGATGCTCACCGGCTTGAGACCTATATGCTCAACCCGTCCAACAACACATTCATCCACCCGGTGGCTGTGCGCTACTTCCTGTACCAAACGAAGGTGAAACTGCAGGAGCAGCGCAAACGTATCGACACGGACCTCACGTCCCTGAAGCGCTTCTTCGCTGATTTTGAATCGAAGAACTTTGAGGTTCCAAAGAGCGACGCACCCGGCAACACTGCTTCGTGGGCGAACCAGAAACTGACACTCAAAGAGCGCATAACAAAGAAGCCGGGCCGGGAGAAAGTGGAGTTGGCCGATTCCTTCACCACCTACCTCACGAACGTCAAGAGCTTCGGTGAAAAAGTTGTCTTCCAAGCCGTTCTGAACGACGCATTGGACTACGTTCAGGGACTGATTGAGTCCTTTGAGAAGTTCTTCAACTCCCTGCGCGCAAACCTAGCCCGTCTGGAGAGGGATGTGGCCCGTGAACGCACGAAGTATGACGAATTGAAGGGGTCAACCACCCGTTACGTGTTGGCCAAGGCGCAGTATCTGGATGCAATGTACAACCAGATGCCCTACACGGGTGGCGTCACGACTTTGAACCCAGCGCTTTCTGAGAAGATTTACAGCCGCGTGCGTGACTACCACATGCTGAAGGATGAGAAGGACGAAAGCTTCTTCATGGATCTGTACCGGACCACGATCCTTGGAGACTTTGCCTCGCAGGTGATGGATTCATATGCAGGCGTGATAAAGATGGACGTCTTGGACGCCCTCGAACGTGAATACCGTATTGACACAAGGGAGTTTGATGAGAAGGGCGCGGAACACTACATCCGCGACGAAATCAAGAAGGCACAGAGACTTGCCGCGCCGTTCATTCAACAGCCGCTGGGGGAGGAACGCCACCCCATTGAGGCTTGCGCATACAACCCCGCGCTTGAAGGGGACTCCAACCCGAAGCGGAAGAGTTTCGTCGATGACCTCCTCGGTAACTACGGAGGGGAGCGTGACACTGAAATCAGCCCTCAGGAAATCCTCTTCTACAACGCGATCTATGGCATCCGTGCGTCCGACCTCACGAAGTTCGCCCCGCCAAGCAAGCAGATGACGGAAACGCGTGACGCCGGTGAGTACTATTCAGCCTACTTCGACCTGGTGTCAGGCATTAAGCCTTCGGTGAGTGAAACCAAGGTCATCACCCCTCACATTGACAGAAGGTGGCACGGTATCAATGAGCTCCCCGACCTGGATGACGACAACCAGGCGGCGCTGCTGCGCCGTGCTCACGATGCGCTGTTGACTGGTCTGGCGTACGACCGCATTGAGTGGTCCAAGATGACCTCCCAAGACAAGCACCTCTACAAATACAAGAGCCACGGGACCACGCTGGAGGACTTCATTGTCTCCAACGGCACACCCTGTGATGAGTTCTATGAGGTCATGGACGCCCTCGTCATAAACCCGGTGGCCGTGGAGGACATCCTGTCCTACGTTGCGCGCCACGTGCGAAATGAACGTGAATCGAAGCGTACGTCTTCGTTCGCGTCGACGGAATTTGGAAAGGTACTGCACAGCGGCTTCACCGTTGAGCAAATGCGGGAGATGTATCCGGAAGCGTCCTTTGGGCCGCTATCCATCTTCGATGTCGCCGCGTACTACGCCATGACGACCCCATCGGAGTTGCTGCACGCGCACCTCTTGAGGTCGATGGTCTCCGACTTCATCACCTACGTATCGAACGATGTCCGTTCTGTGACGGCCGCGGATGAGTTCGATGAAGAGTTTGGCCGGATCCTGCTCCAGCAGCTCTACTACTTCATCGCGAACTGCCCAACATATGCTGCGCTCATGGGAAGGTCGTTCCTGCGGTGGCTGCGCGTCATTCTGAGCCCGATCGTCTCTTTGGCGGAGGAGCAGCAGATGGAAGACATCCTCTCAGTTTCTCGTCGTCTAGATGAAATGCTGCGGAAGGATACCCTCCCTGTACCCGCCGGGGTGGGTGCGGGCTCTGCAGCGCGGCAGGAATAGCGGCGGCTGGTAGACGGCACTGATGTTTACCGTCCTTCTGCTCAGCGAATCTGCAAAGGAAATCTTGAATGGGTCACGTGACTATTTCAAGCCCTTTGAAGAAAGCGGGATGGTGGCGTTCTGCGACTGGGTGCAGTCTGAGAACGCCGCCACCCTTTACGAGGTCGTGCCTGACCTGACCAATGTCATTCGGGGCAAAGACCAATGGCGCGCGGTCGTGGTTGACCATGCCCGCGGCGCAACGGTCCAGCAGCAGCGCAGCAAAGAAAACCCTTTTGACTTCTTGGATAACACCTCAACCAAGCTGTCTCTGGAACCGTCAAAGCATCGGCTGGTTCGGTTAGCCCACGTGTTGCTTGGGTATCCGCACCTTCCCGCGAAAGACTTCGAAGCGCACTACGTGTATAAGGACGAGGACGGGGTGGAACAAGACATCGTCCTTTCAACACCGGAGGGCGGACTTGCGAAGGCACAGGAAGGAGCAGTGCCAGAAGAGGTTGCCATGTTGCCGAATGTGCGGCGAAAGTTCACTGAGGTGCCGCACAGCCATGAAGACAAGACGCGGCATGCGGAACTGGTGGAGCTCTACCAAATGAAAGAGGTACACCCTTCAGAGGTCGTCTTCATCGTTACCAGCGACAGTGTGGAGGCGGATGAGGAAGCGGGACTTCAACGTGCGTGGCGCGACCTAGAACAAGAAACGGTCAGTGACCGCTTCGTTGAACGAAACGACTATCCCCCGAAAAGCAGGTTCGCAACCTACGAACTCTTGGAGAAGGAGAACTCCGGCTACGAACGAGACCTGCAAACCTTCTGGCTGGCAGTCCTCACGTTGTCCATCAACCAGTTGCCTACGTCGTCCTTCCAGGCGGAACGGCTCTACCGCCTAGACCTTGCCGTCTCCAAAGATGGCATGGCGCGGATGTTGAATGAGCACATTTCCACTCTGGTGACGGTGCGTGACAACCTTGAATACCGCATACGGGGAATTCGCAAGGCGTATTCCATGGACGTGCGTGACTTGCTTTCCCCGATAGAGGTATCGGTACCATTCGCGGATGTCGGAGGAGCAGAGCTGGAGGTTTCCGGACAGTCCGCGGGTCTGGCGACCGACATTCCTAGGAATGAAGCCCACTGGTGGTTCGACGAAACTCGCGACTTGGAGGCGAACGCTGAGGTCTTCATGCGCAAACCTCGCAGGGCGTTGGCTAGATCCGTTCAAGACACACGTGCGAAGGCGCGCTTGCCAGAGAAGTCGGAGCGCGTCCTCGACCAGATTGAGATTGATGAGCTCTCCGAACAGTTGGATACTCGTTTAGAACAATTGATGGTCCCAACGACAGCCGGCATCCTAGACCGTAACCGCTTCAGGAAAGTGATCGAGCGGCACACACAGGCGGTCCGCTCATACATCAGCCAACGCGCGAACTCTACCGCGATAATCGCGTCAGTCGGTATTTCACTCCTGGTCTGGCTCATGGTCCTGGCTCCCTATCTCTTCATCGCCTCAAAAACGGGAGGCTTAGCACTCAAGGACGCAACAATCGCGACCCTACTGGTGGTTCTGGCCTTGGGATTGGCTACACTTGGCGCCTTATATCTGATGCGGCGCAAACTGATCCGCATGATCGAAACCATGAATACCGCGATGCTGGCGGAGGTCATCCAGGTTCATGAGGGCGGGGATAAGTTCGCCGCGTATTTAGGAGACGTCGCGACATACGCGCGAGGGCGGGAGGTTCTTCGCGGAACCGAACGCGCCCTCGAAAAAGAACGCAATCAGGTTCGCACCTACCAGGCGTTGCGGCGACGCATCGTAGACACCATCGCTCAGGAAAAAGAAGTTGTCCAGGCATCCGGTACGGGGCTGGCAGTTAAGCCAGATGCCGCGTTCCTAGCCCATTTCGACCCCTCCAATGAACGCGACGTTGACAACCTATTCCGGTATCCGGTCACCCCCAGACTTGTCCCATTTGGTACAACAGGCGAATACATAGAGGCGCCCTACGACTTCATTGAGAAAATGTCTCTGGAACACGTCTCACTTCTTGAGCGGCCCGCAGATCAAGCCGGGCTCGAATCAGACCAAGACCGGTACGAGGGCGACCGAGGTCAGTCGGAACCGGAGGCGTCATGAGCTCCCTGAACATGCTGAGCGCTCTCCTGTCAGCCGTCGCCATGATCGGACTTCTGCTGATTCCAGCGGGTGCAAACACCAACAGGAAGTCCCGGCAACAGCAGTTCTTGCTGCCCGGGTTCGCGCTCCTGTACGCCGTGATGGCGCTACTGGTCCTCTACCGCTTCAACGGCTGGCTGGACAGGTTCCTAGACCGCGTTTTCGGACTTATCCCGCTGGTCAGGAACTTTTACACCCCGGGAAGCACATACGGGTTCCAGAATGTCACGATTGTCCTTGTCTTCGCAATCATGAAATTGGTACTTGTCGCAATTTCCAGACACTACTTCAATGGCAGTCGATTTTTCGGAAGCATGCTGGTCCAGGAATTCTATGAGTTCGATGCTCCCGCGGGACGTTGGTTCTTACAGCGCAGGTGGGCGGAGACGCGGAAGCTCCTGAAGGTTCTGACATGGACTTCCATCGGCGCCACAGCCCTTTACATCTTCGTCCTGAAGATAGCCCCGACGTGGCCGGGCTTCGCGGTCATCGCGTTCCCTGCGGTGGCGGCTATTGTCGTTGCGGAGGTTTTCTACGCCCTCGACGGACTCACATTTGAAGAGGCTAAGTCCACGCTTGCGGGCGAACGCGACGACGCCCAACGTATCGCGAACTACGCCCAGTTGCGTCAGGTTTTCACGGAGGCACTGGACGACCGCATCTTGGATCAAGGCGTCGATTTGAGTGGTCCGACGGCACTGTCGTCCCACCAGGCGATTTCCGAACTTCTTGGCTCCGATGAACAACGTCAACGCGTTTACGGGCAGTTTTTTGAGCGGCTGAAGCAGTCCGGAACCGCGGTGGATGAGAACCTAATGCACGCTTCGATCGGGCTCATGGACGGCAAGAGCACACTGATCAACAACCCGTTTTACCGTGACCTCACCCCGTACCTGACGTTCCCCGCCTACGTGGCGCTGCTGCTTAGCAACAAGGTCCTCATTGTTGTTGGCCGGGACTCCGCCGCCGAAGACATGATGGAGTGGGTGGAAGAGGGCCTGCAGGAGATCTCCGGCGTTCCCGATCTTTGGAACCTGGGCATTCTCTCCCGCTCCACTTCTTCCGATCTCGACGTGGCGATCCTACGCACCTCCGACCTTCACGACTTAGAGCTCCTGAAAAAGAATGATGAGTTCTTACGGGACGTGGGATACGTTATCGTCGCGGAACCCTCCCGCGTCCTTGCCACCGGGCAACTAGGAATGGGCTTGGTTGTATCGCGTTGCACCCGTAACAGCCCTGCGACCTTCGTGGCATTTGATCACAACCACGACGGGCTGGTCGACGCGCTCTCACACGTGTTCAGAACTCACCTGACCGACGTGGTGGCAACGCAGGTTGGCCTTGGTGCTACTTCCGACATTGTGTGGAGGGCTGAGGGCAAAGGTCTGAACGACCGGCTCATCCCCGGCGTTGCCCGTTATCTGGGGGTGGGGACGGAGCTGGGCGTCCTCGCACTGAAGTATCACGTCTCCGAAGTGGAATGGACCGGTGGCGCCAAGTTCCCAGTGACCGACATGAACTGGATCGCCGCCCAGTATTACGAGAAGATCAGCGCATTTGCGGAAATGGAGCCGTCCCAGCGGGCGCTCACCACCGCGCTCATTCCACGGCCGAACCCGACCAGCTTGGTCCAGCGTCCTCGCAGGTTCCTCATCGCGGAAGATGAGTTCTCTAACGTTTATGAGACCCTTCGCATGTTCTCTACCCGGTCCACGGAGAGCGGCTTCGTGAACGTGATTTCTGAGGACTATCTGCTACGCGACTACATGACGGATAACCGAGAGGTGTTCTCCGCGGACCCCAAGGCCATCCCGTCCCTGACTCCGGATGCGGCGAGCACGGAGCGTAACTGCGTCCTGAGGCTCTTACTTGAGCTATCCGCGTTCGGTCTGAGCGAGGACGATGCGCGCGCCGCACTGGAACCCTTCGGCGACGCGATTCCCCCGACTGAAACCGATCTGCCCGCACGGGAGCCCAGCCCACTGGAGTTGAGGCTGGCTGATCTCACGTACGACTACACGGGCGTTGCGCTCCCCAGGTTGGAGCGGAAACGGGTCTACGGCCCCGAAGGCGACCAGGTTGACTTCGCGTACACGCTGAAGGTGACGAACGCCCTCGAACCCGTGGTAATTGAACTGGCTCCCGCATTCTTTGTCGCGGAGGACGGCGCACACAAGAAACACGTCGTTGGTGCGTGCCTGCAAACGCACGTGCCGCAGACGGTGCTTCCGGGGCAGTTTCTCACCTATGACGGGAAATACTATGAGGTAACCGGTCTAGGGGACGGGCGTGACAGTGACGTGAGGCTGCGCCGGGCCGCGGACCACATTGACGGGCGCCCCGCGTATCGTCCGTTGCGGTCGTTCCAACTTTCTAATGTGCAGAATGCCCATAGCCGACCTGTCGCTGCTGGCGAAGGAGACGTGAAAGTCCGCGCGTTGACCGCGGACGTGAAGGCGTGGACGCACGGGTACTTGCAGCAGGAGACCATGTCGCAGGTGAAGGGGGCTCGGCGTATCGCCGTTGACGATATTCCTGTGAGGGCGTATGCGAAGAAGGACATCCTTCGCATGGAGTTGCCGGGTGCCTCTTCGGAGGTTCTCCAGACCGTGGCGCTGCTGTTGAATGAGGTGATGGTGACGCTGTTCCCCCTGGGCCATCAGTTCATCACGGCGACAACGCTGGAGCGCGCAGAGGAACTGGGGGATCTGCTCCCAACCGTTGTTGGCGTTGACGGCGAAGGCGCGAAAACGCCAAGTCCTAGCATCTACATAATCGAAGACTCTCTGGTCGATCTGGGTCTGACCGTCGCCTTTGAACGGAATTGGGTACGCATCATGGACACGGTGGCGGACTACTTGGACTGGAACGCGACGCCGCCGGAGGTATCCGACCAGTACGTAGCAGAGGTGGTTCGTTTCGAGGGCGACACTGAGGAAAGCCTCAATGAGCGTGCCGCACGAATTGCGCAGGCGGAGGCAGACGGCAAGTTCCTGGTGGAAAAGAAGCCGTGGTGGAAGAGAGCTTGGGAGGCGTTGCGAAGGAAGCTCAGTATGGGGCGACGTAAGGACGAGGGCGTGGAGTCCACTGACACCCCCGACACCCCGGAAGAGGGCCCGGAGGACAACGATGACGCGAAGTGACTACTTGGAGTACGGCGGAGCGCCCGCCGCGATCGCCATTGACCCTACCGAAACGCTGGAGTATTTGCGTGGTGCGGGGTTCTCCGGCGGAACGTTGCAGAACGCGCGGCAAGGGTTGGCGCCCTCGACAAGACGCTCGTTTGAGTTTGAGCCAGTCGGCAAGAACTACTGCGATTTCTGCTGGGCCCCGATCATGGGTGGGGAGTTCGACAAGTTGAGGGATGGCCGCGAACGTTGCGTCCGCTGCTCCACGACCGTCGTTGCCACGGAGGAAGAGCTACGGGAGCTAATCACGATCACAAGGCGCTACTTCACATTGGCATTTGGCACCAGTTTGGATGTGGCGATCGACGTGAGGATGGTGAACGCGAAAGAGATAGCACGCAAAACCGGTGAAAAATTTGAGCCCACACCGGGAGTTGACGGGCGCGTACTTGGGTTCGCGACGTCGGGGAAAGACGGCTACTCACTGTGTATTGAGAATGGGTCGCCCGCCCTCGCCACTATCTCAACGGTGGCTCACGAACTGACTCACATTTGGCAGTACTTGAACTGGGAGCCGGGAATGGTGGACACATACTACGGACCGCAAAATGCGCTCACGGTCTATGAAGGAATGGCCACATGGGCGCAGGTTCAGTACTTGATGAGCATCGGAGAACACCAGTTCGCGGAACGGCAGCGTGCGTACGCGGAGGGACGAACTGATGAGTACGGGGAGGGTTTCCGCATCTTCGCTAAGCGCTACCCTCTGCGCAAAGGTGGGGTGGTTGGTTACGACACGCCCTTCGACTTCGCGAGGCCACTGTGATGGCCAGCCGAACGGTTCACGAACAGATGATGCGTGGGCGCAGGAAAACTCCGCACACGGCACTTTGGTGGATCATCGGCGGCATGGCGTTGGTCATTCTTCTGGTGTTTTTGGCGGTTCAGGACGGAGGGAGCTCCGAAGCCGTTGGTGGCGAGGGCGCAGGCGATAGTGGCGGCCGGAGTCTAGCGCTCGCGCAGTCCCAAGATGTGCAGGGAAACGACGTTTCTGGCGAGGGCGATGCCGCCGCATCAAGTGACGGCGGCGCCGATGATTCTTCGGGTGTGCCGGGCGGCGTTGGAAGTTCCGGTGCTAACGCAGGGCAGCAGGCGCGCTCACAGGAGCTGCTGGATTCGCTCAACGCCCTCGCCATAACGTCGGGGCGCAGCGGGCTTGACTACGACCGCGGGCTTTTTGGCCAGTCGTGGTATGACTATGACCGCAATGGTTGTGATACTCGCAATGACATCTTGGGCCGAGACCTGATCGACGTGCAGTTCAAAGCCGACACGAACGGTTGCAAGGTCCTGGAGGGCACCTTGAACGACTGGTACAGCGGGACGACGGTGCACTTTGTATCGGGGCAGGATACCTCCCGCTTAGTACAGGTCGACCACGTGGTGCCACTGTCGTGGGCATGGCACCACGGTGCGGATGCCTGGGATGACGAGACGCGATTGAAATTCGCCAACGACCCCATGAATCTCAACGCGACGACAGACGTGGAGAACCAGTCGAAGAGCGACAGCGGGCCCAGTCGGTGGCTCCCAACTGACGAGGGCGGAACGTGCCGCTACGTCGAACGCTTCCTCACGGTTCTGGATGAGTACCAGTTGGGAATTGGTGTGCGCGACCGCGCCATGATGCGTGGGGTCCTTCTGGAATGCGCGCAGACCGACTACTTCGGGGAGTTCGAAGGGACATAGCGGCCGTTTGTCCTAAGATTAGGCTAAACGATTGACAGATGCTGGGGCGGCGCGGATTGTCGCGTACCCAGGCTGGCTGGCCTTGGAAGCGGTGATCACGTGGAACCTCGTTCTGAACCTACCCTGGCGGACGTTGCCGCGCTTGCGGGCGTCTCCCCAACAACGGTTTCGCGCGTCCTGAACAACCGCGGCTACCTCAGCCAGAAGACGAAAGACAACGTCGCGCGCGCCATTGAGGAGCTGAACTACCACCCGAATGAGGTCGCGCGTTCCCTCCTTGGCAGCCGCACCCACGTCGTCGGCATCATTGTCCCCACCGTGGCCAACCCTTTTTTCGGGGAGGTGGCGGCCGCCCTCGAAAACGCCCTCGCCAATAAGGGATACCGTGCCCTGCTCTGCAACAGTCAGGGTCAGGCCGAGCGCGAACGCGATTACCTGCGTCAGCTGGAGGGGCGGCGCGTGGATGGGCTGATAACGGGGGCGCATAATCAGTCGATTGAGGAGTACTCGACGGCGAGGCTGCCCATCGTCATGGTGGACCGGCAACTGGCGGCGCATATTCCGAACGTTCGTGCGGATAATTTCGAGGGCGGGCGGCTTGCCACCCAACTTCTTCTTGATCGGGGTTGCCGTAATCCTGTTCTGGTGACGTCGACGCTGGGCCCAGGGAATGCGCGCGAGGCGGGTTATCGTGCGGCGCTTGCGGACGCGGGGATTGAGCCGGCCGCGATTTCGGTGAAGTTCGGGACGCCGGAGCCCGCGTATTCCCAGATCCTCCATGCAGGGCTGGAGGATTATAAGGACACGATAGACGGCGTGTTCGCGACCGATGACTTGACAGCGTGTGCCGTGGCCGGGTGGGCGCGGGCTAACGGGCTTCGCGTGCCGGAGGATCTGAAGATCGTCGGTTTTGACGGCACCTCTGCGGTGAGGGCGGCGGCCCCGTGGCTGAGCACGGTTCGGCAACCGATCGAGCAAATCGCGCAAACCGCTGTGGACCTGCTGGTTGCTCGGATCGAGGGGCGGGTCGCCGCCACCAACGACGTGATTGAGCTGCCGGTGGAGTTGATAGAGAGTCACTCAACGGGGGGCGAGGACGTGGAGGAACCCGCGTTGATTCCGCCGTCCATTTGGTCGTATTAGGGCGGGGCTTGTGTTGGGGGGTGTGCCGGGGGCGCCCCAAGCAGCCAAACCTACAACATCCAGGAAAACAGTCACTGTTTTGAAACAACAAACAGGCTCATTCGCAACAAACAGGCTTATCCGCGGCAAACAGGCCCGTAAGGAATCCTGAGGCGCCGCGGGTTTGGCGCAGATAGGTTGCAGCAGACAAGAATTCTGACAGCTGCTCGAAAACAAGCGATGGCCGGCTCCTGGCTGGGGGCTTTTTCGGTTCGAGGCCGCTGATTGTGCCGCTGAGTGTAGGTCTTCATGCGGTGCAACGAGCATTGGGTAGCGCCCAAAGTGCATTAGCGAGCCCCAAAGTACATTAGGGGGCCCAAGATACATACCGGGTAGAAATTACGACGTTCCTATTGAGTCTTGGGCTCTTCTGTAAGTCATAAAAGCGGCTGTGGGCAGGTTGGTTGGTGGGCGGGTTAGTGGCTTTGTTGGTGCCTTGGCAGCCCTGCTCCGTTGGCTCCCAAGCGTCAGATATCGTCAAGTTGGCTCCAGAAGGGCCGAGATGGCATGGCACGGATCAAGTTGGCTCTGGATGGGCCGAGATGGCGTAGCCATCTTGGGGGTTCGCGTGCCATCTTGACCATTTCCGTGTTTGACCGCGTGCTACAGGCTGCGCGTGAGGCTTGGCTGGGCAGGTTGAACAGCACAGG
>CAZTTD010000055.1:0-14863 GCA_964616925.1 uncultured Actinomyces sp.
GTTTAGGTACTGGATGTTGGCTTAGATACGCGATGTCCCCTTAAATACTGGTTGTCTCGTTAAATACGCGATAGCGGGGCCGAATATCGCGTATTTAACGGGACAACGCGTACCTAGACCGCTATCGCGTATTTAAGGGGATACAGCGTACCTAGACGGATATCCAGCATCTAGTACGGGCATTCCTGGAGATGCCACAAGACCCAACCTGGTCACCGCGGACTCTCGATCCTCACCGGAAACACGCTGCCGTGCCGCAATACAGCAAACAGGAAAACGGACAACAACCTGGCAAAAACGGGCAACAGCCAAGAAAACAGGTGGCACCGAACCCACACCCACCAAACTTAAACTGGCTGGATTTTCGTTGCAACACGGTCGGAAAAACACTGCAACACGACTACAAAACTATGCCCTACACAGCGCTAAGCCGAAGATCTCCGGACTCGCTCGCGAAATCCGCGTGGCGCCAGCAGGCCCGAGCCGGTTGAGTCTTCGAGGCCCCGAGGCCCAGAGAGTATAGAGAACCCCGAGGCCCAGAGAGTAAGAGAACCCAGAAGGCCCAGAAGGCCCAGAGCGCCACAGGACCCGAAGGCCCCCTAGTGACCACCGTGCACCCCAGCCCTATAATGAACACATGTCGATTAGTGTTGAAAAGACCCTTGCAGAGTTGGTTACAGAAGATCCCCGCCGCGCCGATGTCATGGAGGCATACAGGCTGGATTTCTGTTGCGGTGGCACCAAAGCGCTTGCGGATGCAGCCGCTGAAGTTGGTATGCAGGAGGCGGAGCTGGAGGAGTTGCTGACCGCCCTCGACCTGCCCCCGGTGCCGCAGACGGGTGAGGTGGGCTCGGGTCGCAACGCCGCCCTCGCCCATGACATTGTCGACACTCACCACGCCTATATGTGGGAGGAGATGCCGCGACTGGGCGCCCTTGTCGAAAAGGTTCACCGCGTTCACGGCGACCGTCATCCTGAGCTGCGGGTGGTGCTCGAAACGTACAACCAGATGATTGCCGAACTGGACCCGCACATGACGCGTGAGGAGCGGTCGGTCTTCCCCGTTATCTCTAAGTTGGAAAAGGGTGAATCGCCCAGGGGTGCGGAGGGTCTGGACAAGACGATCGACGAGCTGGTTGATGAACACGAGGCCGTTGGGCGCATCCTTAGCCAACTCCGCTCCCTGACCGACGGCTACCAAACGCCGCCTGACGCGTGCGCTTCCTACATCGCTGCCTACCGCGGCCTGGAGGAAATGGAGCGCGACCTGCACGTGCACATCCATAAGGAGAACAACATTCTTTTCCCGGCGGCACTCGGGCTCTGTTAACCATCCAACACCCGCCTGTATTGATAACCATTATCAATAAGCGTACGCTGGGCGTCAGTTATTGACGTACTTGTGGATGGAAGGCGGCCTCCAATGGGGACGACGAAACCGACGCGCCCAGGTGGCGCGGAGTTGACCAGCAGCTCGGAGTGGTCGGGCGGCGCAGAGCTGACGGGCGCAAAGTCGACCGGGAAATCCAGACGCACCACGATGGGGGCGAGGGCGTTGGCGGGAGTCGCCGCCCTTGCATTGGCCCTGGCCGGGTGTTCCGCGGGCGCGGGCTCCGGCGCGGGTAACGCGGGTGGGGGCGAGGGCGACACCGCGATGAGCGGAACGTCCGCTGGTCAGACCGACCCCGTCGGCGATTTCCCTATCGTCGTTGTCTCTTCCTTCCCTCTCCTCTACATCGCGCAGCAGATCGGCGGTGACCAGGTGGAGATCATCAACCTTGCCACCACCAGCGGCCACGCCCACGACATGGAGCTTTCCCCCTCCCAGGTGAACCAGTTAGGAGGTGCTGATATTGCGCTGTACCTGTCCGAAGGTTTCCAACCGGGCGTTGAGACGGCCATTCAACAGACCGGCATCGACAGTTTGGACGGGTTTGCGGTGCTGTCAGAGTCCGACGCGATATCGGGTGACCCCCACGTCTGGATGAACCCGCTGAACATTGCGCGGATTGGGGAGGAGCTCGCAACCGCGCTGAGTGACGCCAATCCAGACGCGGGCGCGTACTACAAGGACAACGCCCTCGAGCTGACGGAAACAATGGAGCAGATCGATGAGGAGTACGCGCGCGTGCTCGCGGATTGCTCCGGGGAGACGATGCTGACGGCGCATGAGGCGTTTGGCTACTTGGCCGCGCGCTATGGGCTGGACCAGGTGGGGGTGTTGGGTGTGGATCCGGAGGCGGAGCCCTCGCCCGCGCGTCTGCTCCAGGTGTCGAACCTGATTGAAGAGCGCGGCATTGAGGTCCTGTTTGCGGAGCCCGCCGCAGCTCACGCTCATGATGAGGACGAGGACGAGGACGAGGGCGAGACCAGCTCCGCAGACGAGGCCGCCCATGCCGCGCGGTCCCAAGAGGTGAGCGCCGCCAGCGCGAAGATTGCGCAGACGTTGGGCATCCCCGCCCTCGCACTGGATCCGATGGAGGTCCAGGTGGATCCGAACCGCGATATTCCGGACGTGTTCGCCTCCAATCTGGCTGCTCTGCAGAGCGGTTTGGTGTGTGCGGCTAAGTGATGGCGCGGGGGCGCCCTCGAATCCCAAGGCCTGCCGCTTGCTAACCACACGAACTGTGGGGTGTGCCCGGTAGAGTTGGGAATCGGAACAAGGGAGGCTGTCCATGGCACACGCATTTGGTACCAAGAGGGCTTGGAAAGATTGGCGCAACGCGCGGGATGAGTCGTTTAGGGACCCCTACGGCTGGTTCTCATTAGTTGAGTTGACGTGGCTGTCAGAAGAGCCTCAGGAGCTGAAGAATTTCCCGGGCCTTTGGAGCGCCAGTGAGGATGGGCAGACCATCACGGTGGAAATACCGGAGGATGCCCACCTGTATCGCGATGGTGAGGAAGTGTCCGGAACCGTGCAGGTGGAGGTTGCTCCCGGCGTTGTGGATCGTTCTTTGAAGGATGATCGCGGCCGTGAGATTGAAGTTATGTACCGCTTTGGAAAGCCGGGCATCCGGGTTAGGGACCCCCAGTCTCCGGCACTGGCTGATGACTACCGTGTGGCTCGCTACAAGTTTGATCCCGAATGGGTCGTGCGCGGCAGGTTGCGGCGGTTCCCGGAGTCCCAGGACATTGTCGTGGATGCGGCGGTGCCAGAGGGGTCTCACACCTTGAACGGTTGGGCGGAAGCGGAGGTTGCACTCCCGAAAGACCGGACCGCGCGCCTGATTCTGACGGGCTCCCCAGAGGATGCGATAACGATCTTCCACGATAAGACCAATGGGGATACGACTGCGGGTTGGCGGTCGGCGCCAGCTGCGATAGATGGCGAAACAGTTGTTATTGACTTCAACCGGGCTGTCATCTTCCCCTCGCACATGTCCCCTTACGGAACATGCCCGAAGCCGCCTGCTCAAAACGTGGTGGATGCGAAAGTGAAGGCCGGAGAGAAGAAGGTGGCGCGTCCGTGACCTACCGGGTTCTGACTGTCTGTACGGGGAACATCTGCCGCTCGCCGATGGCGGAGGTGGTTCTCCAAGAGGCCGCTGATCGGCAGGGGATGGACGTGCAGGTTGACTCTGCGGCGACCACCGGTTGGGAGGTTGGAAATCCCATCGACTACCGGGCCGTGAAAGTCCTGCGCAAAGCCGGTTACGTTCCTCCGGTGCGCGGTGCACAGAAGATTACGCGCTCCGACATCACCGAATATGACCTGATCCTCCCAATGACGCAGGAGCATTTGGCCCAGATTCAACAGGTTGCCGCGTCGGTGCCGGAAGATGAGCGGGCGGAGATTCGCCTGTGGCGCTCATTTGCAACCGATGCGGACGTGAGAAGCGGCGACTCACTAGATGTGCCCGACCCCTGGTACGGCAACATGACGGATTTTGAGGAGACGCTGGTGACATTGGAGGATGCCACGGATAATGTTCTGTCGTTTGTAGCGCAGAGCTCCTAGGTGTCCTGGCACAGCCCCTCCGGATATGGGCCTTCCGGGGGTGAATCTCAGGCGCAGGTTCCCGTAGCCCAAGGGCAGCTGCCGTATGCCGCGCAGCCGGGTCAGCCCAGCCAGCCAGGACCCCAGCGCCGCAGGAGCCGGCCCGGAAAGTGGAACGCATTCTTCCTCCTCTGGGTCCTGGTTATTGCCATTGCGCTCCTTCTGGCTGGGAAGTGGGCGGTGGGGTTTGTGATGAGTCTGGCCTCGAACGAAGAGGAAGTTGAGGAGGAGGTCGTCGTACCCCTAGATCCAGAACCTTTCACGCCGCCGCTGTCTTTTGACGGATTCAACCCCTCACGCATCATTGAGGATGAGCAGTTCTTCGACGCGGACGCCTACTCCCTGGACCAGATATCTGCTTTCATAGCGAAGTGGAACAAGGGATGCCGCACTGGGCGTGATGACACGGTGTGTTTGGCGGAGTATGTGGAGCAGACGCCCTCGTTCGAACCGGATCAGTATTGCGAGGGCGGGTTCCAGGGCGAAACGAACGACACCGCCGCGAACATCATTTGGAAGGCCGCGCAGGGGTGCGGGATCAACCCCCAGGTTTTGCTTACGACGCTGCAGAAGGAGCAGGGACTGATAACGGCGTCGGGGTATCGACTGAATGAGTCCCGCTACGCGATCGCCATGGGATATGCGTGCCCGGATCACGCCAACTGCGATCCCCAGTACTTCGGATTCGCCACTCAGGTCTACTACGCGGCCAGGCAGTTCAGGGTGTATGAGCAAAACCCGGACCAGTACATGGTGGACGCGGACCGCACCGACTTCATTCCCTACGCCCCCGGTGACTGCGGGGGTTCAGAGGTGTTCGTGGAGAATCAGGCGACCGCCAACCTTTACAACTACACGCCGTACCAGCCGAATGAGGCGGCGTTGGCGGGTTCAGAAGGCCCGTGTTCTTCATTCGGTAATTTGAACTTTTACGCGTATTTCAACGCGTGGTTTAGGGACGAGGGCGTCGCAGCGCGCTCCGCCGGCATGAGCGCACCGCAATCCGGACAGTCGGCGGGAGCGCAGTCCGACTGACTGCCCGACTGTCTGTCTGACCTACTGGCCGACTGTCTGACTGTCTACCTGACGCCCCCGCCCTAGCCCAACGCCGCCAGAGACTCCACAAGTGGTTTGTAGTGCTCATCAACCGCCTGGTGGTACGCCTCCAAGTCCCCCGCGTAGGCCGCGTCAAGCATCTTGCGGTGCGCGAGGGCGGTGGGCAGCGCCTTCCCATCAGTTGACGTAACCAGGTCCGGCAGGATTGCGGAGTGCACCATCCAGAATGAAGAGTACGTCTGCCGCGTTAACTCATTGCCGAGCCCGCGAATCAGCCGGTCGTGGAAGGCCACGTCTTCCGGCATGAAACCCTTCCCGGCCTCAGCATGGACAATCATCTGGTCCACCAGTGCATCCAGTTGCGGATCCGGCTTCCCCTTATATGCGCGTATCACCGCCGGTGCCATGCCGTGGTCAAGAGTTTGACGCGTCTCCGCAACCTCCTTCAGGAACTGGAGGTTTCCCGCGGCAGATAGAGAGGCCCGAAGAGCAAGGGTCTGCGCCATTGGCTCCAGCGACATCTGCCCTACGAACGAGCCAGAGCCGTGGCGCACCTCAACGATGTCCAAGGCTTCGAGTTTGCGTATCGCCTCACGAACAGAGGATCTAGACACGCCCAGTTCTTTCTCTAGGGCCGCTTCCGTAGGGAGCGGATCTCCTGGAGTCAGGTTGTTGCGCAGGATTAGCGACTTGATTGCGTTCATAGTCGCGGTCGCGCGGTTGACGGACGAGGGCGCCGAATTGTGACGAACAGCTAACGTTTCTAAGCGCTCCATCAGGTGGGGTGGCGTAAAGTCATCAGACATCATGTGATCATACTACCTCAGCAGTCTTCCGGTTGTTGAGAATGTACTCAAACGCTTCAAAGATAACCCAACTGAGAGGATTTAAAGGGATGTCGCACATGCGTAAGAAAGGTTCGGTCTTCGGCGCTGTTGCAGTAGCCGCGGCACTGGCCTTGTCCGCCTGCGGAAGCAGCGGTTCTGGGGGCAGCAACCAGAGTGGATCCGGCGACGCCGCCGCCGAAGCAGCGGGCGGGACAATCACCGCGGCCGCGGCGTATGAGACCACGAACTACGACCCGTCAAGTACGTCCTCGGCTCTGGCCATGGTCACGAACTGGCAGGTCATGGAAGGTCTGTACGAACTGGAGATACAGACCTTTGAGCCTTACCGTGCACTGGCTGCCGAAGAGGACCCAGTTCAGGTTTCCGACACGGAGTACGAAGTTTCCCTCCGTGAGGGCCCAATGTTCTCCAATGGCACCCCTGTTACCTCCGAAGACGTCGTAGAGTCCTTCAAGCGCGCGACCGCAGAGGGGCAACCTTTACGCGTCCATGCTGGACTTCATTGACGATGTGACGGCTAAGGACGACAACACCGTTACGGTGCACCTGTCCAAGCCTTTCTCCTTGGTGAAGGAGCGCCTGACGCTCATCAAGATCATCCCGGCATCCATGAGCCAGGAAGAACTGACCGCAATGCCGGTTGGTACCGGTCCTTGGAAGTACGACTCAATCACTGAAGAGAAGGTAACCTTCAGCCCGAATGAGCACTACAACGGTGAGTACCCTGCAGAGGCAGAGTCCCTGGTTGTAGACGTGATCAAGGATGACACGGCCCGCACCACCGCCCTGCAGGAGGGTTCCGTCATGGTGATGGAAGCGGTCCCGGCAGACGTGCGCGACCAGCTGGAAGCATCTGGCGCAACGGTTGAGTCCATCCAGGGCTTCAGCCTCCCCTTCATGATGTTCAACACCAAGAAGGCGCCGTTTGATGACTACCGCGTTCGCCAGGCATTCTTCTACGCACTTGACGTAGAGAAGCTGATCTCCAACGCAATGTCAGGTGAGGCAACGCCTGCTACCTCCTTCCTGCTTGCAACCCACGCTAACTACAATGAGGCCTCAACTGTCTTCACCCATGACCCGGAGAAGGCGAAGGAACTCATGAAGGAAGCCGGCGTCGACAAGCTGGACATCACCCTCCTGACCACCGACCACCCGTGGATCACCGCCCTCGCTCCTCAGATCAAGAATGACCTGGAAGCAATCGGTGTCAACGCAACCATCCAGTCCGAAGCGTCCGCTTCCCTGTACGCCAACAACACTGACGTAGAGGACCCGCAGTTTGACGTGGCGGTTGCCCCGGGTGACCCCTCGGTGTTCGGTAACGACCCCGACCTGCTGATGAACTGGTGGTACGGAAACAACATCTGGACCTCCCTGCGTACCCAGTGGGGCTCCACACCAGAGTTCGCACAGCTGCACGAAATCCTTGACCAGGCAGTTGGCGAAGAGGGCGAAGCCCAGCAGAAGCTGTGGAATGAGGCGTACGACCTGATCGCTGAGCAGGTTCCGCTTTACCCGCTGTTCCACCGCAACATGATCACCGGTTACCGCGCTGACCTTCTGAACAACTACGTTCCGATCAGCACCACCGGCTTGAACTTCATCGGTGTTTCGACGAAGTAAGTAACGAAACTGGGGGACGCGTCAATGCGTCCCCCAGTTCTATGACCCCCAGCTTTTCTCCTCTGCGCGACGGAGCACACCTTGAACAACCTGTTACGTCTGGTTGGCCGACGCCTGATTGCCTTACCGATCATGGTTTTGGGCGTCACCTTCCTTGTCTTCTTCCTAATGTCTTTCTCCAAGATCGACCCCGCCTACTCCGCTCTTGGCGAGGGCGCATCTCCAGAAGCACTTGCAAACTACCGCGAAACACACGGTCTGAATGACCCGTGGATCGTTCGCTACTTCTCATTCTTGGGCGGAATGTTCCGCGGAGACTTGGGTACCTACGGTGCTAACCAGTCTTCCGTCGCAGAAAAGATCGGCAGCGCTTTCGTTGTCACAATGCAGTTGACCCTTTTGGGGCTGATCTTCGCAGTGGTCACCGCCGTGATTCTTGGTGTAATCGCAGCGCTGTTCCGCGACCAGTGGCCGGACCAGGTTATCCGCGTGCTCTCCACCTCTTTTATTGCAACGCCCTCGTTCTGGCTGGCGGTCCTGTTGATCCTGGCGTTCTCCGTTGCACTTGGCTGGCTACCCGCTTCCGGGCCGTTGCCACCGTTGACTAAGGACCCGGGGGGCTGGATGGCGCGGATGGCGCTACCCGCCTTCGCATTGGGCCTGCCTGTCGCAGGTCAGCTAACCCGCGTCATCCGCACCGCGATGGTGGAAGAACTGGATAAGGACTACGTCCGAACCGCACTTGGTGCCGGCGTTCCGAAGGCAGTGGTCGTGTCCCGCAACGTGTTCCGCAACGCGCTGATCACCCCGGTGACCGTCCTTGGTTTGCGCATCGGTTACCTGATCGGTGGCGCCGTTGTCATCGAAGTTATCTTCAACCTGCCGGGCATGGGCATGTCCATCCTGCAGGGCGTGCAGCAGAACTACCCGACGCTGGTGCAGGGCGTAACCCTGGTGGTTGCCCTGTCGTTCATTGTCATCAACATCGTGGTCGACATGCTTTACATACTGATCAACCCGCGTATTAGGACGGTGTGACAAGTGAGACGCAAACTAACTACCCGCATGGAGCAAAGCGCGGGAAAGGTAAAGTTCCGTCGCCTCCGCGCGATGCCGCTTAGCTCCCAGATTGCCGTGGTCGTTCTGACCTACATTGTTCTGATCGCTATCCTTGCGCCGTTCTTGGCGCCGCATGATCCGCTGGAGATTTATACTGCTCGCCAAGCGCCAAGCGGTGAGTTCCTGTTCGGGACCGACGAAAAGGGCCGTGACGTGCTGTCACGCATGATGTACGGTGCTCGTTACTCCCTTGTGATCGGATTGGGCGCGACACTGTTCGCCCTCGTTCTGGGCGCAATCATCGGTTCCTTCGCTGCCGTGTCTTCTAAGGGAATCTCCGAAGTCACGATGCGAATCATGGACATCATCATGTCCTTCCCCGGTATTGCTCTGGCAGCCGTGTTTGTCTCCGTTTTCGGTAACTCCCTGGTAGTCATCATTTTCGCGATCGGTTTCCTCTACATCCCGCAGCTAACGCGCGTGGTTAGAGCCAACGTGATGGCGGAGTACGGCGAAGACTACGTTCGTGCGTCAATCGTGTCCGGTGCGTCCTCGCCATGGATCTTGGTGAAGCACGTAGTTCGTAACACCATCGCACCCGTCATGGTCTTCACGACCGTGCTGGTTGCAGACGCCATTGTCTTTGAGGCTTCGCTTTCCTTCATCCAGGCCGGCATCCAGGAACCCACCGCAACGTGGGGTAATATCCTGGCAGATGCGCGCTGCGGTGTTCTGTCGGGTCGCTGGTGGCAGGCACTGTTCCCAGGCCTTGCAATCATGTTCACGGTGCTTTCCCTGGACATCCTTTCCGAAGGCCTGACAGACGGTATGGTCGCGGCACCCAAGGGTGAGGCGCCCAAGCCGGATGAGACCGGTGGCGACCGTGAGGTCGACAAGATCCTGGTGGACCCGGTCGCAGCGCACGCAGCACAGAAAGAGTCGCTGGAGCGTTCCTTGAACCGCCTCCGTGAGGTGGAGGGTGAGCGTCACGACCGCCTCGTGTTTGAGGAGGATGTCCCGCCACTGCTTGAGGTGAAGGACCTGGCCATCAAGCTCCCCCGCCACGGTGACGTGAATGTGATCGACCGGATCTCCTTCTCCGTGCGCCCGGGTGAAACCATGGGCCTTGTCGGTGAATCCGGCTCCGGTAAGTCGATCACCTCACTGGCGATCATCGGTCTTCTGGACCCCAAGGCACAGATTGACGGTCAAATCCTGTACCAGGGTAAAGACCTGCAGAAGATGAGCCCGAAGGAACGCCAGAAGCTCATGGGCTCTGAGATCGCGATGGTCTACCAGGATGCACTTTCATCCCTGAACCCATCCATGCTGATCCGCAGCCAGATGAAGCAGCTCACCAAGCGTGGCGGTACGCGCAGCGCGGAGGAGTTGCTGGAGCTGGTCGGCCTAGACCCGAAGCGGACCCTGGAGTCCTACCCGCACGAACTGTCCGGTGGGCAGCGCCAGCGCGTCCTGATCGCTATGGCACTTACGCGTGACCCGAAACTGGTGATTGCGGATGAGCCCACGACCGCCCTCGACGTGACCGTTCAGAAGCAGGTCATCGACCTCTTGAACGAACTGAGAGAGAAGCTGGGCTTCGCGATGATCTTCGTGAGCCACGACCTCGCACTGGTCGCGGAAGTCGCCCACGGCGTGACGGTCATGTACGCCGGTCAGGTTGTGGAGCAGGGCCCGATCCAGGAGGTCCTCATGGACCCGCGTCACGAATACACCCGTGGCCTGCTGGGTTCTGTTCTTTCGATCGAGGGCGGAGAGGGACGCCTACACCAGGTGCCCGGCACCGTGCCAAGCCCGCGGGACTTCCCCGAAGGGGACCGGTTCGCGCCACGCTCCTCCCACCCGAAGGCAGCATCCACCACCAGGCCGACGCTTGTGGACGTGGGTAACGACCACAGGTACGCGGTTGTTCTGGAAGAGGCACACGGAAGTCAAACATTCGAAGTTGAGCCCGCCGAGAACGGCGACAAGGCGGAGGTGAAGGCATGAGCGCCAAGGCGTCCGAAATGGCAGCCGTAGAAATCAGTGGCGGCAGTGACGATCCGAACGTTCCCATCATTGAACTGAAGAACGTGGACGTCACCTTCAAGACCCGCACCGGGTCGATCTTCAAGCCGAACCTGGTGCACGCGGTGCGCGACGTCAGCCTGAGGTTGATGCGTGGTGAGACGATCGGGTTGGTCGGTGAGTCCGGTTCCGGTAAGTCCACAACAGCGAACGTCATGTGTGGCCTGCAGCCGCCGACGGCCGGAGACGTGTTCTTCAAGGGACAGAAGGTGACGAAATGCTCGGCCGCTGACCGCAAACGCATTGGGCGAGTCGTGTCAGTGGTCTTCCAGGACCCAGCAACCGCGCTGAACTCCCGCATGATCGTTCAGGAGCAACTCCTGGACCCACTGCGGGTGCACAAGGTCGGAACACCCGATGAACGCTTGGCACGGGTCAATGAGCTGATCCACCTGGTGGGTCTTCCGCACTCCGTACTCAACGCGCTTCCGGGCCAGCTGTCCGGTGGTCAGAGGCAACGTGTCGCCATTGCGCGTGCCCTGGCACTGGACCCCGACGCGATCATCGCGGATGAGCCCACGTCTGCGCTGGACGTTTCCGTTCGCGCTCAGATCCTCAACCTACTGACGGACCTGAAGAACGACCTGGGCCTTGGCATGGTCTTCATTTCCCACGACATCCAGACCGTTCGGTACGTGTCTGATCAGATCATCGTCATGAACGGTGGCCAGATCGTTGAAGAGGGAGACGCCGCGCAGGTGCTAAACGCACCCCGCCACCCCTACACGAAGACGCTGCTTGGTGCGGCGCCCTCGCTCCTACACCCCATCGAAAACTAGACGAAGATTCCAATGAAAGGCACAAAAATGACGCTCAAAGGCGTTGTCCCTCCAGTAGTTACCCCGCTAAATCCCGACGGTTCCTTCGACAGGGTTTCCTTTGACCGCAATGCGAGGCGCATGCTCGACGCGGGCGTGCACGGCCTGTTTGTTATGGGATCTTCCGGCGAGGTCGCATTCAGCACAGATGAGCGCCGCGAAGAGGTCATTCGCGCCGCCATGGAAGTTGCGGATGGCAAGGTTCCGGTTTTGGCCGGCGCCATCGACACCCAGACCGCACGCGTGATTGAGCAGGCGAAGGCCGCTGAGGCCCTGGGCGTTGACGGCATCGTCGTTACCGCGCCGTTCTACGGACTGGGCGGACAACCCCAGGTTGAGCGCCACTTCCGCCAAATCGCGGCAGCCATCAACACGCCTCTTTGGGCATACGACCTTCCGGTTCCCCTACACACGAAGCTGGAGGCCCCAATGCTGGTGCAGTTGGGTGTCGAGGGCGTCCTGGCGGGCGTCAAGGACTCCTCCGGTGATGACGTATTCTTCCGCAGGCTCATCCTGGCGAACCGTGCAGCAGGCAGCCCACTGTCGCTACTGACCGGTCACGAGATCGTCGTCGACGGCGCCTACCTTGGCGGCGCAGACGGGTCCGCCCCAGGCCTTGCCAACGTGGATCCCGCGGGTTACGTGCGTCAGTATGAGGCGTACCAGCGCGGCGACTGGGATGCCGTCCGCGATGAGCAGGACCGCCTGGTAAACCTCATGGACATCACAAGCGTCGTCACCGGTGTCACCGGTTTTGGCGCAGGTGTCGGTGCGTTCAAGACCGCCCTGATGCTGCTGGGCGTGTTCGAAACCAACCAGATGCCGGAGCCCGTGCCCACCCTTGAGGGTGCCAACGTGGACGCGGTTGCGAAAGTTCTGCGGGACGCGGGGCTGCTGGACTAATGAAGAACGAGGGCGAGCCCCTGGTAGTCGCCATCGACATTGGGGGAACCAAAGTTGGCGGTGCCTACGTGAGTGGGGGAAGCGAACCGGTGGTTAGCGGTCGCACCTCGTTCCACACCGCCCAAACCGGGGGTGGCATGGGATTGGTGGACGCGGTGGTCGGCCTGGTTGACAAGCTGATCACCGACGCCCCCGGTCCCGTGCGGGGACTCGGTGTCGGCTCGGCCGGGGTGATAGACCCGGAGACCGGCGTCGTCACCTCCGCGACAGACCTGATTCCCGATTGGGCGGGATCTCCCTTTGGTCCGGCGCTGCGGGCGGCATTCGGCCTTCCCATGGCGCTGACCGGGGACGTCCTCGCCCATGCAATAGGTGAGGACCGCTTTGGTGCGGGGCGGGATTACGGTTCTGCGCTTGCGGTGGCCGTGGGGACGGGTATCGGAGGTGCGTTCGTGACGCGGTCGGGGACCCGTTCGGGGACGCGCGGCCTCGCCGGACACGTTGGCCACGTCCGCCATCCGTACGCTCGGGACCTAGTGTGTTCGTGCGGTCGGACTGGGCACGTTGAGGCAATCGCGTCGGGCACCGGTATCAGCGAGGAGTATGAACGCATCACCGGCCGCTACCTTGACGGCCGCGGCGTCGATGACATCTTGGTGATGGCGGACTGCGGTTCCATGGAGGATGCCCGGATGGCTGCGGCCGCGGGCAGCGATATCTTGTCGACGACAATGGCGGGGTACTCCGGGGAGCGCGCGAAGACGGATGGTCCCGACGTGGAGCTCCTGAAGGAAATGGTTGCGGAGTTCCCTGGAATTCCCGTTCTTTGTGAGGGGCGGGTTCACACCCCGGCCCAGGCCGCAGAGGTCATTGCGGCGGGCGCGTGGGCGGTTGTGGTTGGGACTGCGATCACGCATCCGACTTCGATCACCACGTGGTTCAAGACGGCGGTGGACCAGGCGGGCTGACGGTCAGCGCTGTTCTTGCGGGTCTTTCGATCTGTGCGGTCCCCGCCCGCGTCGGTACCCGTGCTCCTGCGCCGCGTTCCATTTGGGTTAGTCTGACGTGGGTTGCGGCGCCGCGATGCTGTTCCGCTTCCAGCAGGTTACCAACGCTGCTTTGGGTTCGCCACCATGGACTCACTGTTGCGTGTCGACCACAGCGAGTTCACCGTCCCAGTTAACCATCCCGAAGAGGAAGCAGAACGAGATTGCCTGCGATAGCAACACCGACATCGAACGTCCCCGCCCTTGGCCGAACAGTGTTTGCGCACAGAGGGTTGTCCTCCCAAGCCCCGGAGAACACGTTCGCGGCTTTCCGTAAGGCGGTTGACGCGGGTGCTGACTGGATTGAAACGGATGTAGACATCATTAGCGATGGCACTCCGATAATCATCCACGATACGACCTTGGACCGGACCACCAATCGATCAGGTGTGATATACGATCTGGAGTCGGTGGAGTTGGAGTCAATCGATGCCGGTGAGTGGTTCAGCCCGGCATACGCGGGTGAGAGAATCCCGACGTTGGCGGGGCTCATTGAGTTCCTGAATGAGAACTCCTTGAACGCCAACATAGAGCTGAAGAGTAACGAGCAGGGGAGAGCTCGGTCCGAACAGTTGGTGCGAGCGGTCGTTTCGGAGCTCTCGAAGCTTGACCCGGAGCGTCAGGTCATCATCTCCTCTTTCTCTCAGCCGCTCCTCATGAAGTTCAACCAGACTGCCCCGCAGTACGCCATCGGCGTCCTATATGAATCCAACTCTTTCCACGATGATTGGCTGTCCGTTCTGGAGTTGTGTGGGGCCACATACGTTCATATGGAAGAGAAGGACCTTACGGAGCAGCGCGTCCAGTCGCTTTCGCAAGCAGGCTACGGTGTGAACGTTTGGACAGTGAACTCTGTTGATCGTGCGGAGCAGCTCTTCAACTGGGGATGCACGGGAGTGTTCACCGATATTGCCGACCAAATGCAGCACCTGCGCTGACCCGGTGCTGCGTGTTTGCCTGGTTGTTGAGCCTGTTGCAGAATGGTGTGTTTTTGGGGCGCTTCACCAAATGGGTTGTGGGGGGCGCTGCTGGCCTCTGATATTTCTAAGAACGATGGTTATCCCCAACATCGATGGTTAATCCCGGGATTAACCATCGATCATGCACCACAACCTTCGGTCTTAGAAAACCGTTGACCATAAACACCTGTTTGTGTGTTTTGGAAAGCAGGGTGTGTGCGGACCGGGTAACACAGGTGTGCTGATCAGGCATCGCGGGTGTGCTGATCGGGCATCGCGGGCGCGTTGATCGGGTAGCGCGGGCGCGTTGATCTGGTATCTGTCGCACGGTTTGAATGATGCCCCCTTTTTTCATGGCGGATGCTGGCACAGATTGGAAAAACCCGTCGAAACTACATAGCGGGGCCGAAACTACATAGCGGGCAAAAATTACAGCGTTTTTATTGCTGTTTTGTGTCCCCGT
>CAZTTD010000056.1:0-14685 GCA_964616925.1 uncultured Actinomyces sp.
TCCAGAGCCAACTTGATCCGTGCCGCACCAACTCGGCGCTGATATATGCACCCGAAAAGACTTCCAGGGCCATCCCACCAGTTAGTCGCGCGCCGCTGGCGATGAGGCACTAGCCAGTCGTGAATTATGTGGTCCCCGCAGTCGCTTCTGTGCATCTTGAGCACAGGAGGGGGGAAGCGGACAAAAGGGGCGTAGCGCCAGTCGGCCTTAATCCAGAAGGGAGCGAAAAGTAGTGGTGTCGTGCATGCCTCTACTTGTGGGATACAGCCGAGATTGCCGCCGGGGAGAAATTTGGAGGACACCATTAGGACAGTTGAACGCGACGGTTCAAATTTTTTGAGGGTATATGCGCAGGTCAGAGCCTGTTTACTGTCGGGCTGACAGGATTTGAACCTGCGACCCCACGACCCCCAGTCGTGTGCGCTACCAAACTGCGCCACAGCCCGTTCCGACTAGGCAATCTTACGGCAGCGTTTAGGTGGCGCCAAATCGGCGCGGGGAGATCCTTGTGACACCTATCTTTGCACTCGGTGCAAAGATGCACGAAGTGCAATAAGCTGTTTGTGTGAAGACTCCTCGCCGCCAGCGCAACCGCGAACAAACGGAAGCCGCGCTGGTTGACTCCGCGTACGCTTTGCTGCGCGCGCACGGCTTCGATGCCTTGACGGTGGAGTTGGTGGCGGAGGGCGCGGGGGTTTCTCGCAGGACGTTCTTCAACTACTTCCCGACGTTGGCGGATTCCGTTACATACCATGTCGAAACGCTGCTGGATGATGCGTTGCACCTAGTTTCTGAGGTGCCGCCAGACACGGATTTGGCGGACGCACTCACGGCGGCACTGGAGTCGATTGCGCAGACGGACGCCCTCGAAAAGGTGGCGTACCTTCATTATTGTTCGAAACATTCGGACGGCTTGCGCGCTACCAGTCTGCTGGTTTGGGAGCAGGCACGCCGGAAGCTAGCGAACGTCATCACCACGCGGCACCCCGACGTTGATGTCTTGGAGGTCGCAATCCTGGTTGAAAGCCTCATTGGCGCGTTCTATGCGGCGTTCAACGTTTGGAGCGACGACCTGACGGGCGAACCGACCCCAGAAGACACACCAAAATTGCTGGAATACCTGCGACGCGCACTGGCAATCAACAAACGCGGCGCACTTGGATCCAACTGATCCACAGACTCTCTGACCGTCACCAACCCACAAAAGAATCCTTTACGAATGGCTCAGTTCCTGTATCGCCTTGGCAGCCTTGCTTACGAACGGCGCAAAGCCGTGGTCGCGATTTGGCTAGTGATCCTCCTGGCAGTTGGCGGCCTAGCCGGTGCATTCATGGGGAAGCTTTCCAACACCTTCACCATTCCCGGCACTGAAACCGAACGCGTCATGGAGTTGATGGAACAGGAACTCCCTGAACTGGCGTCTGGCACGGGAACCCTTGTTTTCGTCACGCAAGACGGGAAGCCGTTTACGGAGGAGCAGCGAGCCGCGGTACAGGCCGCCGTCCAGAAAATCGACTCCTTGGACTCCGTGCGTTTCATAACCGACCCCTTTGAGATGCAGGACGACCTTGACTCCGCGGCGACCCAATTGGCCGACGGCGAAGCAGAGATCGCGGCGAATGAGTTGCTGCTGGAGGAAGGCGCCGACCAAATCGCGCAGGGTCGCCTGCAGATCGCGGACGCCAAGAGGCAGATGGACGAGGGCGCCGCAGAGATCGCGGCCAATGAACCTACGCTCATAGCTGGCCGCATCGCGCTGGAGGCCGGGCGGATCCAGTTGATAAACGCAGGTGCAGCCCTGGCAGCCGGCAAAGCAACGTTGGATGCGGGTGCTGCGGAGTTGGAATCCGGCCGACGGCAACTGGCGGCGGGAGAGGTCGAGTACACGGCCGGACAAGCCCAGATTGCGCAGGGCCAAGCGCAGGTCGACGCCGGCCGCGCCACCCTGGCTGAAGAACAGACGAAGATCGATGAATTCGACGCGGGCGTCGCAGAGCTGACCGAAGGGCTCGGTGTCTCGACCCTGTCGGAGGTACCCGCCGCGATAGACGCTGCTCAGGCGCAGATCGACGCCGGACGCGCGGAAGCCGAAGCCGGCAGGGACCAGGCGCAGGCTGGGATAGACGCCCTCGCCCCCCTTATCGAAGACGCCCAGATTGCCGTCGCCCAAATCGAATCCCAACTGGAAGCATTGGACCCGGAAGCGCCCGGGTATGAGGCCCAAAAGGCAGCACTTGAGGCCGCTTTGCAGGTCGCGTCAGGTGGGTTGACGCTACTTGAGAGTAAGTTGACTGAGGCCAAAGAGGGGTTGGCACTTGCCGAAGCGGGCCTGGCCCAATTAGACGCCGCGCAGTCCGCGCTTGACGCCGCCAGCGCCGGGTACCAGGCCTTATCTGCCGCCGCACCCGCTGTGGATCAGGGTCGCCTACAGATCGCGGCGGCCAAACAGCAGCTGGATGCGGCGCAGGCAGAGCTGGACGCGGGTAGGGTAGCGGCCGCCGCCGGACGTGCAGAGTTGGACTCCGCTACTGCACAGATTCAAGCGGGACAGGCGGAGTTGGCCGCGGGCATCGCCGAATATGAGTCCGGCCTAGCGCAATACCAGTCAGGTCTGGCCGAACTGAACGCGAACGAAGTGCTTTTGGCGGAGGGCGAGGCCGAACTGGCCGCCGGCAAACTCCAACTTGAAGAAGGCCGCCAACAGATCGCAGATTCCGAATCTGAGCTGGAAGACGGGGAAGCGGAACTTAAGGAAGGCCGCATCGCCCTCGAAGACGGAAAGCTACAGCTGGAACGGGGCGCGCGCCTTGCTGCCGTGTCCGCGAACATGCAGTTTGTCTCCCAAGACGACACGGCTGCGGTCGCGCAGATTTCATTCATGGGACAAACCATGGCGCTCAAGGACGCTGACCGCCAGGAGCTTTTTGCCGCGGTAGAGGACCTGCCGGCGCTGGGTGTTGACGCTCTCTACTCATCTGAGATCACATCTGACCTCAACTCCGTGATCGGCATTTCTGAAGTTATCGGCTTCCTGATCGCGGGCGTGGTCCTGCTATTCGTCCTCGGCACCCTCCTCGCGGCCGGCCTTCCCCTCCTGGTCGCGCTGTTCGGCGTCGCGATCGGTGTCGGGGTGACTCTGTCGCTTTCCACAGTTATTGATATGCAGTCGATCACCCCAGTTTTGGCGCTGATGCTGGGTCTGGCCGTGGGCATCGACTACTCCCTGTTCATCGTGCATAGACACCGCACGCAGATGCTGGCCGGTATGCCAGTGCAAGACTCTATTGCGAAAGCCATCGCAACCAGCGGTTCCGCCGTCGTGTTCGCGGGCCTGACAGTGGTCATTGCCCTGTCTGCCCTGGTCGTTCCTCGGCTGCCATTCCTGTCGATCCTGGGGCTGTCGGCCGCATTCACGGTGCTTGTCGTGGTTCTTCTGTCCATCACGCTTACGCCGGCGCTACTTGGGTTCATGGGGGAGAAGGTGCTCACCAAGAAGGGGCACGCGCAAAGAGAGCAGGCCATTGCCGCTATTGGTAGGGGCGAGGGCGGAGGCGCTGGCGCCACTTCAGCAGTCGCGACCGCCGACGGGCAACACAAAGCCAGCCGCTGGTGGGCGCGCGTGGTAACCAAGAACTCCTGGGTTGCCGCGGGTGCTGTCGTGGTCATCCTTGGCACGCTTGCAATCCCCGCCGCCTACATGCAGACGGCACTGCCCGACGGCGGGTCGGAGCCGGAAGGGTCCGATGCGCTTCAGGCCTTTGAGGTCACATCCGCGCAGTTCGGTGAGGGCTACAACGGCCCACTTCTGGTGATGGGAAAACTTCCCGAAGGTCTTAGCCAAGAGGAAGCCGATGACGTCCTCGTCAGCGTCGCCGAAGAGATTTCTATTTTCGAGGGCGTTGTCGCGGCAGTTCCCGCGATGACTAACGACTCGCTCACGTACGGCGCGCTGCAGGTCATTCCGGAGGGTGGCCCGTCCTCGCCCGCAACCGAAGACCTAGTCCACCACATTCGGGACGCGAAGGGGGACGTCCTCGCAAGTACGGGCGTAGAGACCGACGTGACGGGAATGGTCGCCGCCCAGATTGACGTTTCGGAGCTCATCAGCGCGGCATTGGCGCCATATCTTGTCATCGTGGTTGGACTGTCACTGGTGCTGTTGCTGCTGGTTTTCCGCTCCTTGGCGGTCCCGTTGCTCGCGACAGTCGGGTTCTTGCTGTCCCTTGCTGCGGCGTTCGGCGTGGCTGTAGCGGTATACCAGTGGGGTTGGTTTGGTGCGCTGTTCGGGGTTCATAATCCCGGGCCTATTCTGTCGTTCCTCCCCATCTTGCTCACTGGAATCCTGTTCGGCCTCGCTATGGATTACCAGGTCTTCCTTGTGACCGCGATGCGGGAGGCTTACGTAGAGACGGGCCAGGCGCGCCGATCCGTGCGGACCGGTTTCGCGATGGCAGCGCCGGTTGTCGTTGCCGCCGCGCTCATCATGGTGTCTGTGTTCGCAGGCTTCATTTTCAGTGGGTTGGCCATGATCCGACCCTTAGGATTCGGGTTGGCGATGGGCGTGCTTTTCGATGCGTTCCTTGTGCGTATGACGTTCGTGCCCGCGGTCATGCAGATCCTGGGGGACAAGGCGTGGTATCTGCCAAAATGGCTCTCCAGGATTCTGCCGAAGGTTGATGTCGAGGGCGCCGAACTGGGATAGACGCAGCGGGTCGCTATCTTTGCCGCGGCACGGCTAACGGGATATGGTCGAAAAATGGAAAACGTGCGACTCATTGCCTGTGACATGGACCGGACCCTGCTGACTGACGACAAACAGTTTCCCCCGAACTTTTGGGAGACGGTGGAGGAGTTGGCGGAGTTAGGCGTCCACTTTGTCCCAGCGTCGGGGCGCCCCCTGATCACCTTGAAAGAGATGTTTGTTCACCCCGGATTGCAGTTGGACTACATAAGTGACAACGGTGCGCTGGTGGAGCTTGAGGGGGAAATCCTGCATCGCGCGGTCATGGACCGGGACGGATACCTTCCGATCATCGCTGCCACACTTGACAAGACCGACGGGGTGCCGGTGCTGTGCGGTATTGACTGCGCATACGTCTTGGAGGACGCGCGTGAGCATGAGGATGCGCTTCACGTTTACTACAAGAGCATTGTTTACGTGGACGATTTGGCTGATGTGGATGTGCCGATCATCAAGTACTCGGTTCTCTTCGTGGACTTGGACGCTAGGGAAGCCTACGACGATGTCTTTGAGCCCATGTTCGGTTCGGACTTCGCTGTAACGCTGGGCGGCCCCGAATGGGTAGACGTCATGAACGCTGGCGTGACCAAGGGCGCTGGTATCAAGGCATTGTCGCAGGCCTTATCGCTGAGTACCGAAGAAATGATGGCGTTCGGTGACGCCTTTAACGACCTGGAAATGCTGGATGCCGTTGAGCATTCCTACGCGGTGGCCAACGCTGAGCCGGAGATCATTGAACGCGCGAAGTACATAACGGGCACAAACGAAGAGTATGGCGTCATGGACGTCCTGAGGCAGCTGATTGCCCGGCGCAGGAACGCTCAACCGGGCAACCAGCCACAATCCGAATAGGGCTTGGCCCTGAACTAGACCAAATCGGGGTAGGCAGCAGCCACACCTGCGTGGATGATCTTCCCGTCGTGGACGTTGAGTCCCTTGGCCAAGGCCTCATCTTCCTTTACCGCGGTTTCCCAACCTTTGTCAGCAAGCGCCACGACGTAAGGCAGTGTCGCGTTTGTGAGCGCGTAGGTGGAGGTTTCCGGTACGGCGCCAGGCATGTTAGCGACGCAGTAGTACAGGGAGTTGTGAACCGGGAAGGTCGGATTGTCGTGCGTAGTTGGGCGCGTGTTCTCAAAGCAACCGCCCTGGTCAACGGCGATGTCCACCAGCACGGAACCAGGCTTCATTTCCTTCACCATGTCGTCCGTCACCAGTTTTGGTGCCCGGGAGCCTGGTATCAGCACAGATCCGATGACTAGGTCGGCTTCCTTGAGCGCTTCTGCAATGTTCATTCGCGTGGACGTCCGGGTTCCCACCCGGCCTTGGAAAAGGTCTTCCAAGTGCTTCAAGCGGGGGAGGGATATGTCAATGATAGTCACGTCTGATCCCAGACCTAATGCCACGCGTGCAGCGGACTCTCCCGCGATACCACCACCGATTACGACGGTGCGTGCCCTTCGGGTTGCTGTTACGCCACCAATGAGGACGCCTCTACCGCCCGATGGACGCATCAGGAAATAGGAGCCAATCTGGGGGGCCAGCTTTCCGGCGACCTCCGACATGGGAATCAGAAGCGGCAGACTACGGTCGGGGAGCTGAACGGTCTCATAGGCGATCGCAGTTACCCCCGACGCCAAGACAGCCTCAGTACAAACGCGAGATGCTGCCAGGTGCAGGTAGGTGAAAAGGATCTGTCCCTTACGCATAAGCGGATATTCGGTGGCGATCGGCTCTTTCACCTTGAGGATCATGTCCGATTCAGCCCACACGGTTTGCGCATCCTCAATGATGCGTGCGCCGACGGCCTCATAGTCGTCATCGGTGATGGAGGATCCAAGCCCAGCCCCAGCTTGGATCCACACCTCATGTCCACGGGAGGTCAGTTCCATTACGCCATTTGGCGTAATGGCAACCCTGAACTCATTATTCTTCACTTCAGTGGGTACACCTACGCGCATAGTTCCTCCTGGAATTTGTTACGTAGGTCCCACTTTAGCGCCCTCTTAACTACCTCCCGCAATCATTGGGGCCAAAATGAAGCCCAAACCAACCGCAACTGCCACCGTAACAACCCCCGGAATGATGAACGGGTGGTTGAAAACGTACTTGCCGATCCTGGTCGATCCGGTGTCATCCATCTCAATGGCGGCAACGGTTGTCGGGTAGGTCGGAAGGACATACAGGCCGGTAACCGCTGGGAATGAAGCAACCATGATTGCGGGTGCCACACCCATTGCGGAAGCAACAGGCATCATTGCAGCGGTGGTGGCGCCCTGGGAGTAGAGGAGAGCCGACGCGAAGAACAACACGACTGCAAGCAGCCATGGTGCGCTTTCGATGACGCTCCCGCCCGCGGCCGCAATCTGCTCAATATGTCCATTGACGAATGTGTTGCCCAGCCACGCGACTCCAAGGATACAGACCGCGGCGCTCATACCGCCCTTGAATGTTGACTGCGAAGAGACCTCATCCACCGCAACGTCGCAGAACAGTCCGATAAGCATTGCCACAGCCAACATGATGATCATGATCGCTGCGTTACGCGGGAACGGAGGGTTCGCAATCAGGCCGACTGAGTCCGAAATAAGCATTGCGTAGATCATCACGATCAGAACGCCGATCCCAAAGAACCAGAGGGCCCGCGTCGCGTATGGCTTGATTTCAATCTCATCAAGTTTCCGACGTTTCACCAACCCCTGCGCCAGTCGCTCCTTGTACACGGGGTCATCCTTGAGCTCCACCCCCAGCTTTGATGAGACGAACGCACCGGCCAGGACACCGATGAAGGTCACAGGAATCATCACCGCAAGCACCTGCATGTATTCGATGCCGAACTTCTCCACTTCCGATGACATGAGGATCACGGCAGCGGAGATTGGGGACGCAACGATTGCAACTTGGGATGCAACAACCGCAATGGTCAGTGGCCTTGATGGCCTGGTGTTTGATTCCTTCGCGACCTCCACGATCACGGGGATCGCGGAGTACGTAACGTGGCCGGTGCCCGTGAACACGGTCATGAAGAACGTAACTATCGGCGCGTAATAAGTGATGCGCTTTGGTTTACTGCGCAAAACTTTCTCTGTCACCTTAACCAGATAATCCAGTCCACCTGCAACCTGCATGGCTGCTATGGCTGAAATAACGGCCATGATGATGCCGATGACATCCCAGGGGATCCCACCGACCGGATCCACTTCTAGGCCCATAAGGCCCAGTACGATGACGCCCGCACCACCGGCGAAACCAATGCCGATGCTGCCCATGCGGGCGCCTATGAAGATAAATACAAGTACAACTGCAAACTGCACCCAGATCATCAGGGATCCTTATTTGTTGTGGTTGGTTTCTTAGTTGTCGCCGTGGAAGTACTCACCGAAGTACTGCGGCTTGAGCAGGTTGTCGACCGAAAGGATCTCCTCCAGTTCCTCTTCACTCATGAGGTTCCGTTCGAGGACGACTTCGCGGACCGACTTCCCTGTCCTTGCGCATTCCTTGCCGATGAGGTCGCCCTCATGGTGCCCGATGATGTCGTTCAGGTACGTAACGATTCCGATCGAATTGTCCACGTACGTGCGGCAAACGTCCTCGTTCACCGTGATTCCATCGATGCACTTGGTGCGCAACGCGGAGGAGCCTGCCTGAAGCAGCTCCGAAGATTCGAAGAGGCACTGAGCGATCACAGGTTCCATAACGTTCAGTTCCAGCTGTCCGGCCTCAGATGCGAACGTCACCGTCACGTCGTTGCCAAACACCTTGAAGCAAACCTGGTTCATAACCTCAGGCATGACCGGGTTGACCTTGGCCGGCATGATGGAGGAACCCGCCTGCATTTCCGGCAGGTTAATCTCATTTAGTCCAGCGCGTGGACCTGAAGACAGAAGACGCAGGTCGTTGCAAACCTTGGAGATCTTCCCGGCCGCACGCTTCATAGCGGCGTGGACAGCAATGTAGTCTCCGGTGTCAGACGTTGCGGCAATGAGGTTGGTGGAACCCTTGATCGGGAGTCCAGTTACCTCTGCCAGCTTCTCCACAACGATCTCCTGGAACTCCGGAGGCGTGTTGACGCCGGTACCGATGGCTGTGGCCCCTAGGTTCACCGTGAGCATCAGCTCCGCCTGCTTGGCCAGGTAGTTCGTTTCTTCGCGAATGATTGAAGCGAACCCGTCAAACTCTTGGCCGACCGACATGGGGACGGCATCCTGCAACTGGGTACGACCCATCTTTATTACGCGTGCGAACTCAGTGCCCTTGCGCTCAAAGGCGTCTGCCAGAAGCCCCAGCTCTTCGATCAGGTCGTGAACCATGTGGTACACCGCAAGACGCAGACCCGTCGGGTAGGCATCGTTTGTCGACTGCGACTTGTTGACATGGTCATTGGGGTTGATGACGTCGTACGTACCCTTTTCCAGCCCCATCGTCTCCAACGCCAGGTTTGCGACAACCTCATTCGCGTTCATGTTCACGGATGTGCCGGCCCCACCTTGGAACAGGTCAACAGGGAACTGGTCCCAGGCCACCTGGTCATACATGATCATGTCGCAGGCCTTCGTGATTGCGGACGCAACCTTCTTGGGGATTACGCGCGCCTCCCGGTTGGCCAAGGCTTCCGCCTTCTTCACTTCTGCCATACCACGCACGAAGCCCGGGTAGTCACTGACCTTACGCCCACTGATGGGGAAGTTCTCTACCGCGCGTGCAGTGTGCACGCCCCAGTAGGCATCCGCGGGTACTTCCTTGGGACCAAGCAGGTCAGATTCGGTGCGTGTTTTGGACATTTGGGCCAACTCCTGTTCGTCGGTTAACAGGGTGGCAGGCGTCCATAAAACGTCATCGCAGACGCCGCCCCCTCAAGCTGCATACCCACCAATACTAGAGCCTAAAGACCGTGGTTCCGGCCCGTTTGCTACCCCTTACACCGTATGCGCCGAAGGGGAGCGTCCAGTGCAACCATCGGGTCCCCAGGCCTCGTGACTTTCGTCCCTTACGTCCTTCTTTTACTCACCAAGCGTGACGTTTACAGAGACCGTCGAACCGTCTGCTGCCTGTGGAATTGGCTGTCCAACGGGATGGGATTTGCCGTCCACTTCGATGGAGGCGATCCCCGAAGAAACGTGGTTTGGATTTGAAACCGTGATGTCGTAGGTTGCACCCCGCCACTGCCTAACAGCATGGAAACCCGGCCAATCACGCGGAATCGACGGATCAATGGTGAGACCGTCAAATCCAGGTCGGATCCCCAAGATGTACTTCGTGACTGCGGTGTACATCCAGCCGGCTGTTCCCGTGAGCCACGGGTTTTGTGCCTTGCCGAAAAGAGCGTGGTCGCGGCCGTAGATGAACTGCACGAACGCGTAGGGTTCCGCACCCCGCACGTCGGCAATATCGTTTTGGTTGTAGGGGCTTATTGCGTCGTACAACGCCACAGCCTCATCTCCACGCCCCAGCATGGCCTCCGCGATGATCGGCCACGCATTCGGATGGCTGAAGATCGCTGCGTTTTCCTTGACGCCTGGATACACCCTGGTAACGAACCCGACGGTGTCATCCACCTTCGTGAAAGCCGGCCAGTTCAGATGGGCACCGTACTCAGAACCCAGCAACCGCCGAACGGAGTCCATGGACTCCAGTCCACGTTCCTTAGAGGTGATCCCCGCAATGACAGGCCACGCCTGGTGTTCCAGGAAGATTTTCCCTTCCTCTGACTCATGTGTTCCGATCTTTACGCCCTCAGATGTGAAGCCGCGAATCCACCACTGGCCATCCCACAACTCTTCATTGGCGATCCTTCGGATGCGTTCAAGCTCAACGTCGTACTTTTCCACGTCGGCGTCGCGCCCCAAGGTCTGCGCAGCCTCAATGAATGCGCGGATCGCCCAGGCGTGCAGGAACGTGACGAGGGCGCTCTCCCCACCGCCCAAGTTCAAACAGTCATTCCAGTCCGCGCGAAGACCCAGCGCAACCCCGTTTTCACCTACGTGCTGAGCCGAGAAATCCAACGCGGCCATCAGGTGATCATAAACAGTGCCCTCGGATCCGTCCGCGAATGGGATCTCCTCATCGAAGAATGCAAGATCTCCCGTTTCTTTCACGTACTCAACTACCGTCGGGACCAGCCACAGGTGGTCATCTGAGCACGCATCCTCCAAACCGTGAATCAGGTCCTCTTTGGCCGTGGCTGGGACAATGGTTGGGGAGGGGATGTCTGGGAGTGGTTCCGCACTCGGATCGAAATCCTTTGGGTCAAACAGGTGTAGACCGTAGCCCTGCGGTGTTTGGGCACGCAGGAGCTCAACGATGCGGGAGCGCGACTTCTCCGGATTTGAGTGCACCACGCTCATCGCATCCTGTGCCGTATCGCGGTAGCCAAGGCCGTGACGGCCACCGACCTCAACGAAGGACGCAAAGCGCGACCAGACCACGGTTGTCTCCGCCTGAAGCAGCGTCCACGTGTTCGTCAGCGCGTCCAGGCCCGGGTTCGGGGTCTGCACCTGCAGCTTGTCCTGCTTTGCGCGCCAGTAGCTGCGAAGGCGCTCAAACTCAGCGTCTACGTTCGCCAGGTCGGAATACTTCTCCTGTATTGCGCGTCCCACTTCATCGCGCGAACCATACCCCGTCATGTAGATCAGGCGCTTCGTCTCTCCCGGTTCCAGCGTGATCGTGTGCTGGAGCGACCCACAGTGGTTCTGCGTAGTTCCCTCTGAGTCCCGGCCACCTCCAGACGTCACCGCCACCGGGTTGGCTTCGCTGCGGTAGGCACCGATGAAGGAGTCGCGCAAGCTGTCGAAGGACGAGGGCGTTTGCGAGGACGTGAAGTAGTGGAACGTCCACGGTTCGTAGTAAAAGTCGTACTCGATTATTCCGTCCTCGTACGAAGACCCCGTCGCATACAGGGACATCTGGAGATTCTGGTTGTCGATTTCAATGTGGTGGAAGGAGAACTCCACGTAGGAGGCCACGTTGAGGTTGCGCGGCACATCGCCCTCGTTCGTAACTTCTACATCCCACAACTCCACGTCGTCGTCCAGCGGTATGAACACGACCTGACGGGCGTAGATGTCCTTGTAACGCGCCTCAAAACGGGAGTAGCCCATGCCGTGTGCGCTGGTGTACTCAGCCGTTCCGTCGGCTCCGTCTTGACCAACAAAGGGTTTCAGGACTGGCGCCCAGGAGATTGACCAGAAGTCCCCGTCCTCGTTATCCCGGATGTACACGTATTTCCCGGGCCCTTCCGCGGCGGCCGTGTTCTGACGCAGCCGGGTAACGCGGCCGTGTTCAGGGGACTTGTAGTAGGAGTAGCCGCCTCCCGTATGGGAAATGACGGTGGCATAGTCCTTGGTGCCCAGGTAGTTGGTCCACGACTGTGGGGCATCGGGGCGGTCTAGGACGTACTCATTCTGCTCAGTGTCAAAGTGGCCGTAGCGCATGGTGGGGTCTTTCGGAAGTTGGAGGGTTAGGGGGTTACGAAGCTGCGGAGCCACTCAAGCAGCTCCTCTGCTTTTTCAGGGCTGTCTGCTTCAACGAACATTCGAAGGAGGGGCTCCGTGCCGGAGAAACGCAGCAGCGCCCAGTTGTCGTTTTCAAGCAGGATTTTGGTTCCGTCGGTGTCGACAACGTCTACGACCTTGTAGGGCCCGATTGCAGTGAGCGGGTTTGCCGCAAGACGCCTGGGAACTTCCACGCGCATCTCAGGTGTTGCGGGAATAGATTTTTCCAGGGAGTAGAGGCGTCCGGTTATCTGGTAGATATCGTCAAGTAGCTCTGAGACGCTCTTCCCCGTGTTCGCCAGCATTTCCGCTACCAACGCACACGCGAAAATACCGTCTTTGCCCAAGATCCAGCCGCGTACCGTGAGGCCACCGGAGGACTCACCGCCGAGGACCGCATCGATTTCCTGCATTGCTGCGGTGACGTGCTTGAATCCGACCTTGCATTCACGGTGCTCTTCGCCGAAGTGGTCGGCCATCCGGTCAAGCAGGTGAGTGGTCGCAACGTTACGCACGACGCCACCCTTATGCCCCTTGCGCTCATGGAGGTACCAGTAAAGGAGAAGTAGCAGCTCATTGGACGTTACGTACCGCCCGTTTTCGTCGACGATGCCGATGCGGTCAGAGTCGCCGTCAGTCGCCATACCGAGGTCATACTTTCCCTCACCAGCCTTAATCATCGACTTGAGGGCGTGCAGGCGTTCAGAGTCCGGTGCCGGCGCCACGCCTCCGAATAGCGGGTTGTGGGACGCGTGAATGAACTCTGCCCGCACACGCATATCGGACAGGATGGTGCCAAGAGTCAACTGGCTGGTCCCATACATCGGGTCCACCACGACGCGGAGGTTTGACCCGCGCACCGCATCCCAGTCGATGATCTCTTCAATCGCGTCGATGTACGCGTCCGTCAAGGGGGACTCATCCACGACCCCGGCTTTTCGTGCCATGTCGAGGTCGATTGTCACAACGTCCTCCACCCTCAGCGCGTTAGCTTCGTCCTGGTAGCGGTCGGTTTCCTCATCGAGGGGCAGCGATCCGTCGGCGCGGAACACTTTCACGCCGTTCCAGTTCGGGGGGTTGTGCGAGGACGTAATGATCACTCCGTAAGCGGCTCCTGTGTACGGGGCGGCAAATGTCACCAGCGGCGTTGGTACATCGTCGGGGAGCAGGCGCACCGGCATGTTGTTGCCGGCAAACACCTCTGCCGCAGCTTCGGCTGACTCCCGGGACAGGAACCTACGGTCCCCTCCGATCACGACACCGCGGTCCGCGATTCCCTGGCGGGTTGCCTCGTTAGCGATGGCCTGGCACAGCCTGCGAAGGTTGCCCAGCGTGTAGCCTTCTCCGATGATGGCACGCCATCCGCCGGTCCCGAACTTGATGGTTGTATCGGTGTCTTTCTTTGGGATGAAGAGGCGTTTCAGGACGATGTCTGCAGCCTGCTGCAAACCTTCTTCCGTGTTGATGCCCTGCACCTCGTCGGTGTCGTAGATCTGGTAGGACACCACCTTGTCGCCATCTTCTAGGAACGACCGTGCCACTTCCGTCAACCGGTATTCACCGCGGTCAGCCAGATCTTGGATTTTCCCGAAGAGCGAGGCCGGGGTGCTTACGTAGGACCCAACGTTGATCTCATGAATCGACGCCTCCTCAGCATCCAGATCCTCCGGTTCAACGATGGCGGCGATCCTCCCGTCCTCGCCCCGCTCAATACGTCCATATGGCAGGGGCTGGTCGACGACCGCGCTCAAAAGGGAGAAGTCTGCGTTCATGAGGTGGTGGCGGTTCAGGAGCCCGCGCAAAGATGCGGGCCGGAGCAGGGGAGTGTCGGCGTACGTAACCAAAACCTGCTCCGTGTCAGACGGAACCGCGTCCGCTGCGAGGCTTACCGCGTGGCCGGTGCCAAGAGGAACGTCCTGGGTTACGTAGGTGAGGTCAAGACCCAGAATGTCCTGAATCCGGTCATCCTCCGGCGACACAACGACGATGATGCGTTCGGGAGGAAGAATGGCGCGGACATTGTCCAATGCCAGTTCCGCGACGGAGGAATCCGATAGACCGGCGTGCAGGAGCTCACGAGATTCGTGGTCGCTTCCTCCCGCCAACACGATTGCTGTGGTCTTGGGTCGGTTCCAGTTGTTGGTCGGAGTCGGCGACATGCGGTCCTCACTACGATCTGGGCGCTGCCTGAAGGTCGGGTAGGCGTGCGCGACCAAACTGCGCACTTCACTACTTAGTTAGTGATCCTAACAAAGTTTGGTAAAGAAAGTTACTGGTTGCGTGAAATGTGTCGCGTTGCGCTTTTGTGGTGCTTCCCAAAATGGCTGTTAGTGGGCGGTGGGTTTGGCGGTGGGCGGTGGGGTGGCACGAAACGGGCACAACGTTCGCAAATCGCCAGTGAACGGCGTCCAGCTAACTGTGAGAGTTGTGAGTGGCTGGTCTGGGACTAGCTGGCAG
>CAZTTD010000057.1:0-14599 GCA_964616925.1 uncultured Actinomyces sp.
GGACCTTACCTCAGGGGTGCGAAGAGAAGGTCCAGCTGTGTCCCTGGCGTCAACGAGTAACCCGCTAGTTCTGCAACGAGCGCTCTGCGAGATCTGATCGAGGGATATTCCCGGGCACGACCATCGATTACGCGCCACATCCCTCGATCATGAATCGTTGTGCCCGGTAGCCAACAAGCGAATCATGCCTATCGCGCGCTCATGAAAACCGCCGAAGGCACCCGAAAGCCACTAAAAACCAACGAAGTCATGCCCTGTGGCAACCGGCGACAAAGCTATACTGGGAACCCCAAGCCCGAAGGCTTTGGAGTTCCCGGCATCAGCCTTGCGTGGCTACATCACGCCTTGTTGGCTTCTTCTTTCGCCTTGAGTGTGCGAAGTACGTACTGCAGGATTCCGCCGTTGCGGTAGTAGTCGCGCTCAGCGGGGGTGTCGATCCGGAGCCTGGCGTCGAAGGTGATGGTGGAACCATCTTCCTTGTGAGCCGTGACCTTCACAGTCTTGGGGGTCGTCCCCTCATTGAGTGCCTCAAGGCCCTCAATGTCAAAGACCTCTGTACCGTCCAGTCCCAGTGAGTTGCGATCTTCACCTTCAGGGAACTCCAGCGGCGCAACGCCCATCCCGATCAGGTTCGAACGGTGGATCCGCTCAAACGATTCGGTGATCACAGCCCGTACTCCCAGCAGTGCCACGCCCTTCGCGGCCCAGTCGCGGGAGGAACCCGAACCGTATTCCTTTCCAGCGAGGACGACCAGCGGTGTTCCCGCATCAACGTAGTTCATGGCTGCGTCGAAAACAGGGCTCACAGGGGCATCTTCGAGTGTGTAGTCCTTGGTGAATCCGCCCTCAACACCGGGAACCATTTCGTTGCGGATGCGGATGTTCGCAAACGTTCCGCGAATCATCACCTCATGGTTACCACGCCTTGAGCCGTAGGAGTTGAAGTCACGCACCGGCACTCCCCTGTCCAGCAGGTATTGGCCTGCCGGAGAGTCAGCCCTGAATGAGCCTGCGGGAGAAATGTGGTCCGTCGTGACTGAATCCCCAAGCTTCAGAAGGACACGTGCACCCTTGATGTCTTCGACCTTGTTTGGAGTTTCGGGCATGCCCTCGAAGTAGGGCGCGCGGCGAACGTAGGTGGAATCTGCTTCCCAGTCGAATGTGGCGCCATCCGGTGCGTTCAGCGCAATCCAGTGCGCGTCGCCACGGAACACATCCCCGTAGTCCTCCACAAACATGTCGCGGGAAATGTTCGCATCGATCGTTGCCTGTACTTCGTCCTGGTCGGGCCAGATGTCAGCAAGGAACACGTCCTTACCATCCTGGTCTTGGCCCAGAGGTTCGGTCTGGAAGTCAAAGTCGACCGTTCCTGCAAGCGCGTAAGCAATCACCAGCGGCGGTGAAGCCAGGTAGTTCATCTTGACGTCAGGGTTGATCCGGCCTTCAAAGTTACGGTTACCGGACAGCACGGACGCAACGGAAAGGTCGAACTGATTGACGGCCTCCGACACTTCCTCCGGCAGCGGACCGGAGTTACCAATACACGTGGTACAGCCGTAACCAACCAGGTAGAACTGCAGTGCTTCAAGGTCGGGCCACAGACCAGCGCGCTCATAGTAGTTGGTGACAACCTGAGAGCCAGGCGCCATGGATGTCTTCACCCAAGGCTTCACCTTCAGGCCCTTGGCATTGGCATTGCGGGCAAGCAGGCCCGCAGCCATCATCACCGACGGGTTGGACGTGTTCGTGCAAGAGGTGATCGACGCGATCACAACTGCACCGTGGTCCAGCTCAACAGTCGTGCCGTTTTCCAGCGTGACCGGGACTCTCCTGTGAGGCCGCGTGGTCGCTTCGCCCGGTTCCACCGGTGCCGACCCATTCCCATCAGGAGTATCGGGATCCACAGGATCGGAAGCTGGGAACGTGCCTTCCAGCGCACGGTCCAGTTTCGTTTCATCCACTTCAGAGTCATCTGACACGTAGGACGGGAGGACTGCGCGGAACGCTTCCTTCGCCTCATCAAGCAGGATTCTGTCCTGTGGCCTCTTCGGTCCCGCGATTGACGGGACGACCGTGGACAGGTCCAGCTCTAGGTACTCAGAAAACTCAACCTCCGCCTCTGGGTCCAGCCACAGTCCCTGGGCCTTCGCATACTCTTCAACAAGGCGCACCTGCTCTTCAGAGCGGCCCGTGAGGTCCAGGTAATCCAGTGTCACCTGGTCGATGGGGAAGATCGCAGCCGTCGAACCGAACTCTGGCGACATGTTGCCGATCGTGGCGCGGTTTGCCAGCGGCACAGCACTGACGCCCTCGCCATAAAACTCCACAAACTTTCCAACAACACCATGCTCACGAAGCATCTGCGTGATGGTCAACACGACGTCTGTCGCAGTCGCGCCGGGGGGAATTGCGCCGGTCAACTTGAATCCGACGACACGCGGAATCAGCATGGAGATTGGCTGCCCCAACATCGCGGCTTCCGCTTCGATACCGCCGACGCCCCATCCGAGGACGCCCATACCGTTCACCATCGTCGTATGGGAGTCGGTACCAACACAGGTATCCGGGTATGCCTCAACAACGCCGTCTTCTTCACGGGTGAAAACGCCGCGCGAAAGGTACTCAAGGTTGACCTGGTGGACAATGCCGGTCCCCGGGGGCACAACGCGGAAGTCATCAAATGCCTGCTGACCCCACTTTAGGAACTGATAACGCTCCCCGTTTCGCTCATATTCCCGTTCGACGTTTCGTTCAAACGCCATGGGAGTGCCGAATACGTCAATCTGCACTGAGTGGTCGATGACAAGCTCCGCCGGCACCTGCGGGTTGATCTTTGCCGGGTCGCCTCCCATCGCCTCATACGCCTCACGCATCACGGCCAGGTCGACAACGCACGGAACACCCGTAAAGTCCTGAAGCACTACGCGTGCCGGGGTGAATTGGATTTCGTCCTCTGGCTCTGCATCTGGCTTCCAGTTGGCAACCGCACGCACATGGTCGGCAGTGATGTTCTCACCGTCTTCGTTGCGCAGCAGGTTTTCTGCCAGCACCTTCAATGAGTAGGGAAGCCGTTCAACACCAGGAACTGCATCCAATCGGTAATACCGGTATTCCTTGTCATCCACCTTGAGCGTGGATCGAGCGTCAAAAGAATCCAAATCTGCCACGGGGCCCTCCTTTGGTCGCGGTCCGGTCTCCAACATATCGCACCGGAGCCACACAGGCTGACAAAAAACGGGATTAACGGCGTTTAAACGTCTCTGACCAGCACAGTTACGGTTTCGAAGTGATGGGTGTGCGGGAAGAGGTCCCAGGCATCGATCCCGATAATTCTGAAGCCTGCCTTTACAAAATCTGCCACATCCCTGCTTCCGGCAGCCGGGTCACACGACACCAAGACCACGCGCTTGGCGCCCGTGTTCGCTATTGCGTCGACAACGGCTTTGCCTGCGCCCGAACGCGGTGGATCCAGAACGACAGTATCCACGGTCTCAACCTGCTGCGACAGATCCGCTACACCCTCCGCGTCTACTTTTCCCGCGTAGATCTCAGCGTGCCCAGAACTGATTGCGTCATCCAAAACTGTACCTGCACTACGAACCGCATCAGCACTTCCCTCCAGGCTGAGGACCTTCCCACTTCCGGCCCGGACCCGATCAACCAGGAAACGCGTGAATAGCCCCGACCCTGAATACAACTCCAGTACAACGTCGTCCGGTTCAACCGCTGCGCCGCGCACCACCGCATCTACCAGCACCGCAGGGGCCTCCCGGTGCGTTTGCCAAAAACCGCCCGGACGAACTGCGAAGTCGTGCCTCTTTCCATCCGCATTAACCCGCCACACCGAGGCACCACGGTGCCGCGACCCGCCGGGCCCGAAGACACCTTTTGAGGTCACGACAACTGGTTTTCCCAACGAGGGCGCCTCCAACGAAACCCTCTCCCCCACCTTCCACTTTCCCTTCCAAACAGAGTCGTTGAATACATCCAGCGCTCCCAGCGCCTCATCCGCGATTGGGAGGGTAGACAGCGGGACCACGTCATGGGAGCGAAACTTCCGCATCCCAAGGCGCCCCTTCTTATCAGCGATCAGTTGAACACGTGTCCTGCGGTGCAGCAGACGATCATCCTCCAGGTCCCCCGGCGTCGCCTTGACCTCCACTAGCAACGCGTCATCAGCCTCCACCGGCAGCGCATCAGAGGACCCAACAGCGGCCTCAATCTGCTCCACCACACTTGGCCCACCAAAACGCCTGAGCTGTTCGTCTAACACCTGCGACTTCCACTGCCGCTGGTAAGCAGGGCGTACGTGCCCCAGTTCCACCCCACCGACATTGCCCTTCGCTGCTTCCGGCCACACGTGCTCCACGCGGTGCTCTGATGGCTCCAACACCTCCACAACATCCGCCCAAACATAGTTCTTATGGGACGAGGTGACAGATACCCTCACCCTCTCCCCCGGCAGTCCGCCACGAACGAAAGCCGCGCGCCCATCTTTGAGCCTGCCAAGGCATGCGCCTCCGTGCACCGGCTTTTCCAGCACTACGATCTCAGTGTTCATCCGCTTTCCCTGCCCCTGGTTTCATTTGCGGGAGGGATACCCCCACCGCGTTACACATCATGGATCCCCAGCGTACAGACCCCCACCGACAAGCCAACGCCGGTGGTAGTTTTGAGTTGTGCACTTTGTAATCATGGGATGTGGGCGCGTTGGCGCAATGCTCGCTGACGAATTGGACGCCCAGGGCCACTCTGTTGCGATAATCGATGTCCAGTCCACGGCTTTCCAAAGGCTTGGGTCGGACTATTCCGGTCAGCGCGTCCACGGGTCAGGTTTCGACCAGGCGGTCCTAAAGAAGGCCCACATCACTGAAGCCTACGCATTCGCCGCCGTCTCGAACGGCGACAACTCAAACATCATTGCGACCCGCACCGTGAGCGAACTGTTCGGCGTGCGCCACGTGGTTGCCCGAATCGCCGATCCCGAACGCGCGGAACTATATGAGCGCCTTGGCATTCCAACCGTCGCATCAACACGCAGGACGGCAATGGCGGTCCTCTCACGAATGGTTCCGCCAAACGCCTCCGTTGCGTGGAACGGGCCCACGGGAAGCGTGTCGCTGGTGCTAGTACGCCCGTCAGTTGACTGGTACGGGGTGCCATTTTCCATGGTGGAGGAGATCACGCGCGCACGCGTCGTCTTCGTCTCCCGTCTCACGCGCGTCATCGTAGCGCGCCAAAACATGGTCATCCAAGAAAACGACGAACTGTACGTGGGGGTGCAGAGCGGCAGTGCGGCGGAGATTCGCGATGCGCTCACCCGTCCACCCAACGTCCGGAACGAGGGCGAATAGTGAAAGTCTTGGTCATCGGAGCAGGCGCCGTGGGGCGCGCAACCGCTAGGGCGCTCATAGCCCACTATCACGACGTCACCCTGGTGGACCGGGACCCGGACGCAATTAGGGTCGCCCTCGTCCCGGATGCCGACTGGGTCCTAGCGGACGCTGCATCACCCACGCAACTGGAGGAAGCAGGCGCCCGTGAAGCCGACGCTTTGGCGGCACTCACCGGTGACGACAAGGCGAACCTAGTCGTATCCCTGCTGGCTAAAACTGAGTTCGGGGTGCCGCAGGTGATCGCACGCGCGAACCACCCAAGCAATGAGTGGATGTATAACGAGAGCTGGGGGGTCGACGTCATGGCATCGACACCGCAGGCGTTGACAGCGATCGTCACGGAGGCAATATCGGTGGGAGACTCCGTGGAGCTCCTCTCCCTTGATCACACCTCGACCTCGATCTACAAGATCGAAATCCCTCGTTTCTCAAAGCAGGTAGGGACCCTTGCTGCGATGCTTCCGGTGCCTGAGCCACTGGTGCTCGGATCCGTGGTTCGTGACGGAGCGGTGATGGCACCGCCCGCGGCGGGAGCACTCCAGGCCGGCGACGCCCTGATCATCATTTGTGAGAGGGATTCTGAGCCCGCGCTTGCGGCCTTGGAGGAGCTAGTTGAGTGAGTCGTCCTCTGGTTTGGGCATAACAGACCTTAGTAGGACCCAGTTCAGCCACCCTCCAACAGCGAAGAGCGGCAGGCCCAATACCAACTTCAGGACACCAAGCCAGGCGACGTGTCCGCCGAAATACAGGGGCACCTGAACGGCCAGCCTTATCCCGAAAACAGCAACCCACACCCAGGTCGCAGCAGAGGCCCTCTTCAAGAAAAGTGCTGCCCCGGGGGCTTCGCGCCACCCGGCGGGCAATCCAACTGCCGACTGCACAATAAGAGATACGGCGGGACGGCGCAGCATGAGGCTCAGTAGCATCGCCAAAAGGAAAACCGCGTTGGTGATGAGTCCCCAGGCAAAGTAGTTCTCTGCCTTACCTGAAAGCGCGGCCCAAACCACGCCGATAAGGACGCCAAACATTCCCGCGAACGCCTGTGTGAGTGTGGAGCGCTGCAGAAGTCTTGCGACCACGAATATGCCCGCAAGGCCGCCGGACAGAATCAGCGGCCAGTAGAGGTCGCGTGTCGCCACATATGCCACGACAAACACAAGGCCCGGAAGCAGAGACTCCGCGGCCCCGCGCCACCCTCCGATGGACTCTTGGATGGAGAACGAGCTGGAGTCCAGTTGTTGGGCCCAAGACACTTTCGCCGCCCCGTCAGGCAGGCCCGCGGGTTCAGGCGTGGTCTCTTCTGTGTCGGTCAAAACGCGTCACCTTTCAAGATGGTGTATGCGGGGTCGATTATCCGTGGCGTCTTCTTGGAGACGGACACGGTGCCGCGCGCTATCAGTACTGTGCCGACAGTGACCCCGGGTATCCCCCTGCGCCCTTGCCAAACCAGCTCCAAGGCGCCGGTGTCGTCAACCAACTTCACGCTGGTCTGAGGCAGGTCTGTGGGCCCCGACTGCTCCACCTCTTCGGCAACTCCGCCCACAATAACCCTGTGGCGCGGCTGCGCTTCAGAAATTGGAATGCGCCCATCTACCGCGTTCAGCGCAGCCAGCGGGTCTGGTTCATTTAGAACTGCCTTCGTGGGCCCCTTAGACCCACGTGAGCGCCACGGCAGCAGACTAAACGGCATCGGTGCCTTTATTGTCCTGCAGCCCCCTGGCCTCTTGCGGGAGGGTGAGGGGAAGAACCTCAAACCGTATCTTTGGTTCGCTGCCGCGATTGATGATCAGTTTGTCGATCAGTTCTTCACAGGCGGCGGCTTCCTTCTCAGACCGCGCAGCCATGCCCTGAACATCCAGCCTTGCAATCCAGCGTGGTCCTTCGACGCCAATGACGCGCAGGGGACTGTACCCCTTTGAACCATCGGGTAGCGTTGCGGCGATCCTAGCCTGCAGTTCGAGGCCGTACGGGCCCTCTACCGTCTCAACCTGCCCACCCGCATTCGTTATGGACGCTGCGATCTGGTCGCGCAACACTTCCCAGGCACCACCCGATTTTGGCGCCGCAGCAACCGAAACCGTGACACCGGAGGACCCCAGTACCAGGAGCACCCTGTGCAACGTCGTCTTGTCAGCCTCAAACTTGCCACGTAGTTGCAGTCCCGGAACCCTTGGCACGTAGACCGCGCCAAGGTCAAGGTATCCGGGCGGCACCGGCAAACCTTCGGAGTCCTTGGGTCCACGAGCGTCAGCAAGGTCCACCTCAACCGTGGCTTCCGCCTCCTGTTGAGACGCGAGTGCCTCCGCCTCCCGCTTCCTACGGCGCCCAAATAAGGCCATTGCCGTTACCCCTTAGCTCGCACAATCTATACAAAGTGGCTCACTGGCATCGCTTTGTGGGGACAACTGTGACACGTGCTTCACAAGGAAGCACGACATGCAGGTGAACTCATCATCCTGGGCTGGAACAACCAGAACCGTGAGTTCCTCTTTAGACAAATCTGCACCGGGGAGCTCAAAACTCTCCGCCGCCTCATTTTCATCTTCGTCCACATCGTTTGAGCCAATGTCGCTCCTACGCGACTTTAGCTCCTCAATGGAGTCTTCTGAAAGATCTTCCTCTGACTTGCGAGGTGCATCGTAATCGGTGGCCATAATGGTCCTCCTTCGCCGCATTTTCGTCGCGCCGCGTATTTGAGCACGCGCCGGGATACTAGCAGCTAAGACGCCCTCGCACCACACACAATCCAAACACACCCGCAGAATAGCCCCCCAGAAGGCGTGGAGTACGGCACGATGTACTAGGAAAGGTGGCCACAATGATAGTTCTCAGGTTTTTGGGGCGGGACGCAGAGAGTGATGCACTACTGTTCGCGGACGAAGAGGGCACCCAGTACGCGGCACCTCTGTCGGACTCCCTAAGCAACGCAATTCTTCGCGGTGTGAGCGTAGACGTCGTAGGGGCACCGAAGCAGCCTTTGACGCCGCGGGAGATTCAGGCGCTTCTGAGAGAGGGGCTTTCGGCGGAACAGATCGCGGAGCAAAGCGCCACCGACATTGAGCGTATTCGCCGATATGAGGGGCCGGTTAACGCCGAAATACAGCGCGCGGTTTCACGTGTCCAGAACTCTCGGGTGGGGTCGGAAGCCGGTTCCCCGACGTTGGGTGACCTTGTGGTCGACCGACTTGCGCAACGAAATGTGGACACGGACCAAGTCACGTGGAGGGCGGTCCGTAGAAGCGATGGAACGTGGGAAGTGAGCGCAATCTACGTTGAGGACAATCTGGAGCGGTCGGCTTCGTGGACGCTTTCCGAACCGACGAACCTGGCTATCGCGAAAGATGACAACGCTAGGGCTCTCACAGAAGTTACGCGCGCCGCTGAACCGGTGCGTGCGCTCTTCCCACCCGTCAGCACGCAGTCACGCCAAAGCGACAACATTCAGACGGACGCGGCGTTGGAGCGGCAGGAACAACTTCTGAACCGACTGAACGCCCAGAGAGGCCGGCGCCAGCCCGTGCTCCTGGACTTTGAATCGGAAGATCAAGCGCCCTCTACAGATGGTGTGGACGAGGGCGGCGCGGACGATCCCGAAACTGCACTTCCAGCTGCCACAGCCTCCGTTTCCGTGCCCGTGCCATCAGATGCAGAACGGGATGCGCGTCCGACACTTTCTGACACGAAGCGACCCCAAGCAGCCGCAACCCGCATGGGCTCCAGGGCACCGTCGGGACGCGCACCAGCCGCGGCCAGTGAGGGCAAGGAAGCTGAGGTGGAAACGACTGTCTTACCGCCCGGGGGCCCGGATATCTCCAAGCGGCGGAGGCGAACCCCCGTTCCGTCGTGGGACGAAATCGTATTCGGATCCAGGCCGGAGTAGGTCCCAGTCGGAACACCTGCCCGACGAGGGCGGGTGTTTAGGCGAGCCTCCAGACTGGCACCAACATCTCATCAGCGGTCAGGGAGCCGTGGACGCCCTTCATGGCTATTGAGGACGCAGACTGCGTCCTAGAATCGACAACGACGTCCGTCCCCTTTGGCATCGCCAGCACGTCTCCCACCAGCGACAAACCGGGGCCGTCCCCCATCACTTCTGCGAAGTCGTCTTTACTGAACACCCAGGCGTCCTCGCCCCAAAAATCGCGCCAACGCCCCACGACTTCCTCACCTCTGCCCTCTTCCGCGTGAACGTGGGCGGACCTGCCTTCCCCAGCCAGCACGCGGACCCCCTCCGCTAAGGCGGGCTCTTGCGCGATGTCTACCCTCCGCCCGGTTTGGATCATGCCGTGATCAGCCGTCAGGATTACCTGCGTGCCCGGCGGGACTCTGCGAAGAAACGCGCCAAGGGCAGAGTCAAAATCTTCCAGGGCCTCAGCCCACTGCGCAGACTGCGGTCCGTGGCCGTGCCCCGCTTTGTCTATCGCAGCCCAGTACACGTAGCAAATGGCGGTGCCTGAGCGGATCATCCGCAAAGCGACGTCGAAGCGGTCAGCCAACTTCGCGGCAGGAGCGAACCGGGGGCCCCGCATGGCGGCATTGGTAAGCCCGCTGTTCGCGAACCGGGGGTCCGTCACGACGGCCGAAGCAACGCCCTCGTTCGCAAATCTTTCAAAATAGGTGGGCACCGGCTGCCACGCACGCGCGTCAACGCCGGGGCGAAACTTGATCAAATTCATGACGGTGGCGCCGTGGGCAACGGAGTAACCAACCATGTTGGTCTGCCCGGGCAGCTCCCCTGTCGCGAACGCCGTCAAAGCCGAGGCTGTGGTCGAGGGCGCACACGTCTGCGCGGCAACCGGCTCTACCGCCGCGGCCCGCAAGGTCGGCGCATGCCCCAGCTTGTCAAGAACCTGATTCAGCCCCAATCCGTCCACCATGATGATGACAGTAGGCGCCATCATTTCTAACCCAAAGTCATGGAAGGATTTGCGTGCGTCCTCCCCCAGCATCGATAGTGTTCCTGCTGAGACACCCCACCCCACCGCAGGAAGTAAGCGTGTGAGCGAATTCGGATGCTGAGATCCGGGCGGGAGCACATCGGGTGGCAGGGGTTGGTGGGTCCAAGCGTTCACTTCTGCCCCATCGCCGCAGCCAATACCCCTACGAAAGCCATGGCTTCCGACGCGGTGCTGTTCTCAGATTCCTCTTGGAAAGTGATCGCAATCCCCTCATTCTTCGTCCCACCAACCATTCCATGGTCGGCCTCACAATGTGGGTCCTCACATGCCAGAGGCTCCATTTCAACCAGGGAGCGCCCCTCTATCGAGAGCATCAACGTCAGGTCTTCTTGACGAGGAAACCCATGAGCGTGCGCCGGCGGAAAATCGTCCTCCGCCGCCATGTACGAAGGCGGAACAGTCGATTGCCCGATCTCCACACTGGTAACCCGGGAAACCGGCGTGACACTGGCGTACCAGTGGACACCAACGGGGAGTTCATCGATGTGGACGGACGTCAGCACTCCGTTGCGCAAACCCAGGTAGTCGAAGTGACGGAAGACGGACTCATCGTCGAACGTTGTCTCCAACTGAAACAGGGCGTCGTTGGGGAAATGACCGCCATTTAACTGGCGCACAACGCGCTCCAAAGTGTCCACGTGGAAGTCCACGGCCTTGATCTTTTCAAAGGTAGTTGTCACAGTTTGTTCTCCCGTAGCGTGGGCACCGCAGTATTTGCCTGATCTCCACAATAATGGCCCCCATGTCTATAAACGTAGTGAGCGCCGAAGAAGAGGACAACATTGACAACATTGACGTGTCAGTGGAGATGCGCGACTCCTTTTTGGAATACGCCTACTCAGTAATTTACGCTCGCGCACTACCTGATGCACGCGATGGGCTAAAGCCTGTGCAGAGGCGAATCGTGTTCCAGATGCACCAGATGGGGCTCACCCCAAAGCATGGACACGTGAAGTCCCAAAGGGTCGTCGGAGAGGTGATGGGTAAGCTCCATCCCCACGGTGACGCGCCGATCTACGACGCCCTCGTACGTCTTGCACAGGACTTCAACCTGCGGCTGCCACTGGTGGATGGTCACGGCAACTTCGGGTCGCTAGATGACGGGCCTGCGGCTGCAAGGTACACGGAGGCGCGGCTGGCGGCTTCGGCGGGGCTTCTGACGCAGGGGTTGGACGAGGACGCCGTGAACTTCGTCCCCAACTACGACAATCAGTTCCAGCAACCCGAGGTGCTGCCGGCGCAGTTCCCTTCGCTGCTGGTCAATGGTGCATCCGGCATTGCAGTGGGTATGGCGACCCAGATTGCGCCCCACAATCCCGCGGAGACCCTGCGCGGTGCCCTCCACCTACTTCACAATCCTTCGGCTTCCGTCGAAGAACTGATGCGATTCGTGCCGGGCCCAGATTTCCCAGGCGGAGGGATCATCCCGGGTCTGGATGGTGTCAAGGAGTCTTATGAGGGCGGGAGGGGCATCTTCAAGGTCCGTGCGAAGGCGTCCATAGAGAGGCTAACGCCCCGAAAAATGGGCATCGTCATCACGGAGCTGCCCTACATGATCGGCCCGGAACGCGTGATTGAAAAGATCAAGGACGGGGTGAACGCGGGCCGCATCAAGGGCATATCCGCCGTGTCCAACCTGACAGACCGGGAGCACGGGCTGCGCCTAGTCATCAGCCTCAAGAATGGTTTCAACCCTGAATCCGTCCTGTCGCTGCTCTACAAATACACGCCGCTGGAGGACTCTTTCGCAACCAACGCGGTCGCCCTGGTCAATGGGCAGCCTAAGACACTCACGTTGAAAGACATGCTGGAGGTCTTCATAGCCCACCGGCTGGACGTGACACTGCGGCGCACTCTCTTCCTCATAAAGCGCAAAGAAGAGCGGTTGCACCTTGTTGAGGGACTCCTGCGGGCAATCCTTGACATTGATGACGTGATTGCGATCATTCGCTCCAGTGCTGACGCCGCGGAGGCGGAGAAGCGGTTGCGCACCGCCTTTGACCTTTCGCAGGCGCAAGCCCAGTACATTCTGGAGCTCCGTCTGCGCAGACTAACGCGCTTTTCGCGAATCGAGCTGGAGGATGAGGCCTCCGACCTGAAGACCGCCCTCGACGAACTGCGCGCGATTGCGGGTTCTCGGAAACTCCTCAAGAAAAAGGTCGGAGAGAACATTGAGGAAACCATTAGGTTGATCTCCTCCCCCAGGCGCACGGTCCTGCTGGAGGCGCCGCCAACCGCGGAGCTTGCGCTCAGTGGGGCCAGTGGAGAGCTGGAGATTCCTGATGAGCCATGCGTCGTGGTGCTCACCCCCCAAGGTGAGCTGGCGCGGCTACCCGGCACGGAGCCTCCGTCCTCGCCCCATCCCAAGGGATCCCAGCCATGGATGTCCTGGGGAACTGCGACTACACGCGGAAAAGTCGTCATTGTGACCAGCGACGGCATGGCGCACCGGCTGGGCGTGGAAACCCTTCCCGGACTGGCGCGGTCGGATCTGTCCCAGTCCCTTGCCGGAGCGATTGCGTTCAGTGAACTGGCGCCGGAGTCCACGGACGCGAAGCCACTCGTGGTGGTTAGTGAGGACCCCGACTTCACCCTGACGCTGGGCACCGTGCGTGGCGTGGTGAAGCGGGTGCGTGCGCAGTGGCCCAGTAATCGGGACTCTTGGCCGGTGATCGGCCTCGAAAAGGGCGACGCCGTGGTTGGGGGATCTTCATCAGCAGAGACCGACATGGCTGTCTTCATCACGCGCAACGCCCAGCTTCTGAAGTTCCCCGTGTCCATCGTGCGTCCTCAGGGGGCGGCCGCAGGGGGCGTGGCCGGGATCAAGCTGGCCGAGGACGATGAGGTGATTTTCTTCGGCGGCGTCAACGAAACCGAAGAGGCGATGGTAGCGACCATTTCTGAGCCCAAAGGTGGGTTCCCGGGCACGGCACCGGGAAGCGCGAAGGTGACACCGCTGGTGGCCTACCCTGCGAAGGGCCGCGCGACAATGGGCGTGCGGTGCCAGCGGTTCCTAGTCAATGAGTCGCACTTGGCTCTCGCATGGGCCGGGGCGCACATTCCGGTCGCGCTGAAGGCCAATGGGGGGTACCAAAAACTTCCCGAGCCCACCACAAGACGCGATGGGTCCGGAGACCCGCTTGGTTCAGTCGTCGACGTCCTTGCTTGATTTTGGCGAGGTCGGCAGGACCCTTGGTCTGTTCCTGATGGTCAGGGTGTAGGTGTCGAACCTGCGCGCGACCTCAAAACCGTTGCGCCGGTAGAAGAGGGTGGTTGGCTCATCTTCTACCGGATCCAGCGTGACGGAGAGCTTATCCAAGCCCGACGTGACCAGCGCCTCCATGCACGTATCCAGTAGCGCGCGCAGGATTTCGTCGTGACCGTCCGGTTCGAACACCGCCACGATCTGCAGGACGCCTTCTTTCCATCCGAGGGCGTCCCAATCCTGTTCAAACCCACCCGTACTTATCAAACCGACGACGCGCGGGCGGTCCCCTTCTTGGTTGACCGCCAGAAATGACCAGTCCCTGTTCATCGCCGCGTTCATCTGTTGCCACTGTGACTTAGACGCGCGCACGTCCGACCCCAACTGCGCATTGACGCTGTTGAACGTTCGGCGTGCGCGGTCGTCAAGGTCTTCGCACCAGGGCACGATCTCCACGTAAGGTGGCAGGACCGCTTGCGGCACCCACGATTCAACGTCGGCGCGCAGCTCCACAACGCTGCCCTCATGGCGGTATCCAAGCGCTGAAAGACCCGCCTTGAAGTCGTCATCTGACGCGGAGAGAAGGTGCGTCAGGGTTCCCTGGCTGTGCTCCGTGTGTCGCTCCAGCAGGCGTGCACCTGCGCGAGTCTGCCAATGCAAAACCTTTGACCCAATGCCACCGGACCTGTGATTGGGCATCACCACTCCATGACACACGACCTCATCATTGCTTCCGGCTGACAGTCCAACGTACCCAAACGTCACCATTTCTGCGTCGGGGGTACCCAAGTATTCGTCGTCGACCAGGTAGCCTGCGACACCCTCCCACTGGGTCGACCTCCTCAACATGGCGTCAACTTCCGCCAGTGAAGTGCGGTATGGAAGCGCCTCTACTTCCTCAACATGGGCCAGAAGCCTATGCAGTGCCTCCGCGTCGGAGACCCGCAAGGGAGCCCATACAATGTTGGGGTGGGCCAAAGGCATATCCGTTTGGTCGTGAATCACCAAATCAGAATACCGTATGTACCTGCCCCGCCAGT
>CAZTTD010000058.1:0-13811 GCA_964616925.1 uncultured Actinomyces sp.
CTGCGGGCGGGTTTCCCGGCTTGTCGCCAGGTTTTCAGGATTTCTTTGGGAGTAGCTGGGGTCTCGGTGTACTGGTGGAGGACCCATTCGATGGCGCAGATCAGGTGGTCTTCAGATAAGCCGGGGTGGTGCTTGATGACCTGTTTGATTTGGTGATTGATGGATTCCACGGGGTTCGTGGTCCGGTCCATAGGAGTGTCGGTGGTGGTGAGGTAGGTGAAAAGGTCTCCTTGCTGGTAAAGGCGGCTCAGTCGCCGGTAGACTTTGCGGTCTCTGCCGTGGGTGTACCACCAGCCAGTGCTCTTCTTTCCTCTGGCTGCTGCTCCATCAGGGTCATCTTTCGCATAGGTACGTTCTTTCAGATACGTGGAGTATTGGGAGTGGAAGGCAGCTAGAAGAGTGGCCCACTTGGCCGCCTCCTCTTTACTAGTAACTCTCAATAACTGCTTACTCAGTCCTAGGAGTGCCCTGCCAGCTGTGGTTTTCGGGTTCCTTGTCAGGTCCCGAGCGTTGTTGCGGTGAACATGCAACAGGCAGCGTTGGATCTTTGAGTCTGGCCAACACTGACGTATAGCTTTCAAGGCTCCACCATTCCCATCTGTTGTTACCACCAGGGGCGCCGGAATAGTATTCAAGAGTTGTGTGTAGGCGGGTGCGTTCTCACTTGTGCACCATTGCCACCCCACCACTGGGCCACTGCCACCGGTAGTACCACTGCGGGCAACAAGTAGGCACCAGTTATAGGCGAGGTAGGTGCCATCAAGGAACACCTGATCATGTACCACCCCGGTCGCTTCTGGTTTCGGGATGGGAATATTCCAACACCACGCGGTGTCCTGCCGGAAGGTGCGTCCTGTACGGGTCCCATCTATACGAGATTGTGTGTCTAGCCCGGTAATCCAGGACAAAAACTGCTGTAACTGGGATAGATCCTTTTGATCGGTGCGGGTCCGTCTGATACTCGCGCCGCATTTCGTGCATCTCCACCGAGTTCGCCCGTTTCGTGTCCCGTTACGTTACAGACCAGGCTCACCACAAGCCTGACATTTCCGCTTTGACGCTGGTCTTCCCATATTTGAAGACCACCAGCAGTGTGCCTACCAGACAAATCACGCACGTCAAGGACCCAACTAACTTTATGCCCCCAGACCATAAGAAACACGACTTTCCCCCACCACACCAACAAAAAACCCACCATAAAGACACCAAATCACGCCGCTATCCCGCGAGCTCTCTAGTTCCGCCCCTGCTCAAATGAGTCTGGAATTAGCCTCGATCTGGAACCACACCGTTGACTCTGTACCTAGAGGTAGGTATGGCGGATGTATGACTTCAAAGGACCGAATGATCGAGGCTATGGGGACGCTCATGTGGGAGCGGGGTTTTGCGGCAACGACTCCGCGCGAGGTACGTGAATCGGCGGGGGTCGGCCAGGGCAGCATGTATCACCATTTTCCCACTAAACGCGACCTTGGTATGGCGGCGATCGACAGTGTCGTTGGCGAGCTCAAGGAGCAGTCTCTTGTTTTACTTCGTGGTGAAGGTGATCCACTGGGGCGACTGAGCGCCTACCTCGACACCCCACGTGAGGCTCTCATGGGGTGCCGTATCGGAAGGCTCACTCAGGACCCGGTGGTGGCGGGCGACCCTGAGATGCTCGTCCCGATTGCGCAGTCTTTCCAAGAGATCAACGATGCCCTACGTGCAACCATTCAGGAGGCAATCACCGCTGGTACCCTCACCATCCCGATGAGTGTGGGCCAGTTAGCAACCCTTATACAAACCACGATCCAGGGCGGTTACGTGTTGTCGATTGCTTCCCAGGATAGGACTGCTTTTGAGGAGGGGCTTGCTTCTCTGCGCGCCCTGCTCGGAATCCCCGATGGTCCCAGCCTTGCCACCAAGGTCAATGCCACCCCACAAACCACCACCGCCACCGCTGCGGTGGACGAAAAAGGAGAAATAGTATGACTGTTCGCATCGGAATCAATGGCTTTGGTCGAATCGGTCGCACCTACCTGCGTGCAGCGCTCGCCAACGGCTCCGACATCGAGATTGTTGCCGTCAACGATCTCACTGACACGGAAACCCTCGCGTCGCTTCTGGAATGGGACTCTACCTGGGGTCACTTGGATGGAGTGTCGGTTGAGGGTGGGAAGATCGTTGTCAACGGGCACCCTATCACCGTCTTCTCTGAGCGTGATCCCGGCAAAATTGACTGGGCCTCAGTTGGTGCCGACGTCGTCATTGAATCGACCGGATTTTTCGCTGATGGGGAAGCCGCCAGCGCCCACCTTAAAGGTGGTGCCAAGAAGGTCATTGTTTCCGCCCCCGCTTCCGGTGCTGTCCCCACGTTTGTTCTCGGGGTCAATGACAGCGTCTTCGATGTCACCGCGGCCGACGTGTTCTCTAACGGGTCGTGTACCACGTACTCGTTGGCCCCACTGGCCAAGGTTTTGAATGATACTTTTGGGATCGAAACCGGGCTGATGACCACGTTCCATGCTTACACCGGTGACCAGCGTCTCTTGGATGCCCCGCACCAGGACCTCCGCCGTGCTCGCTCCGCTGCTCAGTCAATCATTCCTACCTCTTCTGGAGCGGCCAAAGCGATTGGGAAGGTTATTCCTGAGTTGGATGGCAAGCTCACAGGGGCTGCCTTGCGTGTACCGGTACCGGTCGGTTCCATTACCGACCTGACCGTCACCCTCAAGAAACCCGCCACCAAGGAAGCAATCAACGCAGCCTTCCGTGAGGCAGCTGCCGGTCCGCTGGCTGGCTACCTGCAGTACTCCGAGGCACCGCTGGTCTCCAGTGACATCGTCGGCAACCCGCATTCGACTATCTTCGATGCGCCCCTCACTGCGGTCAGTGGGAACCAGGTAAAGGTCCACGGCTGGTACGACAATGAGTGGGGTTTCTCGAACCGACTCGTCGAATTCTCAGAAAAGGTTGGCAAAGCCCTCTAGCGGCAGCCACTAGCGGGGCTAGCGAGGGGCGGGACGATTATTCACAAGGGCCCCACAAGCACGCAGGTTGGTGAGTTGGGCAGCTTCCGGATCGGGTGCTGCCCTGCTTTTGGAGCCGCAGATCTCGTGACCGACACGCTCAACATGTGAGTGTCTCACATCACAATAAGGTGCCTTTTAGTAACGAAATGGTAACGACTTGGCTGCCCGAGAATAGAGATTTTTTACCATTGCGACACGAAACGTGCCCAATTGTCGGCGCGGTTGGGTTGGCTACTCAAGACTCTCCTAATGGTGTCAAGACGGGGTAAAGTGCGGCCCTCTGTTGTTGCCCAACGCCCTTCAGTGTGGACCCGAAATGAGAAGTGTGTCACGTTGTGTGGTTATGGAAACTGCCCTTGAAGCCTCGTTACACGGTTGTATGGTTCCGGGGTAGTCCTAACTGGGACAACCTAACAATCGAAAAACGAATCGCTTAGGCGTTCGCGAGGTGAGTATTTTGGTAGATCCAGGCCAACCTGGAGTTCCAAGCACGTCAGAAAATGGTCAGTCATCGGGGAGTGATCTCCAGATCGGCGAGACTGTCATACAGGTCAAAAATGCTTACAAGGTGTTTGGCCGGAGGAAAGCAGAGGCGGTCAAGCAGCTCAAGAGCGGCAAGGATCGTCAGCAGGTCAGTGAACTAGGTACCGCAGCCGTTATCGATGCTTCATTCGAAGTGACCCGCGGCGAGATCTTCGTTGTCATGGGATTGTCTGGTTCGGGTAAATCTACCCTCATTCGGATGCTCAACGGACTCACCTCGACAACCGCAGGGTCGATTACCGTCCTCGCCAATGAAGTCGTGGGACTCGAAGGCACCGAACTGCGGAATCTGCGCAGGGACCACATGTCAATGGTCTTCCAACACTTCGCTCTTCTGCCACACCGGACGGTGCTCGACAATGTTGCCTATGGCCTGGAGATTCGGGGGATGCCGCCGGAAGAGCGTCTGGCCACCGCCACACAATGGCTGGAGCGCGTAGGCCTGGAAGACTGGGCTGATAACTATCCCGACGAGCTCTCTGGCGGTATGCAACAGCGCGTAGGTATCGCGCGAGCCTTTGCTACCGGCACAGACATTTTACTCATGGACGAGGCTTTCTCTGCGCTTGATCCCTTGATTCGCCGCGAGATGCAACAGCAGCTAGTCGAGCTTCAGGAAGAACTGGGGAAGACCATTGTCTTCATCACCCACGACCTCAATGAAGCAATGTTCCTGGGTGACCGCATTGCCGTCATGCGGGATGGGAGGATCGTCCAAATCGGCACCCCCAACGAAATCCTCAAAGACCCCGCAAACGACTATGTGGCGCAGTTTGTGGAGGACGTCGATCGGGGCAGAGTCCTCACGGCAGCCGATGTTATGGAGCCTGCCCGTGCAGTCATCGCCGCCAGTGCCGGTCCGCGGGCCGCGCTCCGCAGAATGCGAGATTTACAGACGTCAGCCTGTTTCGTCACCTCGAGTGGACGTAAGCTCTTGGGTTACATCTGGGATGAGGACGCACTGCGTCAGGTGCGCAGCGGACGCACCGACCTGAACGATATCATCAGCCCAGCACCGGCGATTGCTACCCATGATCAGCTCTTACAAGAGCTCTATGAGCCCGCCGTGGGAACTCGACTGCCGATCCCGGTGACTGATGACCAAGGCCGCCTGGTGGGAGTGGTGCCCCGGGTGGTCTTGTTGGCCGCGCTGGCGGACATACCGGGACCGAACGGAGATAGGGACGTCGCCGACTATGTCATCGAGCCGACAACCGTCTCCGCCAAGGAACTGGTGGAATCTGTCGCAGACGAGTCGCTAGCTACGGAAGAGGCTCAGGTATGACTAACTTTGAACTGCCAGTAGGTTCGTGGGTTGACGCGTTTGTTGATTGGCTGACCACGACTTTCGGAGGTTTCTTTTCAGTTCTCCGCGAGATTATCGCTGGCGCGTACTTTGGGGTGGATTGGGTCCTGTCGACTCCACCATTTTGGCTTGTCATCGCGGTCATTGGGACATTAGCGTATTTGGCTAAAGGTTGGCGACTTGCGGTCGGGTCAGTGATCGGGCTGGCTTTCATCGTCCTAGTAGGCCAGTGGTCGAACGCGATGGACACCTTGGCCCTGGTCATCTTGGCGGCAGCGATTGCTCTGGTAATTGCCATCCCCACAGGGATTTGGGCGGCGAAGGACCGTACCGCCTCGAATGTTATTCGGCCAGTCTTAGACTTCCTGCAGACAATGCCTGCTTTCGTCTATTTGATTCCTGCTCTCATGCTCTTCCGAGTGGGCGTGGTGCCGGGAATCGTCGCAACTGTCATCTTTTCCCTAGCGCCGGGAGTTCGACTTACCGAACTGGGGATCAGAGGCGTTGACAAAGAAGTAGTGGAAGCCGGGTACGCCTTTGGATCGACCCCGGGCCGGGTACTCCGCCAGATTCAGCTGCCGCTAGCAATGCCGTCGATCATGGCCGGCGTCAACCAAGTCATTATGCTCTCGCTATCGATGGTAGTGATTGCCGGCATGGTCGGTGCCGGAGGTCTTGGAGGCGTGATCGTCGAGTCGCTGCAACGTATCAACGTCGGACTTGGTTTTGAGGCGGGCATGTCAGTAGTGATCCTGGCAATGATTCTTGACCGCATCACCGGCGCATTGGCGCAGAGCAAGCAACAGAAGGCAACGGCCGCGTCGCGGGTGTGAAAACTCGGGCCGCTGGGCAGCGCCTGCCCGGATCGTGGCCGCTAGCCGCAGCCGGATACGGCAAAGCAATGACTTGGTCCTTTATGGACTCTCAAAGTGACCAGACGGGCTCAGCCCGCGAGGAAAGGAAAATGATGAAGAACTCTAACGCAATGAGCCTAGTGGGACTAGGGGTAGCTGCTGCACTAGCACTGTCTGCATGTGCAGGCGGGGCAGATGGAAAGGCGTCTGGCGAGGAGTCGAAAGGTCAGATCAATCTGGCTGCGGCTTCGGGCTGGGAAGAAGGCATCGCTGTCACGGAAATGTGGAAGCTCATCTTGGAAGAGAAGGGTTACGCAGTAGAGCTTAACTATGCGGAAGCAGGCACCATCTACCAGGGCCTCAGCGACGGAGACTATGACGTATTCATGGACGCTTGGCTTCCGGTCACTCATGCCGACTACATCGACCGGTACCAGGATTCAATTACCGAGTTGGGGTCATGGAACGACGACGCGGTGCTCACTATTGCCGTAAACGAAGATGCGCCGATTGATTCCTTGGACGAGCTGGCTGAAAATGCTGACCTCTTCAACAACAAGATTATTGGAATCGAGTCTGGTGCTGGTCTGACCAAGATCACGCAAGAAGAGGTCATTCCCGGGTATGGGCTTGAAGGGATGGAGTACATCGTTTCTTCCACGCCCGCAATGCTCTCGGAACTCAAGACAGCTACGGATGCAGGCGACAATGTCGTAGTTACTCTGTGGCGTCCTCACTGGGCTTATGAAGCCTTCCCCATCAAGGACCTCAAAGATCCTCAGGGGACGTTGGGTGACGCTGAGGGAATGTACGTCTACGTTAACAACGCTTTTGTTGCGGATCAGCCTGAGGTGACCCAATGGCTGACTGACTTCCGCATGGATTCTGAACAGCTCTATTCCCTGGAAAATGTCCTCTTCAATGAGAATGATGACCCAAAGAAATATGCGGAAATCACACGCAAGTGGATGGACGAGAACAAAGAATACGTTGATTCGCTCACTGCAAACTGATCTAACTAAATAGGTGAGGTTTTCTCACTCACGCAGTTGCTGTGGGTACCGTGATTGGTACCCACAGCAACTTCTTTTTTCATCAAAAGTGTATTTAGATTCGAGTCCGCCACGATTGGGGCAATGAAGTGAAAGCGACTTCTGCCCCAAGGGCCAGTGGTTTCCGCGGACTGGAGTTCCTCCCAGACAAGACCGGGAAGCGTTAAATAACAGAGGTTCCTACGGTTTCCGGGTTGCGAGAACTTCAATCGAAATATGCAGATGATCATCAGCTGCAACGAGTTCGACACACATCTCCTGAGCTCCACTATGAACCCTCGGAATCCGTGTGATTCCGGGGGTTTTCGTTGCTTGCATGTAGGTTAAGCCATCGCAAGACTTCGAGGCCACCAGCCAGACTTCGTTCCCCGCGGTTGTGCAGAGCGTCGTACCGTAAACTCCCGTTCACCCACAGTTGTGCATTGCTACCTCCCGTTCACCCACAGTTGTGCAGGAAACTCCTCGTTCACCCACAGCTGTGCAGGAAATTTCCATTCCCCCACAGTTGTGCATGGAATTCCCTGCGATAACACTGTAATCAGTGTCGCAACTGTGGGTGAACGGCACAAGTGTGGGGGAACGGAGGATCTTGGAGTGTTCTGAGGCGGTGCGCCGCACAAGTGTGGGTGAACGGGTAGCAGCCCGGGTGGGTCACTTTCTTCGAGGCCTCTGGTGACGTAACTTAAGCGCTGTTCCGTGGTTAAGTCGTCCTGTTTGCATTTAAGCTTTCCGACGCGAGTTGCGCTGCGGCTTTTCTGACGAGGGTCGAGATGTAGGTTCCTGTTTGTATTTAGCAGATAGTTCTAGTATAACTAGAACCATGGCTAAGACGCATGACGATTTCAATGGAGGCACGTTAGAGCCGCGCAACGAAAGTGGAAGACCTTCGGCTACTGGGGGCTCGAGTGAGCCAGGTTTTGCGGGCGAGCGGGGATTTGTGGGTGGGCTTGATTCAGAAGGTGAGTCGGGACTTGCGGGTGGGCTTGATTCAGAAGGTGAGTCGGGACTTGCGGGTGGGCTTGATTCAGAAGGTGAGTCGGGACTTGTGGGTGGGCTCGATTCAGAAGATGACCCAGGTTCCGGGGGAGCAACGCAGACGGGGATCCGCTTGCCCACACTCCTCCTTGGGATCGGCGCGCCAACACTGGTCGCGGCAGCAGCTTTGGTCATCGTGTTGGCCTCCGTGCCCCTTCTTCCGAACCCCGTTGCCATCCACTGGGGAGTGAACGGCAAACCCGACGGATACGGCTCTCCCCTCATCTATGTTCTGATAATCATCCTGCTCGCATGGGTCTTACCGATGATCATGGTGTTCCCTCTGCTGCGAACCCCAAGCACCTCCAACGTCAGATTCATGGTCGTCTCTGCGGTGTGGTTGAGTGTGTTCATTTCTGTTATTAGTGCCGCCTCGGTCCTATCTCAACGTGGCATCGCCAATTGGAAAGATGCTCCCGGCGTGGGGTCCACCTTGCTCTACGCACTGTTGATTGCGTGCGTCATCGCCCTCGCCTCATATCTCCTGTTTCCCAAGGTGAGTCTCACAGAAATCGGTATGCCTGCGACGCCGCTGCCGCTAAACGGAACGCAAGTTGTTGCGTGGTCCTCAACGGCAGCGATGAGCCCCGTGTTTACCGTTTCTTTAGGTGTCGCCATCCTGGTGACGGGCGTGGCTGGTCTATTCTTTGCGCCCCACTACCTGCTGGCGGTCACCGCGTTGATGATCGTTTTGGCGCTCATGATGACTGTATTCAAGGTGTCGGTTGGGCGCCAAGGATTAGTTGTTCGGGGACTTTTGGGTTGGCCGGGAATAACGGTCCCTCTCGATCAGATCGCCAGGGTTGACCTGGTTGATGTTGCGCCGCTTCAGGAGTGGGGTGGCTGGGGATGGCGGTATAGACCAGGCGGCGTTGGCGTGATTATGCGCTCGGGGAGTGCTATTCAAGTCGTCAAAACGGACGGTCGAACGGTGGTTGTGACGGCCGAAGACTCTCGCTCCGGAGCGGGAGCACTTGCTGCCATGGTTGGGCGCGCGCAGTCGATGGGGGAGTGAACGCAGTGCTTATCACCGTTGATCCCGGTTCTGACACTCCACTTTTTGAGCAAATCTCCGACGCTATTCGGCTGCAAGTCGCCAACGGAACGTTGGTGGCGAGGGCGAAGCTGCCCGCTGCTCGCGACCTTGCTGATCAACTGGGCGTCAATATCCACACTGTGCTCAAGGCCTATCAGATGTTGCGAAATGAGGGACTTGTGGAGCTGCGACGCGGCCGGGGCGCAATGCTCACGGAGAAGGTCACCTCCATTGGCACCCTGACTGGACCGGTTGATGAGTTGTTGGAAACTGCGAACGAGGTCGGAATCGAACTCGAATCTCTTGTGGCGTTGCTGCGCACGCGAAGTCAGGCAAGGGGAACGTGAACGCCAAGCGGTGTGTTCCCGGCAAGAGCTCTGCGTTTTCCAGAGTGCACTCGAATGGTGCCACGCGTGTTCATTTCGAGGTCGCGACTCGCCTGAGCCCATTCCGACCAGCGGAAGTACCGGTCGGTGTGTCCCCGGCTGCCACCTCAGCGTCCTCGGCACCTACACCAACTTGTGGGCGACCACCAACCAGCCAGTAGGCAAGGCCCACAAATATTGCTCCGCCAACCAAGTTGCCCAGTCCCACGAACACGAAGTTATAGCCGTAAAGAGCCCATGTTCCGTTCGGATCACCCGTGAGGATTCCGATGCTGTAGGTCGTCATGTTTGCGATCACGTGCTCAAACCCGGAGGCGATAAACGCCGTGATCGAGACAAAGATCAACGCAATCTTCACGCCGTCTGACTTGACGCGTTGGGCCATCCAGATTGCCAGGCAAACCAAAATGTTGCACAGGATTCCCCGCGTGAACAATTCCAGTGGACTTTCCAAGGCTTTGGCGGCAAGCATGTCGGAGAGCATTGCCCCTGCGGCCTCGTTCGAAACCAAGACGTCAGACAGAACGATGAGAATACTGAAAACCAGTGCTCCCAGTGCATTTGCAGCCACGATGAAAGCCAGAGCGCCCGACGCGCGTCCCAGTTTCACGGACTTCATATATACGCCGATCGGCAGGATCATCATTGCTGAAGTACCCAGGTCGGCCCCCGCGAAAACCGTCAGGGTGAGGGCAGCGCCGAAAACGAGGCCGCTCACCAGTTTCGCGAACCCGTCCCCTGCAGCCAACAGCGGCCCGGCAGTACTGACCATCAAGACCACGCCGATACCCATGTACATGCCCGCGAGCATCGCCGAAACCAAAAACCTACCCGGCGTCTTCAGACTGTCCGTCTTAGAAACGGCTACATCAGCTTGAACGTCAAGGGCTTCAGGAATGCTCAACATGCCCCGATCCTTACATGAGCCATTTGTAAACCCCGAGCCCAAAGGTCCCTAAACGCCCCGTTCGTGACCGATGCCGCGTACCTAAAGGCCCAATGTCACACTGCGGGCGCCAAACAGTGACCTGAGGACGCATAGCGCGCCGTTCCACGGACGGTGCATTACGAGGGCGCATCCGTCATGCACGCCCACGTGAAGTCAATCAAACCAAGGCTGGAGAGGACTTGGGTTCTCAGAAGTCGCCTACCATGGAGTAGCGGCCAATCCGCCGCATAGTTTTCTTGTTAGGTGGTTTCTTTCGTGGTTTCGGTTCCCGATTCATACAACATCAATCTTCTTCCCGGCTTGGACGCCCTCGACAATGTGTCCTTAAAGTTCAAGGACAAAGTGGACCAGCAGTGCGGTTCTGATAAGGACTCGGCGGTTGCCTATCTCCTTGCGGAGGACGATTCAAACCTGGAGTGGGATCAGTGGGACAAAGATTCGCTCAAAGCCACAGGATTCGAAGCCAAGATTGGGCAAACACTGGTGCTTCCCAATCCCACAGGCGCTGCGACCATCCTGCTTGGCCAAGGTGATCTGGGTGAAGCAACCACCGATACCTACCGTGAAGCCGGTGCCGCACTTGCAAAAGTTCTGGGCAAGAGAAGCTCCGCGTGCGTCATCGTGTCCGGGGATGTTGATCCGCTGAATGTTGCCGCCCTCGTTGAAGGCGTCCTCCTTGGCGACTACAAGTTCGTGACGTTTAAGAACGAGGACGAAAGCACGCCACTAACCTCCCTTACCGTTGTGGCCCCAGACGCCACGGCGGACAAGGATGTTTATGAGGCTGCCCTCGTGCGTGCCCGCGCCCTCGCTCGTGCTTCTTTCGTTGGCCGCGACCTCACGAACGCGCCGCCGGCACACCTGACCCCCAAGACGCTCGCTGAGTCAGCGGTTGCGCTTGCGGCCCGTTTTGGTTTTGAGGCAGAAATCATTGACCGAGTCGAGCTCGAAGACATGGGCTGTGGCGGCATCATCGGGGTAAATCGTGGCTCAGAGTATGAGGCGCGCCTGATCAAGTTGAGTTTTGTGCCAAAGGCGCCCTCGACGGAAAAGAAGCACCTGGCGCTGGTTGGCAAGGGCATCACATTTGACTCCGGGGGGCTGTCCCTAAAGCCGGCTGCTGCGATGCTGGACATGAAGACCGACATGGGTGGGGCTGCGGCGGTCCTGGGTGCGTTCACGGCTTTCGGCGACCTGGGTGTGTCCGTGCCAGTGGATGCGTGGCTCCCGACGACCGACAATATGATTTCGGGTGACTCGATGCGGGTTGGTGAGGTAATCACGGCGCGCAACGGAAAGACCGTGGAAGTTGCCAACACGGATGCGGAAGGGCGCCTGATCCTCATGGATGCGCTCTCTTTGGCCGCCGAATCTGAACCGGGTTGGATTGTTGATATCGCAACGCTTACCGGCGCGCAGATCATCGCTTTGGGTAACGACATTGCGGGAATCATGGGCAACAATGAGGAGCTCCTTGACTCCCTGGAACGCGCAGCCGATGCCACAGGTGAAGAGGTGTGGGAGCTGCCGCTGCCGAAGCGCTACATGAAGATCATGGAATCCAACATCGCGGATCTTTCAAACGCCAACATGTCCGTGAGGGCTGCCGGGACAATCACCGCGGGTCTGTTCCTCTCCAACTTCGTGAACGACGTTCCGTGGGTGCATGTTGATATTGCGGGACCGTCCTCGTCATCGAAGGCCGACCGCTGGGTGAACAACGGCGCCACCGGTTTCGGGGCGCGCCTGTTGGCTGCACTTGCTGAGGATCTTGGCTAGGCACTGTCTTAGATGACGTTCCGCCCTCGCACCGACATTGGTACGAGGGCGGAACTGTGAAAAGAAGGCGGCTGCCACCTACTCGTTGAACGGTTTTGCCGTAAACCGCAGCCAAATCGTCATTCCGCCGCTTGGTGCGATACTTGGGAAAATGTGCAGGCGAGTGGGCGTTTTGCAGTGCGGTTACCGCAATAACTGTCATTTGGAGGAATGAGGTGGGCCCAACGGGTGGAGATTGACCACAATGCGAGCAATTACAAGGGAATGGACCTGACAAAGCACCACTTTTCTGTGTACCGTCTTTGTTGGCCGCATTTTGTGGCTGCTAGTCGTTTCCCTATCTAAAGGATTTGTAATGTCGATCAATCGCACTGAACTGGTTGCTCAGATGGCAGAGCGCTCGGGCCTGACCAAGGCCCAGGCGGATGCTGCGCTGGGTGCCTTCCAGTCCGTAATCATCGACGCACTTTCGGAGGGTGAGTCGGTGCGCGTCACCGGGCTGCTCTCGGTTGAGCGCGTTGAGCGTGCAGCACGTACCGGACGCAACCCGCGTACCGGCGAAGAGATTCAGATTCCAGCCGGATACGGTGTGAAGCTGTCCGCTGGTTCCACGCTGAAGGCTGCTGTAGGCAAGTAGTTCCTGAAGGAACAGTAGGGGCGGGGGCAGTTGACCTCCGCCCCTTTTGCATACCTGGCATAAGCTGGTGGCGGCGCATGGGTGCCAGTGAAAATAGGGGAGAACAATAGTGAACATAGTTGTCTTGTCGTCAACAGATGAGATTGCCAAGGCGGGCGCGGATCTCTACACCGATCTACTCAACGCGAAGCCAGACGCCGTGATAGGTTTGGCGACCGGATCCTCCCCTGTGCCGATATATGACGAACTGATTCGCCGCTATGAGGCGGGGGAGGTCTCGTTTCGGGATGCGAAGGCATTCCTTTTGGATGAGTACGTGGGTCTGTCAGCGGATCATCCTGAGAACTACAAGAACTTCATTCGCAGGGTGTTTACCTCCAAAGTGGACTTTGCCCCCGGCGCTGTGAACAGCCCGGATGGAACCGCAGCGAACCCGAAGGCTGCGGCGGCGGAGTATGAGGCTCTGATCGTGGAGAACGGCCCCGTGGACCTGCAGATCCTGGGTATCGGGACAGACGGGCACATCGGCTTCAATGAGCCCGGGGGGTCGCTGTCTTCAACGACGCACACCCAGGTGTTGACGGAGCAGACCCGTAGTGACAACGCGCGTTTCTTCGACAACGACATCAACCAGGTTCCGCAGTACTGCATCACGCAGGGGCTGGCCACCATTGGGCGCGCGAAGAAGATTGTGCTGGTCGCGCAAGGTGAGCAGAAGGCAGATGCGGTAGCGGCTCTTGTCGAGGGCGGGGTGTCAGCCCTCTGGCCCGCGTCCGTCCTCCAGTTCCACAACGACGCGACTATTTTGGTGGACGAGGGCGCAGCTTCAAAGTTGGCGCTCAAGGATTTCTACCAGATCGCATATGAGGGTGAGAAGGCGCTGGAAGCGGCTGGGGAGTAGTGATGGCGGAGGTTAGCCCGGCGGGCAGTGCGGACGTTCTTGAACTTCCGAAAGTAAAACCACACTCCGGGGACGGAGACGGGGATCGGTTTGCGCACTACGTCCGTCGTGATCGTGCAAACCAGTCTGCGATTACGGGGCAGGCTGTGGTTGCGCTCTGCGGGAAGGTTTGGGTGCCAACGCGGGACTCAAAGAAGTACCCGGTATGTCCGAAGTGCAAGGCACTGAAGGATGCCACGGGCAATCAGGGACGGAACTGGCCGTTCGCTGACTAGAAGTAACGCTAGAAGGGGGCGGGGCCAAGGGGTCCCGCCCCCTCTTT
>CAZTTD010000059.1:0-13658 GCA_964616925.1 uncultured Actinomyces sp.
GCCGCGGAAGAAGAGGTAGTCTCCTGGCTCTGGATTAGGGTGTCGAACGCGTGGGACGCCGCAAGAGTCGCGCCCTGGCAGAGGTCGCGTGTCGCAGTTTCGCCCTCGTCCGCGCCGTGGCCCTCACGGTCGCCCGCAGCCTTGTGCTGACTCCCGGCGTCGCCTCCGCCCTTGCCCTCACCACCGTCCGCGGTTTGTGTCGCGTCCTTTCCGTCCCCGCGGGGCGTGTCGAATACGTCCGCGACCGCCTTATCCAACGCGCTCTCCAGACGCGGCGGAAGGTCGGCCCAGTGGTGCTCAAAGACGCACTGGGTGCCGTCGTCGTGATTCAGCGTGCGCTCGCCGCACAGCGACTGCCGCGTGTTGAAGATACGCGCCAGTGCGTAAGTTGTGGCTATTTCAGGCGAGGACGCGGTTTTGACAAGCCGGACCAACTCCTCAACTGGCGAGGGCGGCGAAGGCGGAAAAGAAGCACTGTGAGTCACTAGGCAAGCTTACGGCTTGGCCCTGCTTGCTGCGTCGTGGGCTAGGGGAGGCCCAACCTTGGGTGACGCCCAGCCGCGAACTTCTGCGTGTGCTTGTGCTTGTGTTTCTGCGTGTGTTTCTGCGTGTGCTTGTTCTTGTGCTTGTGCTTGTATCCAAGCTTGATCGAGGAATGCGGCAGCTCTATCAATGCCGGTGGAAGCACCGGCCTGATGCCTGTCGAAGCACCCACGGATGCCTGTGGAAGCACCCGCCTAATGCCTGCGGAAGGACCCACGGATGCGATAAACAGGAAAACTCGCAACCAACAGGAAAACAACGAGTGTTTTGGAACAACAAACGGGCTCTTGATTAAAGGGGTCTGGGGACCGCTTGGTTCGGGGCTGGTTGTGCCATATCGTCAACGGTGCGTGACTGACTGGTGGGATGGCTGGCCCGGGAAGTTTTCTTGGGGTGCATGTATGAACGCCGAGTTGGCACTCGTTGTATCAAGTTGGCTCTGGAGGGGTCAAGATGGCGTTGGGTGGATCAAGTTGGCTCTGGATAGGCCGAGATGGCATAGCCATCTTGGGGGTTCGCATGCCATCTTGGTGATTTGTGTGGTTGGCGGCGTTGTGTGGCGTGTGTTGCGTGGAGTTGAATTCCTCGGTTGCGTCCGCCGTTGCCGTTGCCGTTGTCGTTGCCGTTGTCGTTGCCTTTACCGTTGCCGTTGCTGCGCGGGCCTGTTCCTGCGCGGGCCGGTGGCCTTAGGTTTCGTAAGGCCGATGGTTATCCCCAACATCGATGGTTAATCCCGGGATTAACCATCAATCATGCACCACAACCTTCGGTCTTAGGAAACCGTTGATCATCAACACCCGGGACTGTCGGCGTAACAGCCACCTGCCTCAGTGCGGCCACCGTCCACCCTCAGAGTCGGCTACCCCAGTGTGGCTACCGTTCTTCCCTCGAAACTACATAGCGGGGCCGAAGCTACATAGCGGGTAAAAATTACAGCGTTTTTATTGCTGTTTTGTGTCCCCGTATGTAGTTTCCGCCCCCTGATGTAGTTTCGAGACAGGTTTCAGGCCCCGCAAGAGAACGATCCGTTCAGTGGACCTAAATTTGAAGCTCCTTGAAGCACCTGACGCTCTGGCAGAGACTATCGAAGGTTGTGGCTAACTATCGAAGGTTGTTCCCGGGCACAACTATCGAGAGTGCGCCACAACCTTCGATAGTCCGTGGTGAGGCAAAACCAGGCTGGGTGTATCCCCCTTTGTCCCGTTGGATCGCCTGTTTGTAGGCGTCCCAGAAACCCTCAATATGGTTTTCTCTTGGGTGGTTGTCAGATTTCGTGTCTGTTGTGAGCTAACCTGCCGCAATCCTGGATAACCCGCACACGGGTGCGCTCGGGAGTCTGGGATGCGAGCACTCGGGAATCTGGGATGCGAAAGCTCAGGAATTGAACCGATAGCCCGCACACCCGCGGTGCACTTGCAATGCGCTTATCCGGCAGTCCGCGTCCGCGGGAACAGACGACAGAAGCCGTAAGTCTTCGGCACGCGTGGGCGGTTCTTCTCATTCCCCGCATTCTGGCTTGGAGGGATTCCGGCTCACAGCGATTCCGGGTTGCAGCGATTCCGGGTTGCAGGGATTCCGGCTGGCAGGGGTTCCGGCCTTACACCCTATTTGCTGCGCCGCACCCAAAGTGGTGGAACACACCCTCGGTAACACTCACGTCGCCGCCCCCTTATAGCAAACTTTTTCACCCCGACTTTGGTCAAAGGGCCTAGTAAAGCGCGCATTTGGGGCCCTAATGTCGGAAGCATGAGTCCCTCTGACGAAAGCGCGAAGAACTTACCTTCTTCCGCGGCATCGCCAACTGTTCCCGAAGCAACCGCCGGCACTGGTGCGCCGCGGCCTTCAAAGATCAAACGTACCCGCCTGACCCCGCCTGCAAAGCAGAAACCGGTGTCGCAGTTAAGGCCAGTCCAGAAGGTCGGACTGATCTTAGGAGCGGTCGCGTTCTTCATCCCGTTCGTCCTCGACATCCCCAATTTGGATGCACCGGGGGAGCGGATGCTTGCGATCTTCCTCCTGGCTATCGTCTTTTGGGTAACCGAAGCCGTGCCTCTTACGGCCACGGCCGTCCTCGTCATCCTGTTGGAAGTCCTCCTAGTTGCCCAAGGCGCGCTGGGGGACCCGACCGCGGGGAATGCGGAACTTGCCGAAATGGCCCTGCCCGCCTCCACCTACTTTGCGTCGCTGGCGAACCCGGTGATCATCCTGTTCCTTGGCGGATTCATGATCGCGGACGGGGCGGAGAAGTACGGGCTTGATAAGAACATAACTTCTGTGATGCTGAAGCCGTTTGGGGGCTCTGCGCGCTCAACGGTTTTGGGGCTCATGCTCATTACCGGAATCCTCAGCGCGTTCATGTCCAACACCGCCACAACCGCCACCATGTTTGCCGTGGTCATCCCGATTCTGACGTCTATCAAGGACACGAAGGCAAGGGCGGGCGTGGCTCTGGCAATCCCCTTGGCCGCGAACGTTGGCGGCATCGCGACCCCGGTTGGCACGCCGCCGAACGCCATCGCAATCGGTGCTCTGTCAGCGTCGGGGATCAACGTTTCCTTCGCTCACTGGATGATGATGGCAACCCCGTTCGCCCTCGTCGTTCTAATCGCCTCCTGGATGCTGATCTGCGTGCTGTTCGTGCCGCGCGGGCAGTCAATCGACCTCGACGTTGAGGCGAACTGGAACATGAGCGGAAAGGCGAAACTGTTCTACGGTGTGGCGGCGCTGACGATCATTTTGTGGATGACTGAGCCGTTCCACGGCATCTCCTCCAACACGGTCGGGTTCATCCCGGTCACGCTGCTTCTGTGCCTTCGAGTGATGGACGGCAGCGACGTCAAGAAGCTGGACTGGCCTGTTCTGTGGCTGGTGTCTGGCGGTATCGCGCTTGGCACCGGGGTCGGTGCGACGGGGTTGGATGCGTGGCTGGTGAACTCAATCGGATGGGAAACGCTGGGCACAGTTGGCGTCACGCTGGTGTTGTCGCTGGTGGGCCTTGGGTTCGCGAACGTCATGTCCCACTCTGCCGCGGCCAACCTTCTGGTGCCGCTGGCGATCTCCCTGTCGGTTGCGCTGCCTGGGACGAACACAATGATGATCGCCGCGATCGTGGCAATCTCCACGTCGCTTGGTATGTCGCTACCCATCTCAACGCCGCCAAACGCGATCGCATACTCAACGGGAATGGTTCAGGTGAAGGACATGGCGATCGTTGGTGTCATCGTCGGCCTGGTTTTCACCCTTGTTCTGGCGCTTGCCATGCCGCCACTGTGGCACATGATGGGTCTGGTTTAGATGGACTCGCCCCGCTCATTAGACGCGCTGGGACCACAGTCTCCGCGGCTGGGTGAAGACCGGCCTTTGGCCGTCGTCATTGGCGAGGGCGATTATTCAGACCGACTCTCAGCTCTCCTCCGTGAGCATTTGGCAAAGGAATGTAGCGTCGTCCCGTTTGCCACCACAGAGGAGGCCGCGCGCTCCCTGGGTTGCACTCCGCAGGGATGCCTGGTTGACGCCCCGATTCCCATCGCGATTCTGGCGGTCGTGGTGGGGGAGGACACACCAACCGCCGACATGCTCATGCAGCCAATCGCGGGTTGTGAGGAGTTTGTGGACACCCGCCTGGTTGTCCTGTCGACCAGCCTGAAAATCAACGGCGTGGACTGGCTTGTGGACACGGGCAGGCTGGACTGGGTTGGTTACGCGGAAGACCTGCGCACCGACGCGTTTGTGGAGAGCATGAAAGCCCAGATCACGCTGTTTCATGAGCACCAGCAGTTTGACTCCATCCCTGAGCTTTCCTCCCTGTTTGACCAGCCTTTCTCCGACTCAGTGATCATCGGTAAGGTTCTTCGCCGTATAGAGCGCTCCCTAGGCTCCCAGCCGCGAATCAGCCTCCCGGAGGGGGTGCGCCTGACCACCAAAGGCGCCTGGGTTGAGGAAGTCACCATCATTCTGTCCGGGTCTGTGGCCCTCATTCATGAAAGTCCCAGCGGTGACATCGTCATGCATGAAGAATCCACGGGGCGCATCATCGGCCTGCTTGCGGTGTCGGAGGGGCGGCGCGCCTTGCTGAATGCGGTCACGACTAGTGAGGTGACCGGGGTTCGACTCACCGTTGAGCAGCTGAACTCCGCGATCCAGGACAGCCCCGACATAACGCTGCTGGTCGCGACGCTTTTCATCCGTTCTTTGGACCGCCGCCTGCGTCGAGCAGAAGAGCTCCACATTGAGAACGCCGAACTCTCTGAGCAGGTGGAGACGGAGCGCGCCCTCCTAGCCACTGCCCTCACCAACCTGGAGGAAGCGCGCACGGAGTTGCTTGCGCAGGAGCGGTTGGCGTCCCTCGGCTCCTTGTCCGCCGGTATTGCCCATGAGCTCAATAACCCGTTGGCCGCGATCCAGCGGATGAGTCAGTATTTGGGCGAGGACGTAGCCCACCTTCTGGAAACTGCCCCCAACCCGAAATGGTCGCGTTTAGCGCTGCAGGCGATGAGAAGTGGTGAGGAGGCGCCCTCGCTCTCAATGCGTCAGGAACGGGAGTTGCGCAGGGAGCTCACGCGGGTCACGGGGGATGCCTCCGTGGCGCAGCGGCTGAGTCTGGCGGGGATTCGCGACCCGGAGTTGGCCCGCCGACTGACCCGTCGGTCCAGCCTCTCCTTGGAGGGCGCGGAGCAGGCCGCGTCCATCGGAACGCAACTGCGCAACCTGCGTTCGGCGTCCGCGCGGATCGTCCAGTTGGTCTCTTCCCTGCGCTCATACGCCAGGCCGGACGGGGACACGGTGGAGGACGTCGACCTGCACGTCAACCTGGATGACGTGATCCGCCTCTTGTCGCACACGCTTGGTTCCATAGACGTCGTGCGAGCCTACGATGACATTCCTCTGGTTGAGTGCCACCCTGGCCAGTTGGCGCAGGTGTGGACGAATGTGCTCACGAACGCAGCCGAGGCAATCATCGAGGCCAGCGAGCAGCGGGCTGTGCAGACCGATGACGCCACGAAGGCAACCAAGGTCCGTAAACTTGGCGAACCAGGCGCCAAAGTCCGGAAGGGTCCGGGCGAGGGCGAAAAGATCGGCAGAGTTGAAGTACGCACCAGTAGCATCAGCCCGGACTGGATTAGAGTTGAGATCATTGATGACGGTCCGGGCATTCCAGCAGATATCCTGCCCCACGTTTTTGAGCCCCGCTTTACGACGAAGTCAGGCCAGGTTCGTTTCGGAATGGGGATAGGCCTGGGTGTTGCCCGCACAATAGTTGGCAAACACCACGGGACCATGCGAATTCGCACGGGCCCAACAGGCACCACGGTCATTGTCGACCTGCCGATTTCGGCGCCGAAGGAGGAACAGTGAAGCTGTCAATTTTGATCCTGGAGGACGAGCCGGAGGTGCGCGCCGCCCTAGAGCGCGACCTCCTACAACTCACGCCGACGGTCCGCATTGAGCCGGCCGAGGACGCGGAGGACGCCTGGGGGGTGGTGTCGGACATCATCAATGAGGGCGACATCATGGCGTTGGCGCTTTGCGACCACCGCCTGCCCGGCACCAGCGGTGTTGACTTCATGATTGAGGTGGCGGAGGAGCCGGCAACTGCGGCGACGCGCAAGGTCCTTGTCACGGGTCAAGCGGACCTAGAGGACACGGTGAGGGCGCTCAACGACGCTCACCTGGACCACTACATCGCGAAGCCGTGGTCGCCGGAGAACCTTGTTGCGGTCGTGAAGGAGCAGTTGACGGAGTACGTCATCAAGGCGGGTTTGAACCCACTTCCGCACATGCATGCGTTGAACGCAGAGAAGGCGCTGGAGGCGTTCCGCGACTACGGGCGCGCGGACTAGAGGGCGTTCCGCCCTCGCCCCGAGGCTGACCGGCTACTTCCGCCCTCGCCCCTATGCGCGACGCGCGGCCTTGGCGGCGGCCCACTGCCGGACTATGTCCAGAGCCGTGGGCACGTACTTCTTCCACGCGGAGTCCAGTTGGTTGACGTTCACGTTGCCAAGGTAGACGTTCTCACATAGCAGACGCCATCCCTCCCCGGTGGCGGCGGTGACCGCCAGGGCGACGGACGCGTTCACGACGGAGCCGACGCCCGGAATGAGTTTGAGTAGGCTCCGAGCAAGGGCCCGCCCACTCATCTGCGCGCCTATCTGCGCCAACGCGGAGGAGGACAGCAGGGTTTTCAGTTCGAGGTCGTAGATGCCGGCAACCTTCGCCATCATCGCCATTTGGATCGGCGCCAAGACAACGGCGTCCGCAACCGGAATTGGGACTGCGGCAGCAGTTGCGGCGGCGCCAGCAGCCTGTGCGATAACCGGGCGCGCCAAGTCTCTCTTCCACGGGAGGTTAATTTGCTGCGCAATACGAAACGCGTCCCGAGCACTCTGCGGTGACAACTCCAAAGTCGCGGTGATCAGGTCACCTAGGCCATGCCCCGTGTCCCTTCCCCTCTTCGGCACCATGCCGCGTGGCGAAACTGTGGAAGTGGGAACGACCCGCGCAATCGGCAGGTAGATGGGGCGGCCGTCATGGCCGACCGGGCGCTCAAGCCAGGCTTGGAATTTCTCGACGTTTTCCGGGACACGATACATGCCGGTGACAGGGTTTTTCACCCAGTCCACTTTCGTTAGTACCAGGATGACGGGGAGGCCGACGGCGTGAAGTTCGCGGATCATCTCAACATCAGGTTGCGTCAGCCGGTCGGATGTGGAAAGGACGCAGTACCAGACGACCGCGATGTGCTCGTTGGCAGGGCGGTTTGCGATAGTGGCCAGGTGCTCCCGCAGGGTTTGTCCGGGCGCTTGCTGCGATCCGATCTCAAAGCCCTCAAAATCCCAGATCCCCAAACCGTCGTCATGGTAGTAGTGCAGGCCCGCTGTCACTGGCATACCGCGGCCGACTCTGGCTAGGTCTCGACCAAAAACCGCGTTGACTAAGGAGGACTTGCCGACCCCTGTGCCGCCGATGATCGCTAGGTTGAAACGCCCGAACCGGTTTGTGGCCCACCTGGCGGAATCGGTGTAGGACTGTGGGTCGATGGGGAAGGCCGAGCCGTCGCCCTGCGCCGAACCTTGCGGTGAGCCTTGTGACCCATCCGAATTCCCGTTCCAGTGTCTGGTCATGCTAACCCTCTCAACGAACCCTTCCAGTTCCGCCCAAGGCACCTCTGCCTACAGTGTTCGGCTCTAGACCCTGCTGCCACCGTGATTTCCCGTTGGCACTTCGGCCCAAGCCTTTGCTGCTGGCAGCACTCCGCCCAAGCCTTTGCTGCTGGCAGCACACTTACCTCAAGCACCACTATCTGAAGTCTACGGGTGCAGTACTGCTGTCGCGCTATGTACCTTCGACGGGGTCATCGGCCGCCCCAGCATCCACGCCAGCGACCACGCCAGCGACCACGCCAGCATTCACTCCAGCATCCACGCCAGCAGATATGAGGCCTGCACAACTCCCGGGGCGCCGGATACGTGGCCCGCCACCGCGCCTTATTTTTTTGTCTAAGCTGGGCGAATGACAAAGCGAGATCGTTCAAGGAAGCCGGCCGCGAAATACGAGCCCATTGTGGAACAAGCCCATGAGCTCTATGAACCCGGGGTCCCCTTTGAGATCCCGGTGCCGGATGAATCAGTCTTCACCCTCCTGCAAGACGCAGGGCGGCTATACCCGGACGTGATCGCAATCGACTACTTTGGCCAGACCTACACGTATGCGCAGATCTTGGACCAGGCGGAGCGCGCCGCCCAGGCACTAATCGACCTAGGGGTGGAACGCGGGGACGTAGTCGCCCTCGCCCTGCCGAACTGCCCGCAGGCATTCGTTGCCTTCTACGCATGCCAGCGCATCGGCGCGATCGCAGCCCAACACAACCCTCTGGCGACGGCGCCGGAGCTGGAAGGTCAGGTTCTCCGCCACGGCGGAAAGGTCGTCGTCGCGTGGGAAGGAACTGTGGATAAGTTTCCGGTGGGCGGGGACTCGCCGGTTCAGAAGGTACTCTCCGTGGACATCACCGCCCAGATGCCACGCAAGAACCGGATCCTGCTGTCTCTGCCCGTGAAAGCAGCAAAGGAACAGCGCGCACAACTACGCACGAAGGTGCCCGATTATGTTCAGTCGTGGGACGCCCTCGTCAAAAACACACCCAGACTGACCGCAGGCTATCCACAGGCGAAGGGCACCGATACGGCGGTCATCTTGCACACGGGTGGCACGAACGGTATTCCGAAGTCGGTCCCGCTCACCCACCAGAACCTGGGCGCCAACGTCAACCAGTGTCTCTTCTGGGTGTTCAAACTGCATGAGGGCGCTGAGGTTTTCTTCTCTCTTCTGCCGTATTTCCACGCGTTTGGGCTGACGTTCTTCCTCCTGTCCGCCGTGAAGAAGGCCGCCACGCAGGTCGTTTTGCCGAAGTTTGACGTGGACTTGGCGCTGGAGGCGCACCGCCGGCGTAACGTCACGTTTTTCGTGGGTGTGCCGCCGATGTTTGAGAGGATCGCGAAAGGCGCCCTCGAAACCCACACGGACATCACCAGTATCCGGTTCGCGGTTTCCGGCGCGATGCCGCTCAGTGAGAAGGTGGCCCACCTTTGGGAGTCCGCGTCCCACGGCGTGATTCTGGAGGGGTATGGGTTGTCGGAGACGTCGCCGGTGATTTCGGGCTCGCCATTGTCCCCGGTTCGGCGTCTTGGCACGTTGGGGCTGCCGTTCCCGTCCACGCGCGTGCGGCTGGTGGATTTGGATGATCCGACGAAGGACGTCGCCGACGGCACGCCGGGGGAGATCATCGTGAAGGGTCCGCAGGTCTTCGCGGGTTACCTGGACGCGCCGGAGGAGAACGCCGTTGCCTTCACTGAAGAAGGGTGGTTCCGCACGGGCGACATTGCGGTGAACGATGGGGGATACCTGTACCTGGCGGACCGTCGCAAGGAACTGATTTTGTCAGGCGGTTTTAACGTCTATCCCAGTCAGGTCGAGGACGTTTTGCGCGGATACCCCGGAGTGAAGGACGTCGCGGTCGTGGGCATACCGGCGGACGATGCGCGTGAGGTGGTGACGGCCGCCCTCGTCATGCAAGATGGCGAGCCACTGCCAACCCTTGAACAGATTCGGGCTTGGGCGAACGACAAGGTCTCGGCGTATGCGCTGCCCCGGCAGGTGGCGTATATTTCGGAGCTGCCGCGAAACCAGCTGGGGAAGGTACTTCGAAGGGGTGTGAAGGAACAACTCCTAGAACCCATGTCGAAGGCACTGGGGCAGGCCTCGCGAACGGTTAGTGACTTGGTCACGGAGGTCGGGGAGGCCGCGCGTGAGGCACTTCCGAAGGGTCGACCCCAGGTCGAAGACCAGGAGAATTCGGACGAAAAGTGACGGGCCCTGCAGGTGCCCTCTCCAAGTCGTTCTGCGGATCAGCTCACTGAAGCAACGCGGGCACAGCGTATGCGCGTTAGTCCTCTACCAGGGGCACGAAGCTGAACAACCCATGGCGAGTAATCCGCGCCTGCCCGTCGACTCTCTCCACACGAAGCATCGTCCCGGCAACGGGGATGACCATAACTCCGCCCTCGCCCAACTGGTCGACTAAGTCCTGTGGCAGATGATCTGCCATCGCGGAAACCAGTATCCGCGGGAAAGGTGCTTCTGCCGGCAGCCCAAGGACGCCGCGCGTGGCAAGACGAACCTCAGCGCGCCCCAAGTCTCCCGCGTACCCTTCCGCCTCCCGCGTCCGGACATACGCCTCTAACGCCTCCTGCGCACTCCGCACCAGGGACGCATGCCGCTCCACGCCAATAACCCGCCCGTCCGGCCCCACCAGATTCGCCAGAATCGCAGTCGTCCACCCCGACCCCGCACCAACATCCAGCACCGTGTCGCCCGGGCGCACATCCAGCAGGTCGAGCATTATCGCAACAGTCGTGGGCTGCGAGTTCGTCTGCCCCTTCCCAATCGCCAACGGCGCGTCTATACCCGCATGTCGCGCGACATTCGCCGGCAAGAACCCGGCACGCGGCGCACGCTTCATCGCCTCCACCACCGCAGGCGCAAACTGGAAACGCATGGCCACCTCCGCCTCTAGCGTAGCCACAAACGCGCGACATTTCGGGGCGAGGGCGAAGACGGGCGTCTGCGAATCAGGCCCTCGCAGCCTCGTTCACCAGCGGATAGGGTTGTGATGGGAAGGGGACGCGATGACAAACACGAAGAATGATGTGACTAGGAAGACGCGCTCGAACGCAGGCATCAACCTGCCAAAGATTGGTCTTGGGACATACCGCCTAAACGGGACGGAGGGCGCAAAATCCATTGCGCGCGCCATAGATGCCGGGTACCGCCTTGTAGACTCCGCGTTCAATTATGAGAACGAGGGCGCGGTCGGCCAGGCCGTCCGAATGACCTCAGTGCCACGTGAAGACCTGATTATCGCGTCAAAGCTCCCTGGGCGCCATCACGAGCACGCGAAAGCAACCCTAGCCATCGAAGAATCCCTTATGCGCATGGGGCTGGACCACATCGATCTATACCTGATCCACTGGCCACTGCCGAAAGTCGACAAATACGTGGAGGCATGGCAAGCCCTTTTGGATGCGCAGGCCCGCGGGTTGGTCCGTTGGGTTGGAGTCTCCAACTTCCTCCCGGAGCACCTTGAACGACTGGAAGCGGAAACGGGCGTTCTGCCGGCCGTGAACCAGGTCCAGATGCATCCGTATTTCCCGGACACTTCGACGCTTGACTACGACCGCAGTCGCGGCATCGTGACAGAGGCGTGGTCTCCTTTGGGGCGAGGGCGGGAGTTGCTCCAGGAACCCGTGATACTTGACGTCGCGAAATCCCATGAGGCCACACCCGCGCAAGTGGTGCTGGCATGGCACATTGCGCGTGGCGTCGTCCCAATCCCGAAGTCGGCAACGTTGGAGCGTCAGGTTTCCAACCTGGGCGCCCTCGACATCACCCTGACACCGGATGAGGTTGCCAGCATCACCGCGCTGGGCAGCGCAGATGGGCGCGTCCTGGATCTAGATCCGGCAACGCATGAGGAGCTCTAAGGGTTAGCGAACCTTCTTGACCTCAAAGCTGTACCTGGGGTTCACGAAGGCTTCTTGGGCTTCAACTAGCTTGAGCTCAGTTGAGCCGGCTTCGTAGGTCGTCTCCAGGAGGTCATACACGGAAGCCGCAGTGCGGGCCAACGCTTCCGGCGCGGAGCCGGTCTCAACGAACGCGGACGCGAACAGGGCTGCTGTGACATCCCCGGAGCCTGAAGGGTGGAAGTCTAGGTGCGGGGTCTGGACCGTCCACGCGCCCTCATCCGTTGCAACCAGCATCTCAATCGTGTTTTCGGGGGCGTCCGGGCGCATCACGGAAGTCACCAGAACCACTGAGGGTCCTTCAGCGCGAACCAGATCCACCGCCTCCAGAGTCTCCTCTAGGGTGTGGGGGTCGGTGCCGGTGAGGAATCCCAGCTCAAACTGGTTTGGCGTGATGATGTCCGCCTGGGGAACCACACGGTCGCGCACCAGTGCCTGCACCTCTGGTGACACGAAGCAGCCTTTGATGGCGCTACCGAGCACGGGGTCGCACGCGTAGAGGGCGTTCGGATTGCGCTCTTTCACAAGACGCACTGAATCCAGGATCGCGTCCCCAATGTCGTTTCCGCCCTGGTAGCCAGACAGGATCAGTTCCGTGTCGACAAGGCCGCCGCGCGTATCAACGCCCTCGACAATATCCCTCACGTCCTTCCCCGTAAGCATGGGGCCTTTCCAATCTCCGTATCCGGTGTGATTGGAGAACACAACGGTGTAAACGGGCATGACTTCATGGCCCATCCGCTGTAGCGGGAAGACAGCGGCAGAGTTGCCGACGTGGCCGTAGGAGACCGAAGACTGGATAGATAGAATTCTCATGGGTTGATAATGCACCTAATGGGCGCCTCGGGCAATTGGTGACCACCCCCGGAAACACCACATCTACCCACAAGTGGAAAAGATCTCCTGTTCGCTCTTAGCCAGCATGTCGAAAATCGTGTGTGGGGCGACACTATGCTTGGGAACCACAAATCTGGAGTTGGGACGACAATTGGCCAAAGACGGTGAAGATGAGGCACAGGTTCCCGTTCAGGGAACTCACTGGAAGAACGCCATCCAGGATGCGGGAATGGGGAAACGCGCGGCTCAACAAGAGGTCCAGGTGACAGGGGATCCGGAGGCCGATGTTGCATCCACCCAGCTGGTTATTCCCGCCCCCACGCCGCAAATGGCCAACTTCGTGCGCCAGATGCGTGACGACTTCACGCGGCTGATGATGGAGTACCAGTTCGCCATCGATGAGATTCTGACCAAGGTCACGATCCTCCGTGAAGAATACCTACACCTGCAGAAATACAATCCGATTGAGCATGTGACGTCTCGCGTGAAATCTGCGGAGTCCATTTTGGAAAAGATGGCTCGCCGTGGGGTTGCCCCAACCGTTGAGGCGATCCGCGAAAACATCCGCGACATTGCCGGGATCCGGATAACCTGCAGTTTCATAGCCGACACCTACAAGATGATGGATGCTTTGGCTTCCCAGGACGACATCAAGGTCTTGGAGGTGAAGGACTACATTGCAAACCCGAAGCCCAACGGTTACAAGAGTCTCCACGCGATTGTGGAGATACCCGTCTTCCTGTCGACAGGACCGGTGAAGGTCCCGGTAGAAGTTCAGATCCGAACAATCGCCATGGACTTCTGGGCATCCCTTGAACACAAGATCTTTTACAAGTACGAGGGCGCCGTGCCGCCGCATCTGATTGAGGAGCTCACGCAGGCTGCCCGGGCCGCGGAAGACCTGGACTTGAAGATGGAGCGGTTGCACCAGGAGGTCCACGGGGACCCGGGGGCAGCGGCGCAGGAGTCAGCGTTGGCTGCCACCATAGATGAGGGCACGCTGCAACGCCTTTGGGAACGGGCCCAGAAGCAGTTAGAAGGTTGACTCTGGGTTTCAGTTAACGTGCGCTTCATAGAAGGGGCTGTGGGTGGGGCCAGTTTGTTCGTCGCTTGTTTGGTTGGCTGTACGTGGGATCATCGACTAGTAAACTGACCCCTCTCCGGGCACATCGTTCGCAGATCGGTCCTGTTTCGGGCACAACG
>CAZTTD010000060.1:0-13538 GCA_964616925.1 uncultured Actinomyces sp.
ATCCAAGATCCTTTCCACAGGTCCCACTGTCCACACAAAGCATGACACCCCAAGGCGCGTTCAGCTCACACATCGTGCGTTCAGCTAACACATCGTGTGTTCAAGCGGGCCTCTACGGGCAGGAAATGCTGGCTGTGCGCATGCAAAGAGGGTGCGCAAGTGCCATCGAGGGCTTTGCAAACGAAAAGAGGTTGGTGGGTGCTGTCCGTCGTGGGTTTTGGCTCCAGGTGTGCGAATGGGGTGCGAAGGTACATTGCGGGGCCCAAGGTACATACGGGGAGCCCAAAAGCCCTTAAAAACGCCGTAATTTTTACCCGCAATGTATCTTCGGCCCCGCAATGTACCTTCGACGGTCCCGTGGCTCTTCCAAGGTCTGATTTCGTGGCTGTTCCAGGCTTTGATTTCCAGAACCCCCGCACAAGAAGAACAGGGGAGCCGTGTGTGAGGCATAGCTGGGCAGGTCGAACACAGGTTGTGTCAGTTGAACACATCATGGGTCGATCGGACACAGCTTGGGTACGTGCACAACGTGCGTTGGACTAACACGGCTAACTGTGAGAGTTGTGCCCAAAACGCAACGATGTGCCCGTCGCCGAACCCTGTGTCACGAACCAACCAACCAGGCCCAAGAGGGACCGACTGACCCTTCTACAGCCTCTTTCATGAAGACCCAGTTTTTGCTACCCCGTATGTACCTTCGACCCCGCAATGTACCTTCGGTCGTACGCAACGGGACTGGAAGGGTGGAAGGTGCAACCGGTTGGATTCGGGATGGGAGAGCGGGCAGCGATACTGGGCCGGCATCGAAACCGGGCAGCGATACTGGGCCGGCATCGAAACCGGGCAGCGAAACCCGGCAGCGAAACCGGGCATCGAAACTGAGCATCGAAACTGAGCAGCAAAACCGAGCAGCGAAACCGAGCAGCGAAACCGAGCGGACAGCAAAACTGGGTGGCACGCACAGGTGCCACCCAGTTTCCCTTCAGGGACGTAAGGGTTATTGAGGCTTGGCCTCGACCAGGAGTAGGGGATCCGCAAAGTCGACGGGGCCTGCAACACTCGCTTCAACGCCCGCGAAGCGCTTGTGGTTCGTTACTAGAACCGGTGTGATGGGGGAGTAGCCTGCGTCCTCGATCGCCTTACGATCGAAGGTCACCAACGGGTCGCCCGCGTTCACTACATCACCCTTGTTGGCGTGGACTTGGAAGCCCTCGCCCTTCATGTTCACTGTGTCGATACCGATGTGGATCAGCAACTCCACGCCGTTATCCAACTTCAGACCCACCGCGTGACCGGTTGGGAATGTCATTACAACCTTGCCGGCACCGGGGGAGCGCACAACGCCCTCGATCGGGTAGATCGCCGCACCCTTGCCAACCGCACCACTTGCGAATCCTGCATCCGGAACCGCGGACAGTGGCATCGCAATGCCGTGCATCGGGGAGTTGATGACTCCAGCCAGTTCTTCAACCTCAACTTTGTCGAGGACGGCGGTGGCAGTTGCGCCCTCGCCAGCAGGGGTTGCGTAACCAACGGGGAGATCGTCACCTTCGATTACGGCACTGACAACGGCGGCTTCGTCGATCTTCTTGAAGTCGTCGACAACTTCCTGGGTGCCCTCCACCAGGTCAGCCTTGCCGCGGGTCTTGCCGTAGAACATCGTGAGTCCGAACGAGATCGCGATCGCAGTGGACAGCGCCACGAAGAACAGCGGAATATCCTTTGGAACCATCGCAACGAAGCCCAGGATACCAGCGGAACCCAGTGACATGGAGCGGAGGTCGAACAGTCCGACGAGGGCGGAACCGAACGCGGAACCGATCATGCCGCAGAAGAATGCCCAGCGGATACGCAGGTTGACACCGAAGATGGCGGGCTCAGTGATTCCGAAGAATGCTGAGGCCGACGCAGCGCCTGCCAGGCCCCTGATCTTCTGGTTGCGGATCATCAGGAAGATTGCCAAAGCGGCAGCACCCTGAGCGGCGTTTGCCATGGAAGCAATCGGAAGGATGAAGGAGCCACCCGTTGTTGCCACGTCTGCGATCAGTGGCAGTTCAATGGCCGGGAAGGACTGGTGCAGGCCGGTGACAACGATCGGGGAGTAGACCAGACCGAAGATGAAGCCACCAACCGGACCACCGTGGGTGTAGAGCCACAGCAGGCCATCCGTGATGCCACCAGCAACGATGCGCATGATCGGACCAACAACGATGAATGCTAGGAAACCGGTGAGGATCATCGTCACAAGCGGCGTGACCAAGAAGTCGGTCGTGCCCTTGAGGCGCTTGTGGAGCCACTTCTCAATGGTTGCCAAGATCCACGCAACTGCGATCATCGGGATGACTTGACCCTGGTAACCCACCTGGGAGACGGTCAGGCCGAACAGCTGCCAGTAGGTCATGGTTCCCGCTTCGAGGGCGGCGACCTGCGCGTAAGCGTTGATCAGCTCAGAGGAGATCATGGCTGCACCAAGTGCGGCACCAAGGTAGGGGTTACCGCCGAACCGCTTGGTGGCGGAGAAGCCGATCAGGACGGGCAGTGCGGCGAATGCTGCGGATGCGACCAGTTGGATCAGCGCTGCGTAGTCGGTGAGCCACGGCCACAGCTCAATCAAAGACTGCGGGCCAAACAGGCCCTGTGCGGTCATGACGTTGTTCAGTGACATCATCAGGCCGCCGGCGATCAACGCCGGGAGAATCGGTACGAAGATGTCGGCAACCATCTTGATGAAGCGAGCAAACACATTCTGCTGCTCCGCCGCGACGCCCTTAGCTTCGTCCTTGGAGACCTCACGAACTCCGCGGTTTGTTAGTTCCTTGTATACGTGGTTGACGTCGCCTGGGCCGATGATGACCTGGAACATTCCCCCTGCGGAGAAAGTGCCCTTGACGTCGGGGTCATTGTCCAGAGTGGCTTGATCGATCTTCGTCGAGTCCACTAAGACCATTCGCAGGCGTGTCGCACAATGTGCTGCTGCGGAGATATTTTCTGGGCCGCCCACGGCTTTTAGTACCGTATCGGCTACGCGACTGTGGTCCATCGTGGTGTTCCTCCTTGAACTTTCTAATCGGGGATCGTGTATTGAGTATGTCAATCCTTTGACATATATGTCAATCGATTGACATAGTGATGCGAGTCACTTAAGGTCCCTTGGTTCCCTACAGTTTGAGGGCCCCGCGGTCGTCCTCCGAGCCACCCCGCGGTCGCCCTCCGGGGCACATCTGCGGATCTACAGGATGACCGCCTTTGCCGCCTCCACCTTTGCGTTTCCGCTGATCGTCACCGCGAAGACGTCCGCGTCCAAATAACTTCTCATACTGAACGCCGTGTGCCCGCTGCCAACAAAAATCTCTGTCACCGAGCGGTCATGCACCACCTGCACGTCCACCCTCTCGCCCGCCGGAACAGGAACGACGCGCCGATCCCCGTGCGGATAGTGGGTCGTGGAGCGGTCGACGACCATCTGCCCGTCCTCGAACAACACGTCCACCCGCGGCCCGTCGGCCTTGCCCAGCGTGAGTCTCCACGGTCCGGATTGTGCGACGTTCAGGTCGAGGACGAAACTGCGTTCGTCCTGCAACTCCGCAATCGCGTGCGTCTTGCCCGCGAGGTCACTGCCCGCGATCTCCAAATCCCGGAATCGCGGAGTGCCCGCGGCGAAAGGATCGCCCTCGCCCTCACCCGCGTTCGCGTCCGCGGCGACGCTCACAACTGCGCCCTCGCCCTCGCCCAAATCGTGGAAAAGCGGCGTCTGGTAGACGCGCCCGTTGCGCAACCGCAACTCCCGCGCCGTGCTCAGCACGTGCACCCAGCCGTAGTCGCGCAGGGACGGCTGGTCGTCCTCCGACGCGTTGCCGACCCACCCCATCAGGAGCGGCGGGCGGCGGGAGTCGGCGGGAAGGGTGAAAACTTGGGGGGCGTAGAACTCAAAGCCGGAGTCGAACTCGATGAAATCCGACGTCGGCGTGAACGTGGTTCCGTCCATGTGCCCGACCAGGTACCCGCAGGCAAAAATGTTGCGGAACTGGTGCTCCTGCGCGGGGATGCCCTGAGGGGAAAACAGCAGAACATCGAGGGTTTCGCCAGTCGCCTCATCCGTCATCTCCATGACGTTGGGGCACTCCCACATGTATCCGAAGTCGTCGTATTGGGGGTGGTCGACGACCAGCTCGCCAGCCATTTCCCACGAGCGCAAGTCAGGGGATTTGTAGACCAGCAGCGTGCCCGTCAGGTCCTCCCGCTGCGCGCCGAGGTACATCGTGTAATCGCCCTGGCTCCCCACCACGAACGGGTCGCGAACGTGCGCGGTGTAACCCGCAATTGGCGTGGAGATCAGGGGGTTTACGTCCAGTTTCGTGAACTCATTGAAGTCCGTTGTGGTCGCCGCGCACTGGTAGGCGCTGCGCTTCCCGTCGTCGGCCTTGACATTGCCGGTGTAGTGCAGCCACACCTCGTCACCCGCCGCAATCGCGCCGCCCGAATACACGCCGTTCTTGTCGAACCAGTCATTCGGGGCGAGGGCGGGGGCGTGCTGGTGCCAGTTGACCAGGTCGGTCGACGAGCAATGACCCCAATAAATCGCCTTCCTGTCAGGGAAGAAGGGGCCAAGCTGGTGGAAGACGTGGTACTCCCCGTCCTTCAGGATGAGGCCGTTCGGGTCGTTCAGCCTGCCGACCGTTGGGGCGACGTGGAATCGGGGGTAGTCGGGGTCGGTGTGGGCGCGGGAGCTCTGGATGGCCTGGTCTGCCGCTGCCAGGGAGTTGGGGGCTTGGTGGGTGGGGGGTCTTGTTTTCGCACTTTCGCTCGCGTGGGTGTCGGCCTTGTCGGCAACGGTGCCTGCGGCCTTGTTGGGGGCGGTGGTTGCTGTGACGTTCTGACTGGGCTGATCGGCAGCGGCGGGACTGGGGCGGTCGGCAGCTACGGGTGCTGTGGGCTTTTTGCTCGTGTAGGCATCGGCGCCTGCAAGGGACGTGTTCTGGGGCATACACACACTATGTCAAACGATTGGCATATTTGGCAAGAGGTACTTTGGGGGAGTTGTTGGTGCCTGGTCGGCGCGCTGGTGGGTGCCTTGGTTCGTGCTTGGTCGGCGCGCTGGTTGGTGCCTTGGTTGGTGGCTTGGTGGCGCCCCGATAAAGACTTTCGGGCGGTGCCGCACTGCGACAAACAGGAAAACAACCAACATCCAGGAAAAGCAACGGGTCGTGCCTTTGCAACAGACAGGCAATCCAAAGGGATTGTGCGCGTACCCGTACGCATCCTCGGTCCCCTGGTGTGCCTTCCTCCGCCTTCGGACACAGATCCCGGTCCATACGACTTCGATAAAGCGCGCACACAGCCCCCATCACTCCTTGTGTGAGCTGAACGCAGGTTGTGTTAGTTCAACGCACGATGTGTATGTTCAACACACGATGTGCACGTGCACATGGTGTGTTCAGCTAACACATCGCGTGCTCAATCAACCCAACCTGTGTTCAACCTGCCAAGCGATGCCTAGCGCCCGGCCCCGAGCACACGACCTGCCACTGAAATGGTCAAGATGGCACGCGAACCCCCGAGATGGCTATGCCATCTCGACCCTTCTGGAGCCAACTTGATCCGTGCCATGTCATCTCGGCCCATCCAGAGCCAACTTGGCGATTTCTGGCTACTGCGAGGGGCGCGGGTGCGGGCGCCACGGGGTGGGGCCAAGAGGTGTGGGAGGAGGTGAGACGGTGGGCGCCAGGCGAGTGAGGGGTGAAGGGCGCGCGGGGGCGGGGGCAAGGGGTGCGGGAGCGGGTGAGACGAAGGGCGCCACGGCGCGCGGGGGCGGGGGCAAGGGGTGCGGGAGCGGGTGAGACGAAGGGCGCCACGGCGCGCGGGGGAAGGGCACGAGGGCGGGCGTCAGGCGTGCGAAGGGTGCGCAACCTCACGGTGCAACTAGTTGCTATACACCATTGCCGGGCATAAACTCAAACCTTGCATCCATGTGTCCGAGGTGACCTGTATCCACACGCCGTATCAGCGCCAAGCGTGCAGGACAGTGTTAGTTAGGGGCCGGATGCGACGCGCGCAACGCATGTAGATGTGACAAACATCAAGACTGCCGGGAAGGATCCCCTTTGGCTGCCAGTTCTACCGCGGTGAGTGCCGCATACGAACCTACACACCGAATTTCATTCGCGAAACTTCACGAACCATTGCAACCGCCAAACCTCTTGGAGCTCCAGATTCGCAGCTTCGACTGGCTCTGCGGTACCCGCAACTGGAGCAAATACTCCCAAACCGCCCTCCAGCAGGCCGTTGCCCGCGGAGAAGAGGTGCGTGGAGAATCGGGTCTGGATGAGGTTTTCGAAGAAATCTCAGGAATTGAAGACCCCCGCAAGGAAATGCTCCTTGAGTTCCGTGAACCCGCGTTGGAGCCCCCAACGTACTCTCCGGATGAGTGCCGCGAACGCGACCTCACATACTCCTCCAAAATGTATGTGAAGGCCGACTTCACCTACGCAGAAACAGGTGAAATCAAGTCCCAAACTGTCTTCATGGGTGACTTCCCCATGATGACTGAGGACGGAACCTTCATCATCAACGGCACCGAACGTGTCGTCGTCTCCCAGTTGGTGCGCTCCCCGGGCGTCTACTTCGACCGGGCGTCCGACCCCAACTCAGACCGCGACACTTACTCTGCGCGCATCATCCCGTCGCGCGGCGCGTGGCTGGAGTTTGAGATTGACCGCCGCGATGCTGTCTCGGTCCGCATCGACCGCAAGCGCAAGCTGCCCGTCACCCTATTCCTTAAGGCAATCGGTCTCACCTCCAGTGAGATTGAGGTCCTCTTCGAGGACTACCCGCTGCTCCTTGAGACCCTTGCGAAGGATCCCGTGGAGACCCGCGAAGAGGCGCTGGAAGAGATCTACAAGAAGGTCCGCCCCGGTGAACCCGCTTCCGTAGAGGCTGGTGACGCGTTGCTCTTCAACTTCTACCGCGACCCCAAGCGTTACGACTTGGGTAAGGTGGGGCGCTACAAGATCAATAAGAAGCTCGGCGAAGACATCCCCGACAAGGCAAAAACCCTCACTGAGGAAGACATTGTCGCGACCGTCCGCTACATGCTGGCGATCCAGAAGGGCGAAAAGGTCCTCCCCGGCGTTCGCAATGGGGAACCGGTTGAGGTCCGCGTCGAAACCGACGACATCGACCACTTCGGTAACCGCCGTGTCCGCGCCGTTGGTGAACTGATCCAAGCCCAGATCCGCACGGGTCTTTCCCGCATGGAGCGCACGGTGCGCGAACGCATGTCCACACAGGACCCGAAGGCGATCACACCGACCTCTCTCATCAACATCCGCCCGCTCACGGCCGCGATCAAGGAGTTCTTCGGGACCTCCCAACTTTCGCAGTTCATGGACCAGAACAACCCGCTTGCGGGCCTGACGCACAAGCGCCGCCTCTCGGCTCTGGGCCCCGGTGGTCTGTCCCGTGACCGCGCCGGCATGGAAGTTCGTGACGTTCACCCGTCCCACTACGGCCGCATGTGCCCGATTGAGACGCCTGAAGGTCCGAACATTGGTCTGATTGGCTCCTTGGCTGCATTCGCGCGCATCAACCCGTTTGGTTTCATTGAAACCCCCTACCGCAAGGTGGAGAACGGTCGCGTGACGGAGGACGTCCAGTGGCTGACCGCTGACGATGAGATCGGCCAGTACATCGCGCAGGCCTCCGCGCCCGTCGATGCCGACGGCCACTTCGTTGATGACCTGGTTCTTTGCCGCGTTGCCGGTGAGGATCCGACCCTGATCCCTCGTGATGAGGTGACGTACCAGGACGTTTCGGCGCGCCAGATGGTGTCCGTTGCGACCTCCCTCATCCCGTTCCTTGAGCACGACGACGCGAACCGCGCCCTCATGGGTGCGAACATGCAGCGCCAGGCCGTGCCACTGCTCACCACGGAAGCTCCGCTGGTGGGGACCGGTATGGAACGCCGCACCGCTCACGACGCCATGGAACTGGAAGTCGCGGAGAAGTCCGGCGTGGTCGTCTCTGTTTCGGCTGATGAGGTCATCGTTGCAAACGACGACGCGACCCGCTCCCGCTACACGCTTTCCAAGTTCAAGCGTTCGAACCCGGGCAACTGCATTAACCAACGCGTCCTTGTGAACGAGGGCGATGTGGTGGTCCCCGGTGACGTCATCGCTGATGGTCCCGCCACGTCCGGCGGCGAACTGGCCTTGGGTAAGAACCTACTGGTTGCCTACATGTCCTGGGAGGGCCTGAATTACGAGGACGCGATTATCCTGTCGCGCCGCGTAGTTGAGGACGACGTTCTCACCTCAATCCACATTGAGGAGTATGAGGTCGATGCGCGCGAAACGAAGCTCGGCGTTGAAGAGATCACCCGCGACATCCCGAACATCTCTGAAGAAGCAATGGCGGAGTTGGATGAGCGCGGCATCATCCGCGTTGGCGCCGAAGTTCGCGCCGGTGACATCTTGGTCGGCAAGGTGACCCCGAAGGGCGAAACCGAACTGACCTCTGAAGAGCGCCTCCTGCGCGCCATCTTCGGTGAGAAGGCACGTGAGGTGAGGGATACCTCCCTGCGCGTACCCCACGGTGAAGAAGGCATCGTCATTGACGTGCGGGAGTTGGACGAGGACGACGGGGACCTAGGCCCAGGCGTCAAGCAGTCCGTGCGCGTCTTGGTTGCCCAGCGTCGCAAGATCACCATCGGTGACAAGATGGCCGGACGCCACGGTAACAAGGGTGTCGTCTCCAAGATCCTGCCCGTTGAGGACATGCCGTTCCTGGCGGACGGAACCCCGGTCGATATCATCCTGAACCCCATGGGTGTTCCGGGTCGTATGAACGTCGGACAGGTTCTTGAGTTCCACCTCGGTTGGATCGCGAAGCAGGGTTGGGACGCCACGAAGGCTCGGGAAGCCGGCGAAGAGTGGACTATGCACCTGCATCGGGACGCACTGAAGGCGCCCGCGAACTCAAACGTGGCAACGCCCTCGTTCGACGGATTGGACGCTGAGGAACTTCTGGGTCTACTATCCGTGACCAACCCGAACCGTGACGGAGACCAGCTGGTCAACGCACTTGGTAAGGCGCAGTTGTTCGACGGCCGCTCCGGTGAGCCATTCCCGCACCCGATCGCGGTTGGCTACAAGTACATGCTGAAGCTGCACCACCTTGTCGACGACAAGATCCACGCGCGCTCAACCGGCCCGTACTCCATGATCACGCAGCAGCCGCTGGGTGGTAAGGCACAGTTCGGTGGCCAGCGTTTCGGTGAGATGGAAGTTTGGGCGCTGGAAGCATACGGTGCCGCATACGCACTTCAGGAACTCTTGACAATCAAGTCGGATGACACCTCCGGACGCGTCAAGGTTTATGAGGCGATCGTGAAGGGTGAGGACATTCCGGAGCCGGGTATTCCCGAATCCTTCCGCGTCCTCATTCAGGAAATGCGTTCGCTCTGCCTGGCGGTGGAGGCACTGGATGCGGAGGGCAACGTCCTCGACCTGCAAGAAACCGAAGAGGACATGCGTGCTGGTGAGGAACTGGGGATAACCCTGGATGCTCGCCCGCTGGCGGCGTCCGGTTCCATTGACATCATCTGATAAGAGCCTGAGGAAAAGAGGAGTAAGTCTTGCTAGACGCAAAGACCTTTGACAGTTTGCGAATTTCCCTGGCTACGTCCGATGACATTGCCAGGTGGTCCTACGGTGAAGTCCGTAAGCCCGAAACAATCAACTACCGCACCCTGAAGCCGGAACGTGACGGCCTGTTCTGTGAGCAGATTTTTGGCCCCACCCGTGACTGGGAGTGCGCGTGCGGTAAGTACAAGCGTGTGCGCTACAAGGGCATCACGTGTGAGCGCTGTGGCGTTGAGGTCACGCGCTCCAAGGTGCGTCGTGAGCGGATGGGGCACATCACCCTGGCCGCCCCCGTCACACACATCTGGTACCTGAAGGGTGTGCCATCACGCCTGGGCTACCTGCTGGATCTGGCCCCGAAGGACCTGGAGAAGGTCAACTACTTCGCGGCCTACATGATCACTGAGGTTGACGAAGAGGGTCGGCGTGAAGACACCGACATGCTTCGCGACGAAGTGGCGGTGAAGAAGAAGCGCCTGGAAACCCGTCGTGACACGGAGATCAATGAGATCGCGGCGAAGTTGGAGGAGCGCTTGGCGGTTCTGGAGGCTGAGGAAGCCAAGGCCGACGTCGTGCGCAAGGAGAAGCGTCTCTTTGAGAAGGAGATGGGTCAGACCCGTCGCCGTTACGATGACCAGATTAAGCGACTCGAGGACGTTTGGGAGCGTTTCCGCGACCTCAAAGTCGGCGACCTGATCGACGACCAGCGCCTGTACCACACCATGACCACCACCTACGGCACCTACTTCAAGGGTGCGATGGGTGCGGAGGCCATTCAGCGCCGCTTGGAGGACTTCGACCTCGCTTCTGAGGTTGAGATCCTGAAGGAGACCGTGCGCAGTGGTTCCACGCAGCGGAAGACGCGTGCGCTGAAGCGACTGAAGGTCGTGAACGCGTTCCTGTCCACGGGTACCTCACCCGCCGCGATGGTTCTGGACAAGGTGCCGGTCATCCCGCCGGACATCCGCCCCATGGTGCAGTTGGACGGTGGGCGTTTTGCGACCTCCGACCTGAACGACCTGTACCGTCGCGTCATCAACCGCAACAACCGCCTCATGCGACTGCTGGACCTGAATGCGCCTGAAATCATTGTTAACAATGAGAAGCGCATGCTCCAGGAGTCCGTGGACGCACTGTTTGACAACGGTCGACGTGGGCGCCCGGTCGCAGGTGCGGGTAACCGTCCCCTGAAGTCCATCTCCGACATGCTGAAGGGTAAGCAGGGTCGTTTCCGCCAGAACCTTCTGGGTAAGCGCGTGGACTACTCTGGCCGTTCCGTTATTGTTGTTGGCCCGCAGTTGAAGATGCACCAGTGTGGTCTGCCGAAGCAGATGGCTCTGGAGCTGTTCAAGCCGTTCGTCATGAAGCGCCTAGTTGACAAGAACTACGCGCAGAACGTGAAGGCCGCGAAGCGTAAGGTTGAGCGCCAGCGCCCAGAGGTGTGGGACGTCCTCGATGAGGTCATCCGCGAACACCCCGTGTTGCTGAACCGCGCACCAACCCTGCACCGCCTAGGCATTCAGGCGTTTGAGCCGCAGCTAATTGAAGGTAAAGCCATCCAGCTTCACCCTCTTGCATGCGCCGCGTTCAACGCAGACTTTGACGGTGACCAGATGGCAGTTCACCTGCCGCTGGGCGCTGAGGCGCAGGCGGAAGCCCGCATCCTTATGCTGTCCACCAACAACATCTTGAAGCCTTCTGATGGTCGCCCGGTTGCCATGCCCGCGCAGGACATGGTTTACGGTCTGTTCTACCTGACGGCGGATCCGGATGAGATCATCCTGGATGACGACGGCAATGAGATCGTTCCGCGGTTCGGAACCGTTGGCGAAGCCATCATGGCGTTCGACGCCGGCGATATTCTGCTGAACCAGAAGATCCGTCTGCGCTTTGACGACATCGTTCCCCCGGTCGGCTGGGAAGCCCCCGAAGACTGGGTGGAAGGTTCCGCGATTGAACTGGAAACGTCCCTTGGGCGTGCCCTGTTCAATGAGGCCCTCCCCGTGGATTACCCCTACGTGAACCACAACGTGAAGAAGGGGGCGCTCTCCACCATCGTGAATGAGTTGGCGGAGCGTTACCCGAACGTCCTCGTCGCCGAATCCCTGGACGCCCTGAAGGCGGCCGGTTTCTACTGGGCCACGTGGTCCGGCGTTACGTTTGCGTTCACGGACATCCAGCCCTCCCCGAACAAGGAGACAATCCTTGCGAAGTATGAGGAGAAGGCGCAGGGGATCCAGCGCGAGTATGAGCGTGGCCTCATCGACGCTGAGGACCGCTACCGTGAACTGGTTGACGTGTGGACCGAATGCACCCAGGTGGTTGCAGAGGACATGCGTGAAAACTTCACCGACCAGAACACCGTGTACCGCATGGTTGAGTCCGGGGCCCGTGGTAACTGGTCCCAGATCCAGCAGATCGCAGGTATGCGTGGGCTGGTGTCTGACCCGAAGCAGAAGCTGATTGAGCGCCCCATCAAGGCGAACTACCGTGAGGGCCTCACCGTCCTCGAATACTTCATCGCGACGCACGGTGCGCGTAAGGGAACTGCTGACACGGCGCTTCGTACGGCGGAGTCGGGTTACCTGACGCGTCGCCTTGTGGACGTGTCGCAGGACGTCATTGTCCGTGAGGAAGATTGCGGAACCCGCGGCGGCATTGAAGTGGAGATCGCGAAGAAGGGCGAGGACGGGAAGCCGGTCCGTTCCCCCATCCTGGAAACCACGGCGTATGCGCGCACCTTGGCCGCGGACGTTGCGGACGAGGACGGGGAGGTCATCGCGACGAAGGGATCCGACGTAACCGCGGAGTCTTTGGACGCGATGATTGACGCGGGCGTTGAGAAGATCAAGGTCCGTTCCGTGCTGACGTGTGAGTCCCTGGTGGGTACTTGCGCCGCGTGCTACGGCCGTTCGCTGGCAACGGGTAAGCGCGCCGATATTGGCGAGGCCGTCGGGATCATCGCGGCCCAGTCCATCGGTGAGCCCGGAACCCAGCTGACGATGCGTACCTTCCACACCGGTGGTGCAGCCTCCGGTGGGCAGGACATTACGCAGGGTCTGCCGCGTGTTCAGGAGTTGTTCGAGGCCCGCACGCCAAAGGGTGTTGCCCGCATGGCTGAGGCTGACGGCGTGATCTCGATTGACGATGAGAACCCGAATACTCGCGTGATCATCATCAAGCGTGATGACGGTAAGGAAGATGTTCAGATCGACATCTCCCGTCGCGCGAAGCTTCTGGTCGAGGACGGGGACCACGTAACGACGGGCACCCAGCTCTCCGTTGGGCGTTTGGATCCGAAGGAAGTTCTTCACCTGCGGGGTGCGGCGCGTGCGCAGCGTCTGCTGGTGGATGAAGTCCAGGAGATCTACCGTTCCCAGGGTGTGGATATCCACGCGAAGCACATTGAGGTCATCGTGCGTCAGATGACGCGTCGCGTGACCGTGCTGGAGCCGGGGGATACGTCCTTCATGCCGGGCGAGTTGGTTGATTCCATGGCATACCGTGAAGAAAACCGCCGCATCGCAGCCCAGGGTGGCAAGTTCGCCCAGGGACGCCCGATGCTGATGGGCATCACGAAGGCCTCGCTTGCAACTGATTCATGGTTGTCGGCGGCGTCCTTCCAGGAGACCACGAAGGTTCTGACCGAAGCGGCGATGAACGCGAAGACGGATCCGCTGCTTGGTCTGAAGGAGAATGTGATCCTGGGTAAGTTGATCCCGGCTGGTACCGGTTTGGCTCGCTACGGGGACCTTGAGGTGGAGCCCACCGCAGAGGCCATGGCGGATATGAACTACAGCCCGCTGGACTTCACCCTCGACGATGGTCGCACGGGACTTGAGGACTTTGTCCACAGCCTGGAGAACATCGACTTCGGGTTCGGGTTCAGCGCGAACTAGG
>CAZTTD010000061.1:0-3143 GCA_964616925.1 uncultured Actinomyces sp.
GTAGATTGCTGATTTGGGTCCCGCGGCGCCAGGTTTTCATACGGATTCTTCCGATCCGCACTGCTGGGGTTGAAGCGGTTGTCGCTCATTTTCCCCCTAAGTCAACATCATGAAGAGCTTCTCCAACTCTTCAATATCCATGTCCTTGGGGTCGGCCGCGTCCGGATTTTGGTCCCCCGTGGGCTCACGCAAACAATCCTGCATGGCCGTAGACACAATCAAGAATCCAGCCCGATCCAAGGCTTTCGACACCGCCGCCAACTGCGTCACGACGTCTCTGCAGGTTGCGCCACTCTCAAATGCAGTGATAAGAGCATCCAACTGGCCACGCGCCCTCTTCAGCCTGTTCGTTATCCGCTTCTCCCCACCGCCCGAGCTCTGCCCCGCCTGCACGAACGGGAGCACGTTCGCGCCTACCGCGCCACTTTCGTCCACGCTACCGTCCCGAGTACCAGACATATCCGACGTGTCCCGCAAACTTGGGGTCGAGGGCGCCGATCCGCTCTTCTTCACGCTGCCATCCCTACGCTGAGCCACACACTCCCCCTAGTTCTTTCCGGAGCCAACTAACAGATAGATTACCCCACGGGGTTTATTCTCAGTCTTCCGTCTGCATGTACATCCGCAAGCGCTGCTGCACCTGCCAGTGCCTGCGTGACACCTCCGCAAACTGCTCTGAAGTGGCGTCCAACCTTGCCATTTGTGCGCGCAGTGCCTGTCCGGCCGCCTCTAGCTCTCGCCGTACCAACGCCTTGATAAGACCCTGGGCGTAGTCACGCTGATCGGATTCCTCCACGGGAAGGGAAAGGACCATGAGCGCGCGCAGATCCTCCGCAACTTGGGGAGAGGCCGATTCCACCAACTCCGCCGCCCACTTTCTCCCCGCCTGGGATATCGCAGCGTCCCCAACCCCGTACTGAGCTTCCGCTTCCGTCAGGTGATCTAGGAATCGGTCGAGGGCGCCCGCGGCCAGTATGTGCGCGAATATCTCCTGGTTTCGGGGGTTGGCGAAGGATTGGGGTCGCAGAGTCTCAATCCCCGATCCAACGACATCCAGCGGCCTTTGCAGCGTTGCCGCAATCGCCAGCCGTTCGGGGGAATGCCCGTAGCGGCCGTCGGGGTGCAACGGGAGGACTTGGGGCTCCTGGGGGACCTCAGACACCTGGGGGACTTGGGACGTGCGGGGTGTATGGCGTGGCTCAGCCACACCGCCCTCGTACGCCACATTTGGGTACTGCGTGTCAGGGGGATTCGTTGGTCCGCGCCGCACTTGGCCCCGGTTCCGCTGGGCCCCCGCTTGTCGTTGTGCGCGGTCCACTTCCCCCGGGTCCATCCCCAACCAGCCCGCGACTTGGCGGGAATACTCACTGCGGAGCGCCTGGTCCTTGATTCCCGCCAGAATGGGAGCCGCGGTGCGGACACCTTGAATGCGCCCCTCGGCGGTGTCTAGGTTCAGGGTGGAAAGAACGGAGCGGAGGACGAACTCAAACAGCGGTACCTTTGAATCGATCAGATCCAACAGCGCCTGGTCTCCCCCACTGATCCGCAGGTCACACGGGTCCATCCCGTTGGGGTCAACCGCCACAAATGTCTGCACCGCAAAGGCTTGGTCTTCGGCGTAGGCGCGACGCGCGGCTGCCTTCCCGGCCTCATCCCCGTCGAAGGTGAAGATTACTTCTCCCCCACGAGCCCTCCCGTCCGACAACACGATTCCCGCCCCCGGATGCTCAGTGTCGCCTAGGAGGCGGCGCACCAGTTGGGTGTGCTCTTTACCAAACGCGGTCCCGCACGTGGCTACCGCGGTGCGCTCCCCCGCGCAGTGGGCTGCCATGACGTCCGTGTAGCCTTCGACAACAACGACCCTCCGATTGCGGGAAATGTCCTTCTTCGCCAGGTCAAGCCCATACAGGACACGGGACTTATGGTAAATCGGGGTCTCCGGGGTGTTGAGGTATTTGGGTTGGTTTGGGTCATCCCCAAGGCGGCGCGCGCCAAACCCGATCGTCGCGCCGGTGACGTCCCTGATCGGCCACATCACCCTGCCGCGGAAGCGGTCGTAGGGGCCGCGGTTCCCTTGGATGCCAAGGCCAGAAGCAATTATTTCTTCGTCCGTGAACCCTTTGGAACGCAGGTGCCGGAGCAGTCCGTCCCATCCGGAGGGAGAGGAGCCGACGCCGAAGTGGTCCACGTCCTCACGTGTGAAGCCGCGGCTGGTCAGGAAGTCCCGCGCGTCCTTGCCCTCCGGGGTTAGCAGGTGGGCGCGGTAGAACTCCTCAGCCACGCGATGGGCCTCTAAGAGGCGGCGGCGTTGGGAGTGGTCGGGGCCGGTTCGGGGGCCTCCCCCGTCCTCGTACCTCAGCGTTACCCCGTATTTTCCCGCCAGGTATTCAACGGCCTCAACGAACGACATGTGGTGGGTTTTCTGGACGAAACTGAATACGTCCCCGCCTTCTGAGCATCCGAAGCAGTGCCACAGGCCCAGTTGGGGGCGGACGTGGAAGGAGGGCGTCCTTTCGTCATGAAACGGGCACAGGCCCTTCTGGGAACCGACACCCGCTGAACGCAGGGTGACCTGTTCACCAACGACATCTTCGATTCGCGCGCGTTCGCGCACCAAGTCGATGTCTTCACGTTTTATCCGCCCGGCCATTGCCCCAGCTTAGGCGCGCGCGGGTCACCCTGCGTTACGCCTGTGGATAACATTTAGAGCTGGGTTGAAAGCATCCCCACGAAACGCGAATGCCATTGGTTCGCGGAGAAGTCGGTGAGGGAGGCAACTTGGTCCACGACAGCTCGTAGTCTGCCCGCGTCGTTTTCTGCGCGCTCCCATTCTTCGGCGAAGGTCGGTTCGAGGGCGGTGCTTCCACGTTCATACAGTGCTTCCACAAGGTCTTGGACGATGGTGCGCTGCTGATAGTAGAGGGGTTCGGTTTCACGCGGACTCATGACGTAGTGGACGGCGATGCCTTTGAGAAGACCTATTTCGGCTTGGATTTCGGACGGCACAACCAGATTCGCACTGTATCTCCCAAGGGGTCCACTGCCGTATTCTGCGCGCGTGGCTCCTTCAGTGGCCGCGCAGAACCTACCGATCAGCTGGCTGGTCAGGTCTTTCATGTGCACGCGCGCCGCGTAGGAGCCGT
>CAZTTD010000061.1:3243-10740 GCA_964616925.1 uncultured Actinomyces sp.
CTACAAGGCTAGTATGGAGGCCACATAAGCGAAGCATTGCGCGCCACATTTCAGGAGTGCACACGTGACCGATGACAAAATGATCACCACCAGCCTGGTTCACTCGCGCGACACGGGTGAGGCTCCGTGGTGGCGAAACACCGTGGTGTGCGACATTCCGGGGCTGCACGGTAAACAGAGCCTGGCCAGCCTGCGAACAATCCTGCAGGACCTGGCGGAAAGCGGGTTTGAGGCGTTGCTGGTGCGCCCCACCAGCCCCCAGGTTGAGGATGATGTCGTTTCCCTGCCGTCCTTCGTGGAAGAAGCACACGCGCAGGGGCTGAAGGTCTTGGTCCGAATCTTCTTGCTGCCTTCGGGCGCCGTTTTGTCTCCCCCAGACACCCTCCCCCAGTTAGGTTCGGCAAAGGACATAAAGCGCGTGACCGAACGGATTGTCGGCGCACTCCACTCTGGCGCAGACGGCGTAGACCTTGGAACGATTGATATCAACGTGCGGAAATGGGCGCCGAAGCGGCAACAGGCAGCGTTCAGTGAGGCTGTTCAGGTCGCACTGGCTGAGATCGCGGTAAACAATGAGTCTGCAATCCTTGGCGCCGCACTCCCCGCCTTCCCGGAGGCGGAGTTCAGCCGCCACCTTGAAGATGACTGGTTCCACCACCTGCGCTCCAGCAAAATGCTGGAAGTATCTTGGAATGCCGCGGACCTCCAAGACGCTGTCGTTTCTGCATATCGCGCCCACGACCCCCTTGGCCACACCGTCCCCTGGCGCCATGTTTGGCAGCGTTGGTCCCCTTCCAAAGACCACGTTGGTAGTTCTGACGTTGGGTGGGCGAAGGATGCGCCGCTGGCTCGATACGGTGCAATGAACCTATTCGTTTCCTCCCTTCCTGGCGCCGTCTACCTGCCGTTTTTATACACGGGCGGTTCCGCGGTGTTAGCCGAAGACTCTGGGACGGACATCGTTTTGGAGTACGGGCAGGGGGACGCCAACGCGTACCGCTCCGTCCTGAACCGGGAGATGCTGAATGTGCGCAAACGGGAAGGCATGGGGACCGCGCCGTTAGCGTTCGTCTCCGGCCTTGAGTGGGCGAATAACCAAGTTTCCGTGCACCTTACGGGCTCCGTCATGGTTGTTTTGAACGTTAACTCCGCCCCAATCACGGTTCCCGTCGAACATAGACTTCTGGTCGCATCCGATGGAGCCATGCCCGCACCCGGGGGTGGAACCATACTCCCCTCTGAGACTTGCGCTTGGTTCCGCACCGCTGAACCAACACCGCTGGACCCAGGTCAGTACCAATAGGCGGGGCGGCCTTTCTTAGCGGCCCACGGGAGGCTCTAGGAAAGGCGCTTCAGAAAGAAGAACTCTGAGAACCCGTCGGCCTCCGAAGAATACCCGCCGACCTGCTCATACCCCAAGCTCCTGTAAAACTGGGGGCCCTGCCAGTCAAAGCTATCCAGGCGGATCATGTTGGCACCAAGTTCACGCGCCTCCTCCTCCAACGCCTCCATCAGCGTCCGACCCAAACCTTGGCGTCGGTAGGCTTCATCCACGAACAGGCTGGAGACGTACATGATCCGGAAGCTGGTCATCTGCGCATCTACGCCCGCGATCAGGGTCCCGTCCTTCTCTATGCCCAGACGCACCTGCCCGCGCCGCGGCAGCGGGAAACGTTCGTAATCATAAAGCTCCAGCCTCTGCACCACGTCTTCAACCTGTGCTTGGCTGAGCGGAACTATCTTCATGTCGGCATCCATAGTGTGACTCTCCTCTGTGTCGCATCTACACCGCCCGCCCTAGCCGGTGATACTTTCCCTGATCTCTTCGACCGTTGGCTGCCCCGGCGCACTGGCCTGGGCGCCCCTTGCAAAGGTGAAGGCTGAAATCCGGGCGGACTCCCCCAGCCTGGTCGAGATCCCCAAGGGTCCCATGCCAATCACGACACTGGGGATCTCAACATTCTGGGCCGCCCAACGTTGCAGTGACAAGACCATCTCAAGGTCACGCCCGTTCCCCACCATCCACGCAACCTTGGCAACCGCGGCCCCAAGGTCTTCCATGTGCTCCAACAGTTGCTTCGTCACCCCAGTTGACGGGCCGGACGTGAAGTCATGAAACGAAGCAACAACGGGCACGGTCGCCGCCAGTTCGCGAACCAGCTGCGTCGAGCCGGGAACCGAAATCTCCACATCAACCATGTCCGCAAAACCCGCAGCACTACGGACGACCTCGCGATATCCCTCCGGACGCGTAAACCTGAAGCGCCCTCCATCCGCGTCCGTACGGTATGTCGCAAGTAGCGGCAGTGAGAATTCGCCCTTCATTTCTTGGGCGAGGGCGGCCTTCTCATCCTCACCCACCGCATCATCCAAGAAGTCCAAGCGCCACTCAATCATGTCCGCACCTGCGTCTTTGGCAGCCCGCCACTGCGCGCGGGACTCCTCCAAGGTTTCCCCAACTACCGGCACGGCAACAATCGCGTTTTCCGTATCGAAAAGGGTGCGCATAGCTATCCTCCGTCACCGCCGTCACTGTCATCCAGGCCCGCACGTTCGCGCTCATCCAAGTATTGACTATCTAACCAGCCGTGCGGCAGGTGCGGTTTCCGCGATCCACCCTTGCGGCCCCGGTTCCTCTGCGCTACAGGTGGGAAATCTTGGGTAAGGTCGAGGGCGAGCAGCCTCTCCTCCAACTCCCCCAACGTCGAAACCAGGTTGAGACCGCGCCTGGCCTGCCCGCCAACCGCAAACCCGCGCAGGTACCAACCCACATGTTTGCGCAACTCCCGCATAGCGCGCGATTCGTTCCCGTCGAACTCCACTGCCAGTCGCGCGTGCTCCATCAGAGTCTCCGCCACCACTTTGAGAGTCGGCGCCTCCGGTGTCGGCAGGTCCCACATCGCGGCAGCGATCTCCTGAAAGAGCCACGGCCGCCCTTGACATCCGCGCCCGATCACCACGGCATCACATCCGGTTTGATCCATCATTTCGAGGGCGTCTTCCGCACAGAACACATCCCCGTTACCAAAAACCGGGATGTCCAGCATTTCCTTCAGTTTCGTAATGTACGGCCAACGTGCTGCGCCCGAGTAATACTGCTCCTGCGTCCGCGCATGCAATCCAACCCCCGCAACTCCGCAGTTGCGTGCGATTCTTGCGGCATCGAACATTGTGATGTGGTCATCGTCGATGCCGATGCGCATCTTGATGGTTACCGGGACACTACCCGGGCTTGGCGCTGCAGCGTCAGCGGAGGTGACCACGCTTCGCACGATCTCCTCAAAAAGGTCCCGCTTCCAAGGGATTGCGGCGCCCCCACCTTTGCGTGTCACCTTGGGCACCGGGCACCCGAAGTTTAGATCAATATGGTCCGCTAACCCGCGCTCAACAAGCATGGTTGTAGCGGCGCCCAGCGTATCGGGATCCGTCCCGTAGAGCTGGATGGAGCGAACCGGGTCCTCCTCATCGGCAGCGACCATGGCCCAAGAACTCTCATTGCCCTCAACCAGAGCGCGCGCCGTGACCATTTCATTTACAAACAGCCCGCCCGGAGCCACCAGCTCAGACGCTAGGCCCCGGGCACTGCCGTGGCGTTTGGCGTCAGCGCGGCGTTTGGTGTCCGCTTGGTGTTGGGCGCTGGCAAAGTCGCGAGCGCCCGCGGGCCCCGTTCCGCGTACTTCAGGCAGCCCACGGCTCGCAAAGTTCCTACACACGCGCCGGAACGCCTGGTCCGTAACGCCGGCCATGGGCGCCAAAACCACGGGGGTCTCAACCCGAATGGGACCAAGTTGTACCGGAGTTGGCCGATTCACCACGTCATCCACGCCCTCGCCCCCTAATCACAAACCGCGACATCCAAGAATAGAAAACGCGCCCAAAGAATCTATGGGCGCGTCTTCCGAAGCTATCGATCAGATAACGTCAAGGCGATCCAGCAGCCAGTCGCGCAGTTCCGCGATCGGAATGCGCACCTGCTCCATCGTGTCGCGCTCACGGATGGTAACCGCGTGATCCTCCAGCGAATCAAAGTCGTAGGTCACGCAGAACGGGGTGCCAATCTCATCCTGGCGGCGGTAGCGGCGGCCGACCGCCCCCGTTTCGTCATACTCCACGTTCCACAGCTCCCGCAGCTCACGCGCGAGGGCGCGTGCCGGAACCGCCAGCTCTTCCTTCTTAGAAAGTGGCAGGACCGCAACCTTCACCGGGGCCAAGCGTGGGTCCAGACGCAGGACAACGCGCTTATCAACCCCACCCTTCGTGTTGGGTGCCTCGTCTTCTGAGTAGGCCTCAATGAGGAACGCCATGAGGGAGCGGGTTAGGCCAGCGGAAGGTTCCACCACCCATGGTGTCCAACGCTCATTCTTCGCCTGGTCGAAGTAGTCCAGACGCTTGCCAGATGCCTCAGAGTGTGTGCCCAGGTCAAACCCGGTTCGGTTCGCAATCCCCTCCAGCTCACCCCACACGGAGCCCTGGAATCCAAACGTGTACTCAATGTCCACGGTGCGCTTTGAGTAGTGGGAAAGCTTCTCCTGCGGGTGCTCATAAAGACGCAGGTTATCCCGGCTCAGTCCCAAGTCGACGTACCAGTCGATCCGTTCCTGGATCCAGTACTCATGCCACTCTTCGTCCGTGCCCGGCTCAACGAAGAACTCCAGCTCCATCTGCTCAAACTCACGCGTGCGGAAAATGAAGTTGCCCGGCGTGATCTCATTGCGGAAGGACTTCCCGATCTGCGCGATACCAAACGGCGGTTTCTTACGCGCAGACGTCATCACGTTATCGAAGTTCACGAAGATACCCTGGGCAGTCTCCGGGCGCAGGTAGTGCAGCCCCTGCTCATCATCCACCGGACCCAAATACGTCTTCAGAAGACCAGAGAAAGCCCGCGGCTCTGTCCACTGCCCGCGTGTCCCGCAGTCCGGGCACGCGATAACGGTCATTTCAACATCCGCTTCAGGAATGTCGTGCTTCTCCGCATACTCTTCAACCAGTTGGTCCTGGCGGAACCTGTGGTGGCATGAGGTGCATTCAACCAGTGGATCCGTGAACGCCTCAATGTGTCCCGAAGCGTACCACACGGCCGTTGGCAAGATGACGGAAGAGTCCAAGCCCACCACGTCTTCACGCATCCGGACCATGGTCTTCCACCACTGCCGCTTGATGTTTTCCTTCAGTTCAACACCAAGTGGCCCGTAGTCCCACGCGCTGCGCGTACCGCCGTAGATTTCCCCCGCAGGAAAAACGAAACCGCGCCTTTTTGCCAGGTTGATTACCGCATCCAACGTGGAGGTCTGTTTAGCCACGCAACTCTCCTTCAATCTCAAGGGACTCAGCCTGCCATTCTAGTCTCCCAAGGAATAGGAACGTGCCGCGCTTGCGCACAGCAGGCCCTGTGTGTGGGCAGATACACTCCGGACGAGGGCGCCCACCACCCTATTTGACAACCATTCTCAGTAAGCCCGAAGCTGGGGGCATGACAACATCGCAGGCCCCCGCAGTTATTCGGGTGCAAGACCTTGACGTTGGATACCGAAGCCACGTTGTCCTCCACGACCTCGACCTCAAAATCGGACCCGGAGAATGCGTGGCGGTGACCGGCAACAACGGCTCCGGGAAATCCACGCTGCTCAAAGCACTGATTGGGACAATCCCCTTGATGCACGGATCCATTGATCTGCTTGGCTACAAGCGTTACGCCGACAAGGAAAGCACGGGCACTCCCCCCTGGTACAAAATCGGCTACGTCCCACAGAGGCTGGCATCCGCAGGCGGAATTGAGTCCACGGTGCAAGAGGTGGTCCAGTCGGGCCTGCTTGGCACGGGACACCTGCGGCCTCCACGGGATTCAAAGGCTCGCGTCAACGATGCCCTCAAGTTAGTTGGCATGGTGCACAGGCTGAAAGAGCCTTTCCAAAACCTGTCGGGCGGCCAGCAGCAGCGGGTCCTCATTGCCCGGGCTCTGGTCCGCAACCCACAGCTAATCCTCTTGGATGAGCCGCTGACGGGCCTGGATGAGCACAACCGCATCCGCCTTGGTGAGATCCTGGCGGAGCGGAAAGCCGAAGGATGCACCGCCGTCATTGTGCTCCATGAGCTGGGTGAACTGCGGCCACTGATATCGCGAGAAGTCCGGATTGCCGGCGGCCACATCGTCCACGACGGCCCCTGCACGCACGCTCGCCATGACGACGGCCCGCTCTGGTGGGATCACGGTTTGGACGAGGACGGGGAGCGCTACGATGCTTGATCTCTTACTTTCACCAATGTTCCTGCGCTCATTCTTGGCCGCCCTATTGGTCGGTGTGTCCGCACCCGTGGTGGGAACCTACCTGGTGCACAGGCGCCTTGCGATGTTGGGCGACGGCATTGGTCACGTCGCCCTTACGGGTGTTGCGGTTGGGTGGCTTGTGGGATCACTTGCCAACATCACCCCAATCGACAGGTTCGCGGTCCCCGGGGCAATCGTGGCTTCGGTGGGGGCCGCGGTGATTATTGAGCTGGTGCGCAGGTCGGGGCGGACTTCAGCGGATGTCGTCCTCGCCCTACTTTTCTACGGCGGGATCGCGGCGGGCGTGGTGCTCATTGGGTTGGCCGGCGGCTCTTCTACCCAACTGAACTCCTACCTGTTCGGTTCCCTGGCCACGGTGAGCACATCGGACTTGATACTGATAGCAGGGATGGCGGTGTTCATTTTTGTGATCGGCATTGGGCTGCGGCCACTGTTATTCTCAGTGACGAACGATGAGGACTTCGCGATTGCATCCGGCCTGCCCGTGAACGCGCTTTCCATGTTGACGGCCGTGATGTCCGCCGTGACTGTCGCGGTCTCCATGCGAGTGGTTGGTGCTTTGCTGGTGTCCGCCATCATGGTGATTCCGATCGCGACGGCGCAACTGTTTGCAAAGTCTTTCCGCTCCACCATGTACACGGGGATGGCGATAGGGGCGGCCGTTGCCGTCATCGGTTTGGCTGTGACGTTCCAGGTGGATGTGTCGCCTGGCGCCATGATCGTCGTCCTCGCCATTCTGGTTTACGCGGGCGTGTTCGTGGTCCGCTCCGTAATGGAACGTGGCACGAAGATCAAACACCGTCGGGAGGTCCACCCATGAGTTCGGCGGGGGCGGGGCGTGCGCAAACGCGCATGTCCAAGCAGCGGCGTGAGGTGATGGAAAACCTAGCAAAGCACCCGGTGTTTCGCAGTGCTCAGGATGTTCATGCCTCGCTTACTCAGTCGGGAAGTCGCACCGGGCTTGCAACCGTGTATAGGAATCTGCAGGTGTTGGAAGAGTCCGGGCATATCGATGCGATGCGCAGCCGCAGCGGAGAAATGCTGTACCGGATTTGTGAAGCGCAAGAGCACCACCACCATCTTGTTTGTACGAAATGTGGACGTGCGGAAGAGGTGGAGCTGGACGGAATGGAGCAGGCCATACAAGACTTGGCAGTAAGCCACGGCTATGAGCTCTTGGATCACACCTTGGAGCTCTTGGGCGTGTG
>CAZTTD010000061.1:10840-12949 GCA_964616925.1 uncultured Actinomyces sp.
AACGCCCTCGCCCCCAAACGCGGGGTTCCTCACCGGCCCGTGTCGCGGCGAATCCCCCACACGGCCATGGCTGCGAACAGCCCGCACCAAACCAACAGGTTGATCAGCATGTTCCAGGTGAAGGTATCCCACCCCAGCAACGGCAGGGAGACCAGCCTGCCAGCGCCCCACAGTGGTGTCCAAGGCGCCAGATCCTGAAAGAACTGTCCCAGCTGTTCCAACGGAATAGTGAGGCCCGCGCCGAATGCGGACAGCACGACGATTGCCGAGGAGGCGGCGCCGGCACCGTCTCCCCGTATCGCAAATCCGCATCCCAGACCAATCAGTATGCCGATCACGGACACCGCCATTACCATCATCCAACTGAGCATCCACGTGGTCAGCGACATCGAGGCGCCCGTCGCGAACCCAACGAGGAACACGACCATGATGACGATCGCGGTCACACCCATGATTGCGACTGCCCGACTCGCTAGCTGCGCGGACGCCGACAGAGGTGTGAGTGCGTAGAGCCTTCCAATGCCCTGCGTGCGCTCCAAACTAACGCTTGTCGCGAAAGAGGATGTCGTCATCAGGACACCGAATAGCGCCATTGTCAAAAGGATCTGGGCCGCGATATTTCCGTTGCCCACCGGGTAGTCAGAGTAATCCTGGTTGGCTCCAAACATCAGATACATCAAGATCGGCAATGCCAGCGCGAACCCAATATTGAAGGGGTTTAAGAGGACCTGCGTAAACGACACCCAGGCCAGTCGCGCGGACCCTTTACTTGAGCGAACCGTCGGTTTTGCGGACGCGATCTGGCCGCGAGTCAACAACTCAGTCATCGTTCCCCCTCCCGCCCACCCCGGGTTGCTGCGCGGCAATCTCGGTGAAAATATCCTCCAGCGAGGCATCCGACACGCGCAGATTCCTAGCCCCCGGCACGCTCAGCACGACCCGCGCTGCAGCGTCGAGGTCGCGCCCGTGAACAGTCGCCACGCCCTCGCCCCACTCCGATTGGTTCCCATTTTGGTCGAGGGCGGAACGGACCTGCTCGTAAGACGCCTCGTCCATGTCAATGGTGAGCGTGGCTCGCCCGCGTTTCATGAGTGCCGATGTGGGTGCGTCGGCTGCAATCTGACCGCCCCGCATGATGACGGTGCGTGCGGCGAAAGATTCCGCTTCCGCAAGGTAGTGGGTGGCGAAAACAATGGTCCGCCCGCTGCCAGCGGAGTCCTCCATGACGCGCCAGAACTCCTGGCGCGCTGTGGGATCCATGCCTGCGGTTGGTTCATCAAGGAAGAGGACCAATGGGTCCGGGAGAAGCGCCAACCCCAGGCGAACCCTTTGCTGTTCACCGCCGGAAAGTTTCACGATCTTCCGGTTCTTCAGGCGCGCAAGTCCCGTCCGCTCAATGACTTCGTCCACCGGCGCCGCGTCCTCGTAGAAACCGTGGAAGAGGTTGAGCATCTGACCGACCTTGAGATCCAATGGCAGCGCGCCGGTCTGGTTGACAACGCCAACAAGCCCACGCGATATCGCCTGCGGCGGTGTGAACCCCAGGATGCTGGCTGAACCGCGCTGGGGGTGCTGAAGGCCAAGAATCACGTCGAGCAAGGTCGTTTTTCCTGCTCCGTTGGGGCCTAAGAGGGCGATGACCTCACCCTGATCAATCTGAAGGCTCAGATCCCGCACGGCGCGAACGTCCCCGCGGTAGGTCATGGAGACGTTCTGCGCCAGCACTGCGGCTGGGATGCGGGAATCGCTCATACGGACAATCTACGGCAAGTAGGAAAGCCAAATTGTTGCGTGAGACTGGGGGCATCCAGATTCGGCCCTTGTCAGAGCTGTTCAGCATGCCATCTTGACAATTTCTGAGGCCTAGCGCGTGGTTCCAAGCCAACCCGGGCTGTTTCAACCCATCCCGCGCTGGTTCCAAGCCAACCCGGGCTCTTCCCAAGCCATCCCGCGGGGGTTCCAAGCCAACCTTGGCTCTTCCAAAGCCATCCCGCGTGCCTCCAAGCCAACCTTGGCTCTTCCAAAGCCATCCCGCGTGGCTTCAACACACGATGTGTGAGCTCAACACACGATGTGCACGCACACATCGCGTGTCCAACCGACACATCG
>CAZTTD010000062.1:0-12545 GCA_964616925.1 uncultured Actinomyces sp.
ACTTGGTCCCCACGTTCCTGGGATCGCCGTTATCGTCCAAGATCGCCGCTATAGCCCACAAACCGGCCCCAAGATGGCCATGCCAACTCCACACATCCAAAGCCAGCTTGGCGCTCATATACACGAGGAGTGCTAGCTCGGCGCTCATATATGGGTGGCAGGCCACTCCACGCCAAGAGTTCCTCGATGGCGGGCCCCCGATGGCGCGTGCTTGCCGGCAGTTGCGAGCTGGCATCACGTGCTGACGATCGTGTGCTTGCAGTGCACCAAGCCAAGTCCCCAGGTTCCTTAACCAAAAAATCCCGCTCTAAACAAGGGCGGGATATCTGTGGGCCGTACTGGGATCGAACCAGTGACCTCTTCCGTGTCAGGGAAGCGCGCTACCGCTGCGCCAACGGCCCGAGCGGACAACGGGATTCGAACCCGCGACCCTCACCTTGGCAAGGTGATGCTCTACCAGCTGAGCTATGTCCGCAGTATCGCTGGACCGTTTCCGGCCAAGCGAATGTAACTCTATCAGCGACACCGACCTAGGCCAAACTCAGACTTAGTCATCTTTTTCACTACGCGAAAGTTTCTCTTTCAGCGTGTTGACTTTGGACTTCCCACTTCCAAGCAACTCAAGCGTCTTGAACAGGGTCTTGTTGACCGGAACGTCGTATGCGGGAGCGACCTCGGCGATCTCCTTTGCAAAACCCGACTTAAACGTCGTGAGCACATCCAGCGACGGAGCAAGAGGAGAACCCACCCCCATCAGGTCCATGCGCGTCAGCCCTTCCTCCCCCAAGGTCTTGCACGCATAGTGAAGGAGCTGCGCCGACGCCCCTGTCTTCCGGCCAAGGTCAGTGGCGGCAGCGTAGTAGTAGATTGCCTCAACACCCGCCAGCGTAATGATGGTGAAAGCCACCAGCTCCCCGTCAGACCGGGCCGTGTACAACCGTGCGTGTTCTTCGCCAAGCGTCTCCAGCAAGCTTTGATACACATCCTTCGACCACGGTGTAAAACCTTGGCGGTCGGCAGTCTCTTGCATGACTGCGTAGTACTCCGACATGTCAGCCGCAGCACGCTCAGTCTCATCTGCGAACTCAAGTGGAGACTTCTTTGCCGCACCACGTATGTTCGTACGCATCCGAGGCTTGTAACCAGACATCAGCGTCGCCTCATCCGGCGCCAGAGCAACATATACGGTTCTGTCATAAGTGGTGATCTGCATTGGAGGACGCGCATCCGCGTGAGGGAACTCAAGGTGCAGCCTAACGAAGGCTGTGCGCGCCCTCTTCTTCTTCAACCAAGAAACCAACGCGGTCAACGCCGCGTCTTCCAGTTCCTGCGTGTTCTCCACCAACCACACCGGGCCGTGCTTCGCCCACACAAACTCAAACCCGTGGTAGTCATAGCGAGTGAGGCCCAGGATCGCGACCGTCTCACCGTCGACGGTCACCCCAAAGAACCCCATTAGGTTGCGGTCGGGGAACGTTTCCTCAAACTCCGCCCACACCCAAGTCTGCTCAATCGGCACGTTCACATGTGTTGCCACCGCGTATTCCCGCATCTCCTGCGCGGCAATCGGACGTATCCCCACCTGTTTGCCCATAGCTGTATCTCCTCCTCGGATCAACGGTACCGCACTCGGCCCCGCGTGCACCCCGGCGTGGTTCACAGGTATCGCGCCGCCAAACCGTAGAGTTAGTAGCGTGAGTCAAGTAAAGCCACCGCCCGACTTCGCAGAGGCATTGATCAGCCTGCGTGATTCACATGTTGACGCCGGTTTGGTCGTCAAAGAAGTCCCGGCACCGGCGCGTCTGGCGCCATGGGCGGCGTCCGTCGAATTGGTGACGGTCGAGGGCGGAGAGCACCCGGTCGGCCACGCAACCCTAGTCATCCTGTATGACCCAAGCCAGGAGCAGTTCTGGGAATCTCCCCTGCGCCTTGTCGGTCAGGCACGGATCGACATCGATGATGATCAGGCAACAGACCCCGTGCTTGGCGAAGTGCTCTGGTCAACGCTAATGGCCAACTTTGAGAGGTTCGGCGCGTCCGCAGTCCGCGCGGTCGGCACCGTCACCCGCGAAATATCGCAGACATTCGGCGGCCTAGAACTGCGTGGCTCGAAACTGAACGTTGAGTTGCGGTGCTCGTGGAGCCCCACCGACCTCGACCTATCCCCGCACCTGTCCGCGTGGGCAGAGGCTTTACGCATGAACGCCGGCCTGCTGCCGGATGGCGTCACCCCGATCTCGCGCTCCCATTCCCAGTACGAAGGCGTCCATGGTTAGCAACCCCCTGTTTCAAGAACCGGTGTACCCATCACGCGAAGAAACGGACACGGAGCAGGCGGAGCAACCAAACCACCGCCAAAGTGCTTCCGATGGTGCGAAACCTCAGGAAGTGCGATCCCCGCGTCCGGCAAGGCGACGCACGCGGCCCAAGCGGTCGACATCTTCAGTTGGCCAAGTGGATCGGGGCGAGGGCGATGCTGGCGCGCATTCCCCCGCTCCCTCAACTGCCGCGACTTCCGCAGGTTCCGCTGGCTCCACCCATTCCACTGGTCTCGCCAATTCTGCTGGCTCGCCCGGCTCCCCCGGTTCGACCGGCTCAGCTGCTCCCACCCACCCCGCTGTCCCCAACGGTTCCAAAGGTCCCGCCCCTGCGGCCCCGGTCCGGGAGGGTGTGGCATCCACACTGCTGAAAGCCCCGAAAGAAGGGGTGCCGGATCTCATCACGGACGCCCTCACCCTAAAACGTGCGATCTCTCAACTGGAACGCTCCACGGAGCCGACTGCATTAGACACAGAGCGCGCGCAGGGCTACCGCTACGGTGGCGGGGCATACCTGGTGCAGCTTCGCAAGAGCGATGTCGGATCATTTCTGATTGACCCCCAGGCGCTACCGGATTTGTCCAGCATGGGCGAAGCCCTCAAGGGCACATGGCTCCTGCACGCAGCTGACCAGGACCTGGCTTGCATGGCGGACCTGGGTCTGGTGCCTGACTCCATTTTTGATACGGAGATAGCTGCGAAGCTGCTTGGTTTTACGCGGTTCTCGCTGGGTGCCATGACGGAGCAGATCCTTGGGATCACCTTGGAGAAGAGCCACCAGAATGAGGATTGGTCGCTGCGACCATTCCCCGTGGACTGGTTGCGATACGCGGCCCTTGATGTGGAGCTTCTGCCGGAGTTGCAGTGGGAAATGAGTGGGCGGATCGAGGACGCTGGCCGAACCGAATGGGCCAAGCAGGAGTTCGACTACCTGTTGACGCACCCCCTGCAACCGAGGGAACCTTATTGGCGCGACCTCAAGGGACTGGGGAGGGTAAAGACCCAGGAGGGGCTGGCAACAGCCAGGGAGCTGTGGCTGGCGCGGGAGCGTTTGGGCAAGGAACTTGATATTGCTCCGGGACGCATTTTGCCGACGCGGGGAATTGTCGATGCGGCGCTGGAGCTACCTCGAACCAAAGGGCGCCTCACCTCCATCGAATCGTTCCGGCGCACCCGGGCACGCAAGCACACGGACCTGTGGTGGAGTGCGGTGGCGAAGGCTCGCTCACTTCCGGACGCCGAATTGCCGCCTTTGCGCGTTAAACCAGAACCGGGACATGTTCCGGCGGCATCCGTGTGGAAGCGTCAGGATCCTGTGGCCTGGTCGCGCTTGCAGACGATGCGCACGCTTGCCTCCCGCGCTGCCGATCCACTGGGGATCCAGCCCGATGTCGTCCTCGCCCCCAAAGTGCAACGAGAGGTGGCGTGGAATCCGCTTCGGCGCGACTTTGAGGAGGCTCTTAGCGAGGGCGGGGCGCGTCCTTGGCAAATCCAGCAATTGGTTACGGTGGCGTCCCCCGACCTGCTAAAGAACTTGCGCCGCGAAGACTAGAGGGCTCTTCTGTAAGTATTTGTGGTGGTTACAGGCGGCATGCGGTGGGGTAGGCATGTGGTCCACGCCTGCCGCTGTGGGTGAATCCCTGATGGACAATAGCTCGACGCCGAGCTGGATCTCCTGGTATCAAGTTGGCTCTAGAAGGGCCAAGATGGCACCGCCGGGATCAAGTTGGCTCTAGAGGGGCCAAGATGGCATAGCCATCTTGGGGGTTGGCATGCCATCTTGACTACTTCTGTCGCTGGCATCCGTTTCCTGAGAGCAGATATCACCAAGTTGGCTCTAGAAGGGCCAAGATGGCACCGCCGGGATCAAGTTGGCTCTAGAGGGGCCAAGATGGCATAGCCATCTTGGGGGTTGGCATGCCATCTTGACTACTTCTGCGGTTTCCCGCGTGCTGCAGGCTGCGAGGGAGGCTCGGCTAGCCAGGTTGAACAGAGGTTGGGTTGGTTGAACACAGGTTGTGTCGGTCGGACGCACCCTGGGTACGTATACAACGCGCGTCGAACTAGCCCAACCTGCGTTTAGCTAACCCAACCTGCGTCTGGCTAACCCAACCTGCGTCCAAGCGCCCCTCCATTGGGAGGTGGCGTTGAATGTGTGCATGTCCAGTGCATGCGAAAAAGGGTGAGGACCGTTGTTCCGTTGCAACACTTGGATGATGCCGACGGTGTGCCGTTTCGGCCAGTTGTGTGCCCGTTTTGGCCGGTTGTGTGCCCGTTTTTGTGGGCCGTCAAATCCTCGTCCTGGGCTGACCTACAAGAGCCCGCACGGGCCAACAAGAGCCGACAAAGACCTAAAAAGTCTGGTTATCGACCGAATCTGGGATACCCAGCGGTTCCGCCTTTACAACAAACAGCCAAACAACCAACATCCAGAAAAACCGGCGGCCCCTAGGTTACAACAAACAGGAAAACAAACAACAACCAGGAAAACGGACCATCCACAAGAACACCAGGCACCCCGGGTCGGCAACAAACAAGCAATCTAACGGGAACATGCGTTTACATGGAGCGTCGCAATGCGTTCGCGGTGCATCTGCAGCGTTTGCAGTGCGTTGCCGCGTGGCATCAACTTGAATTCCTCACTTGTGGCCTCGAATCCTCCAGCACCGCAACCACGCCCTGTCACGACACCACTAACCCAACCCACAACCTCCTTCATGAAGGGCCGTTTGTGCCTGAAATTGTTGGCGCGGTCGGCCGTTTCAGAGGCTCTAATGATCCCTCAACTGTTGGCGCTTTGCGACGCCTACGCCGCGCTGGTCAGTGGGTGGAAAAGTTTCCGCGCCCGCGCCGCGCTGGTCAGTAGGTAGAAAAGTTCCCGCGCCTGCGACCCGCGCGTCAGTAGGTAGAAAAGTTCCCGCGCCTACGACTCACGCGTCAGTAGGTTTCCAGCCCCCGCGCCCTAAAGACCTCCCTGGCTGCTTCCGTCTCTTCAGCGCTGGGTGGCTCAGTGTCGGCCAGCTCATAGGGCAGTCCAAGACTGTCCCACTTGTCCCGGCCCATCTGGTGGAACGGCAGCACCTCGACACGCTCCAGCGAAGGGATCGTAGACGCTATCCTTGCGACTTCCGCAACGTTGTCGGGCGCGTCAGTGAGACCCGGGACCAGTACAAACCTTGCCCAGACCGGCACTCCGGCGTCGCCCAAGCGCTTTGCAAACGCCAAGGTCGGGGCTAGATCTTGGTTTGTTGTTCGGCGATACGTCTTCGGGTCGCCAGACTTGATGTCCAGGAGAACAAGGTCCAGGTTGCTCATCATTTCGTCGGTGCAGCGCCAGCCTAGGAAACCGGATGTGTCAATCGCGGTATGCATGCCGTTGTCCTTGGCGAACTGCAGCAGCTTCGCAAGGCCGCGCGGCTGCATCAGTGGTTCTCCCCCAGAGATCGTGATCCCACCATTTGTGCGGTCAAATATGCGCTTGTAGCGCTTGATCCTGCGGCACAGTTCTGCGGTTGGAACCAAGTTGCCCCGCCGCATGTCCATGGTGTCTGGGTTGTGGCAGTACAGGCACGAAAGAGGGCACCCCGAAAGGAACGTCGTCATCCGCGTGCCGGGACCATCAACCGCAGTCACAAGTTCCCAGGAATGCACCGAAAGCAGATCCCCGGCGTGGATCATAGCGGCCTGTTCTGCCCGCTCAACATCACCAAGCAGATCAAGGCCCGCCATCCCCTTACCTGCAGGCCGCAGGTAAGGGTGATCGGACGGGGCAGGCGCGTACTCTCCAGTTACGCCATCGCTAACGCGTTGGACGCCTACAGACATCACACCCGCCCTCGTTCCGATTTACTAAACGCGGTCGTGGAACGTGCGGGAAATGATGTCCATCTGCTGCTCTTTCGTGAGCCGCACGAAGTTCACCGCGTAACCGGAGACGCGCACCGTTAGCTGCGGGTAGTTCTCCGGGTTCTCCATCGCGTCTTCCAAGGTGTCGCGGTTTAGAACGTTCACGTTCATGTGGTAACCGCCCTCGCCCATATAGGCATCCAGAAGACCAACCAGGTTGTCAGTCTGCTCATCCAACGTGCGGCCCAAGCCCGAGGGCACGACCGTGTTGGTCAAGGAGATGCCGTCCTGAGATTCCTCGTAAGGAAGCTTGGACACGGACAGCGCGGATGCCAGCATGCCATGGGTGTCACGCCCGTTCATCGGGTTCGCACCGGGAGCGAACGGCTCACCCTTGCGGCGACCATCCGGGGTGTTACCGGTGTGCTTCCCGTACACCACGTTGGAGGTGATGGTGAGGACCGACTGTGTGTGCGTCGCATCGCGGTAGGTCGGGTACTGGCGGATCTTGTCCATGAAGGACTGAACCAGGTAAACGGCAATCTCATCTACGCGGTCGTCATCGTTGCCGAAATGGGGGAAATCGCCCTCGACAATATAGTCAACAACGATCCCGTTGTCGTCACGTACCGGCACTACCTTGGCGAACTTGATAGCCGAAAGGGAGTCCGCCGCAACCGAGAGCCCCGCGATGCCGCATGCCATGGTCCGGAGGATTTCCGTATCGTGCAGGGCCATCTCAATGCGCTCATACGCGTACTTGTCATGCATGTAGTGGATGCAGTTCAACGCGTCCACGTACGTGCGGGCAAGCCAGGCCATGAGGCCGTCGAACTTGTCCATGACCTCTTCGTAATCAAGGATGTCGCCGGATACTGGTTCCGAGGGCGGAGCAACCTGCGCGCCCGTGATCTCATCCTTGCCACCATTGATCGCGTACAGCAGCGCCTTCGCCAGGTTGACACGAGCTCCGAAGAACTGCATCTGCTTACCAATCTCCATTGCGGAAACACAGCAGGCAATGCCGGCGTCGTCGCCCCAGGATTCTTTCACCAAGGAGTCAGACTCATATTGAATGGCTGAAGTCTCAATGGAGGTCTTCGCACAGAACTCCTTGAAACCCTCCGGCAGCTTCTCTGACCACAGGACCGTCAGGTTCGGCTCTGGCGCCGGACCCAGGTTGTTCAGAGTCTGGAGCATGCGAAAAGAGTTCTTGGTGACCAGGGTGCGGCCATCCTTACCGGTACCGCCGATAGTTTCGGTAACCCAGGTGGGGTCGCCGGAGAACAGAGCGTCGTACTCAGGGGTGCGCAAGAAGCGAACGATGCGCAGCTTGATTACGAAATCATCGATGATTTCCTGTGCTTCTTCTTCGGTCAGAACGCCCTCGGCAATATCGCGCTCAAAGTAAGGGTCCAGGAACGTGGATGTGCGACCCAAGGACATGGCTGCACCGTTCTGTTCCTTGACAGCGGCAAGGTAGGCGAAGTACAGCCACTGGACTGCTTCCTTAGCGTTGGTGGCCGGCTTTGAAATGTCGAAGCCGTAGGACAACGCCATCTGCTTCAGTTCTTCCAGGGACCTGATCTGCTCTGCAAGCTCTTCACGCTGCTGAATGATGCCGTCTTCTGAGAAACGGGAGTTCAGGTCAGCCTTGTCAATCTTCTTGTCCTCAATCAAACGGTCCACGCCGTAGAGGGCAACGCGGCGGTAGTCACCTATGATTCGACCGCGACCGTATGCGTCTGGGAGTCCCGTGACGATATGGGATGAACGCGCCTTACGCACTGACTCCGGGTACACGTCGAAAACGCCAGCATTGTGGGTCTTGCGGTAGTGGGTGAAGATTTCCTTCACGAACGGGTCAACCTCGTAACCGTAGGTCTGCAGAGACTTCTCCACCATGCGCCACCCGCCATTGGGGATCATTGCGCGCTTCAGCGGAGCATCGGTCTGCAGTCCGACGACTAGATTGTCGTCTTCGCTGATGTAGCCAGGAGCGTGGGAATCAATCCGACCCGGCGTCTTCGTGTCAATGTCGTAGACGCCCTTTTCGCGCTCTTCCGGGAACATCTTAGAAAGTGTGTCCCAAACGCGTGTTGTGCGGTCGGTCGGTCCCTCTAGAAAAGACGCGTCTCCTTCATACGGCGTGTAGTTCGCCTGGACGAAATCCCGCACGTCGATGAAGTCTTGCCAGAGGCCCGGTGCGAACCCCCTCCAAGCATCGCCCGTGGCGGCTGATTGAGTGGTTGCGACGGTTGTGACCATGCTTTTTTAGCTCCCAAATTATGTACCGGCGAGGGTCTCTCGCCCTGCATCCAGCTTAGGTTGCACCGGACAATAAGTCCCCTGTGGCACCACATGGAAAGGGTCACAACCCGCGGAAACGTGGGGAAAACGACTAGGTCCTATGTCCTAGATGCGGGTCTTGGCACCCTCATTTGTGCGCAGCATCGCAGCCGTGCGGGCCGTGTTAAAGATGCCGTCTTCATCAAGCCCACTTTCCTTCAAAATCGAGTCCCTAGAAGCATGGGTAAAGAACTTTCGCGGCACCCCAAGTACGTGAACTCCCGGACCCCCTGCCGCGGTGACAAGGCGCGCCAGTTCGCTGCCGACTCCGCCGCTTGCCAGACCGTCCTCGACCGAAACCACGACGTCGTATTTCGCAGCTTCGGCTACCAACGCCGGGTTCACCGGCAAAACCCACCTTGGGTCAATGACGGTCGTGGGATAGCCGGCCCGCACAAGGGCCTTCGCCGCACGCATGGCTGGCGCGACCATGGAACCCAGGGCCACCAACAGTATGGAAGGGGCGTCCGTCGAGGACGGCATATCCAGAGCGCTCCGTTCAAACACGACGTCCATGCCCGCAATTGTCTTCAGCGCGATGATCCGGGCAGGCGGCTCACCCTTTGGGTACCGCAGCAACGTTGGGCCCGAGGCGTGCGCGACCGCCTCCCGCAACCCGCTCCTCAGCGTGTCGCCGTCACGCGGGGCATTCACGCGCAACCCGGGAACCATGGCAGCCAGCGACAGGTCCCACATTCCGTTGTGCGACGCCCCATCGTCACCCGTTATACCCGCGCGGTCGAGGACGACTGTGACCGGCTCTTTATGAAGGGCGACGTCCATCAGGAGTTGGTCAAACGCGCGGTTCATGAAGGTCGCGTAGACGCAGACAACGGGGTGCGCGCCCGCGAACGCCATGCCAGCAGCGGTCGTGAACCCGTGTTGCTCCGCGATCCCAACGTCGTAAACCCTGCTTGGGAAACGGTCGGCCAGTGGTTGCAGTCCAACCGGGGCCATCATGGCGGCGGTGATCCCGACGATCTTTGGGTCATCTTCCGCGATGGTAAGCAGTTCTTCGGCGAAAATCTTCGTCCAGCCGAAACGTTGTGGCGCGACGGGAAGCCCAGTTTCGGGATGGATTTTCCCAACCGCGTGGAACCGGTCCGCGATGTCCTCTTCAGCCGGCGTGTACCCGCGGCCCTTCTGGGTGATCGTGTGGACAATGACGGGCTCCCCGAAAGATTTGGCACGTTCCAGCGCCAGCTCCATCGCGACTACGTCGTGCCCGTCCACCGGCCCTATGTACTTCAGACCCAAGTCCCCAAACATTGCCTGCGGGACGAGGACGTCTTTCAACCCAGTCTTCAGTCCGTGCAGAGCCCCGTAAGCGCGGTGCCCTAGGGCGCCCATGCCCAACAACGTGCTTTTTCCCCGTCGCAAGGTTTCTTCGTATCCTGCCGACGTCCGAAGTTCATCAAAGAATTGAGCGAGGCCGCCCACCGTAGGCGCGTATGAGCGCCCGTTGTCGTTCACCACAATGACAAGTGGTCTGGGCGGGCCCTGCGCGATGTTGTTTAGTGCTTCCCACGCCATGCCGCCAGTGAGTGCTCCGTCACCTATGACGGCAACGGTCGCGCCCGGCGCACGCAGGCGGTGCTTCTCCAAAGAGATGCCATCAGCCCAAGACAGGGCGGTGGTCGCGTGAGAGTTCTCCACAACGTCATGTGCTGACTCCGCGCGCGACGGGTAGCCCGACAGGCCTCCCTGGCGGCGCAACATGGAGAAGTCGCGGCGTCCCGTCAGAAGCTTATGTACGTAGGCCTGGTGGCCCGTGTCCCAGACAATGGTGTCCCGAGGTGATTCAAATACCCTGTGGATCGCCAGCGCCGTCTCAACGATGCCGAGGTTGGGTCCAAGGTGTCCGCCTGTACGCGCAACAGAATGGATCAGGAACTTGCGGATTTCCTCCGCTAACTCAACCAGTTCAGCCGACGTGAAGGACGACAGGTCTGTCGGCGACGCCACGCGCGCCAACAACGGATACTGGTCTTGGCGCCCTGGGCGCACCGTCTGCTCATCTTTGGTCACGCATGCATTCTACCGAACCGCCGCTTGAGTAGACTGGTGCCCAAGTAATGCGCGTTGGCAAACAGTCACGATATTGGGAAGAAGTGGAAAAATGGCCAGAAAACCAGCCCCATATGGGACATGGAAGTCCCCATTGACCCCGGAGTCGTTCACGGAGAGGACAGTATCGATCTCTCAGTTGCGGATCGACGACGCTGATATCTACTGGGTGGAAGACAATCCTCAGAGGGAGGGCCGGTCGGTCCTGCTGCGCCGTGACGCCATGGGTCAGACTATGGAGGCACTCCCCCTCCTTGAGGGTTCGCGCCTTCTCACCGTTCAAACGGACGTGCATGGCCGTGGCGGTCGTGCCTACGCCGTGAGGAACGGCTTGCTTGTCGTGAGTGACGGGATGGACGGACGCGTGTACCTGTTCCGCGTGTCGGACCGGAAGCGCCGTCTGATGCCGCTCACTCCACTATCAGATTGCCACTACGGCGACTTTGAGATTGACCTAAGCCGCGGAATCGTCTACGCCGTACGCGAAGACCGGCGCGGCGTCGCAAAAGGGGCGGAGCCGGTCAACAGCCTGGTAGCCATTCCTTTGGACGGCTCAGCCGCACGTAGCCCGGAACTCATCAAGACAGTTTTTGAAGGCACTGATTTCGTATCCGCTCCAGTGATCTCTCACGACGCCACAAAACTAACCTGGCTGACCTGGAACCACCCGAACATGCCGTGGACTGAATCGGAGCTGCACGTCGGGGCGCTGGACCCATATGGAATGTTGCTTTCTGACGTCGTCCTCGTCGATCATCCGGGCGTATGTGTGTATGAGCCTAGGTGGACGTTGGACGGGGACCTGATCCACATCGACGACTCCACGGGATGGGCAAACTTCTACCGGACTGAGGGCTTTGACCAGCGTCCGGACGAACCTCACGACGCGTGGCAGACCCGCCTTCGCACCCGCGCCCTACACCCTGCTAGTCAGGCATTTTCCCAACCGCACTGGCTCCTGGGTTCCCACACCTATGACAACTTGGACAACAACCACCTGGTGTGCACGTGGGTTGAGGATGGGGAGCAGCACCTTGGAACGATCAGGCTGGACAACGGGCTCTTAGAAGAGTGGCGGATCCAGTGGTGGCCGATCGGGAACGTGGCCGCGGACAGTGGTCAGGTGATCTTCCTTGGCGACTCTGCGACAAAACCCGCCTCAATCGTAGAGGTGGTGGATGGGAAGGCTCGGGTCATTCGCCCGTCCTCGGAAATAGACGTGGAACCTGATTTCATTTCGCGCGGCGCACACGTTGAGTGGCGCAACCGCGATGGAAAGCAGGGGCACGGATTGCTGTACCAGCCGAACAACCCGGAATTTGAAGGGGAAGCGGGTACGAAGCCTCCCCTGTTGGTGACTGTGAACGCGATTCCAACAACGCAGGCGAAGCCCGGTATGGACTATGCGACGCAGTATTGGACCAGCCGAGGATTTGCTGTGTTGAAGGTGAATCCCCGTGGTTCATCCGGCTGGGGTCGGGACTACCGAAACTCTTTGAATGGCAAGTGGGGACTGCTGGACGTTTCAGACTGCATCGATGCGACCAAAGCGATGATCAAGCAGGGCAACGTGGACCCGGCACGCATCGCGATCCGCGGACAGTCGTTTGGGGCGGCAACCGCGCTCAATGCGCTGGAGCAATCCGACCTCTTCTCCACCGGCGTGGCGTTCGCGGGCATGGGCGATGTACGTGACTATGCGCGCAATGCACACAAGTTTGAAACCAACTACCCGCGTCAACTGGTGGGATCTTTCGACCTTGAAGATTCCGTATGGGACGAACGCGATCCACTTTCCAACCTGGAAAAGATTGAAGTGCCAGTGCTGTTCATGCACGGAGGCCAGGATACGTTGGCTCCAGTTGAGCAGGTGCAGAACGTCTATGACACGTTGAAGCTCATGGGCAAGCCAGTCGCGTTGGAAGTCTTCCATGAGGAAGGCCATGAGATTGTTCATGAGCGGGG
>CAZTTD010000063.1:0-12415 GCA_964616925.1 uncultured Actinomyces sp.
TCAAGGTGTTGTTGCGCCTTTGATGGGCGCGAGGTGCTTCAAGGTGCTTGGAATTTGCGTTCACTGAACGGATCGTCCTCTTGCGTCGCCTTAAACGGCTCTCGAAACTACATGCGGGGACCGAAACTACATACGGGGACACAAAACAGCAATAAAAACAGTGTAATTTTTCCCCGCTATGTAGTTTCGGCCCCGCTATGTAGTTTCGAGGGCAGAACGGTAGCCACACTGGGGTAGTCAACCCCGGGGTGAACGGTGGCCACACGCAAAGAGGCTTTGCGCTAGCCGTTGCGGGTCGAGCCGTCGAAGGGCAGCGCCGCGAAACGCAGCGGTAATTCCCCAGCGCTTACGCTGGGTCTACACCTTTTCGGGGGCGTCGGAGAGCGTTCCCAGATCCTCTTCCGCAAGCAGACCTGCAAGACTGGCCTGTTCCGCAAAGTTTGGCACCTTGTTGACAACCTCATCGAAAGTGCCGTGGGCCATGACGAAGCTGTTCTCCATGTAGAACAGCTCATCGACGTCTTTCACGGTGGAAAGCCTGTGCGCAATAGAAATCACGGTGACTTCGCCATGCAGATCGGACAAAGCTTGCGTGACCTTGGATTCCGTCTTCGTGTCGAGGGCGGATGTCGCCTCATCCATAATCAGAATGTACGGGTCGGCGTACAGAGCGCGGGCAATCCCCAACCTTTGACGCTGTCCACCCGAAAGCGCAATGCCGCGTTCCCCGATTGTCGCGTCAAGACCGCCAGGACGTTCCTGCACGGCCTTCCACATCTGGGCTCTCTTTAGGCAACTAATTACCTTTTCACGGTCAATTTCGCCATGCCAAACAAGTGCTACGTTCTGGGCGATAGTTCCATCAAAGAGGGATACATCTTGGGGAACATAACCTACGCGGGAGCGCCAGTCTGCCATTACGTCCTCAAGGTCTTGTCCGTCGACCTTCAGGGACCCTTCTTGGGGGACTAATAGGCCCAGGATGATGTCCACCAGCGTGGACTTGCCCGACCCGGATTCGCCAACAAGGCCCACGCGTGAGCCCATTTTGATTTTCAAAGACACGTTGGACACAGCAGGTTCATCGCGGTTGGGGTATGTGAAGGTCACGTCATCCAAAACAAGTTCTTCCGGATCGCGCAACAGCGGCTCTTTGCCCAAATGTTCAGTGTTGGCCCGGTAGTGGTCGGCGGCCTGCAGATCACGGATCACGGCGCTGACTTGGGCACCGTTTGAATTCAGCGTGTTCACTGTCGTCTGGTAGGAGATCAGAGCGGGAATGAGTCGCATTGAGGTGACGGCGAAGAGGACCACGGCTCCGATCGCTTCGTTCATTGAGCCGTACAGAAGATAGGAAATGCCACCGACAATTAGGAAGCCGCCGATCAGTGCGGTGTCCATAACAAATTTCGGTACTGACCCAAGAAACTGGATGTTCGCCCTAGCGCGCGTTGCGTGTTTACGGTTTCGGCGCACCTCTTCCGCGACTTCATCAAACTTGTTGCGCAAGGTGATTTCTTTTAGGGCACCCACCATGTCGGTCATCAGGGATGCGACCTTGTAACTGTAACGCTGGTTTACCACGCCGGCTTCCAGCGTCTTCTTGCTAAGGACGAACGCCAGGAGCAGCGCGATCCCGCCCAGGTAGACAATGGAAATGATCGCGGTAAGAGGTTGCACTACCAGCAGCGTTCCCAATATAAGGACGGTCGAAATTAGCGTGGCAGGAAGGCCCATCAGGGGAAGTATCAGCCCGCCAATTAGGGCTGCAACTCCGACATCGGCCATTCGGACCAATGTAGAAGAGGACCTTGCTAGGCGGTCGATCCAGGGGGCACCAATGTAGGAATCAAACAGGCGCAACCCCAGCTCAAGCTCAAACTGCGTGAACTTGCGCGTGGCAAACCATTGCTGCAAAAGAGAAAGCGCGGACTTGAGGAGAATCAGAGCGGAAACCGCAAGGAGAAGCCACACGTACTGTGTGCTCTTGATGGTCCACCCAATCAGAGGGATCCGGACATCGGATCCCTGGAGCATTGCTGAGAGGGAAAGCCCCAACAACATAACTGCTGCCACGTCCAGAAGTGATAGCAGAGACGACAGTGCCACGTATCTCTTCATGTAAGACACAGACCCCTGTGGCAGATAAGGGATGATCAACTTCAGGCGCTTGAATGCGACCTTCACAAGGGCTCCTCGCCTTCATTCGGGGCAGTACCTAGCCGTCTAAGCTTATACCTAGGGTAAAACACTGGGATACTGGTCAAACCGGGTACGGGACCAGCGTTACAACCTTGACAAATACCCGTGGATAAGAGAGGTCGATGGTGAGCATCAGGAAGCGTACGGACACCTACGTCATCGACCTAGACTCCCCAAACTGGCGACTTTCCACCGACCAGACGGTGTATTTCTGGGACAGCCTTGGTGAATCCGCCACGCCGCCTCACGCAGATGCGATCCGATCCGGGGCGGAGGGGATTGAGGGGAACTGGTCTGCCATATTGGTTGAGGATCACGCAGTAACTTTGGTCTCCGACTTGGTGCGATCCCACGCGTTGTTCTACACGCGTGTTGATTCTCGGTGGGTCGTTGCCGACTCCATTGAAAAGATCCGCGCACACATGGCCAGCTGGTCTCTGGACGTGGAAGCCGCGGAGGTTTTTGAAATGGCCGGCTTCACGCTGAACGATCGAACGTTGGTCCGTGACGTGCGCATTGTTGAGAGTGCTTCCAAAGTGCGGTTGCCTTTTGGCGAGGACGATGCGCAGCTCTCCTTCTGGTACTTACCCACCTATGCGAATCCCGGCATAGGAAACGCGCAGGAGTTTTCGTCGCTCTATACGGATGCGTTGGACGATGCCTTCGGAGCGCTGTTGGAGCAGAGCGGTGATCGCCAGTTGGTGATCCCGCTTTCGGGAGGCCTTGATTCAAGGTTGCTCGCGGCGTGGTTGAAAAAGTTGCGCGCGCCGAAAGTAATGGCGTTTACCTATGGGCAAGAAGGGTCCACGGAAGCCAATATCGCCCAAACGGTGGCCGACAAACTGGGCTTGGAGTTCGTCTTCGTCCCCCTGGACGTGGAGCAGGTACGTTCCCTGTGGTTCAGTGAGTCCGCAGACGCGTTTCGTGCATACACGTGGAATGCCAGCGCGCTGCCACACATCCAGGACTGGTACGCGTTGGCGTGGCTGAAAGAGAAGGGGAAGGTCGAGGACGATGCGATCTTCCTTCCCGGCCACACCCCTGTTGGTGCCATGCATAACCTTGAGTTGCTTGAGGGGGACGTTTCCGCAGGCGACATTGCACAAGCACTGGCTGATCACCATACGTTGAACCCCAGGGAGAAATCCAAAATGGCGAGGACGGATGAGTTCCGCCGCGCCGTGAAACGTGCCTTTGACCAGATTCCCCGCGGGGGGCGCTACACCCAGAATGTTGTTGAGTGGTTTAACTATAGGGAGCGCCAGTCGAAATACATCAACAACTCCATGACGGGGTATGAGTTCTTCGGGTGGGACTGGGCGCTACCGCTCTACTGGCGTGAGCCGTTGTCCGTGTGGGTCTCTGGTTCCGAGGAACTCACTGCGGCACGCACTTGGTACCGGGACTTCGTTGATGCTGCATATGCTCAGCAGAGCGGAGAATCGGCGCAAATGGACTACTTTTTGCCACCGGCGGAGTCGTCTACCATTCCTTTCCGCGACCTAATCGTCACTTTCTCCCGCAAGACGGGTTTGAACCGCGCGATCTCCTGGTGGTGGGCACTCAAGGTGCAGGCCCGACACCCCTTGGTGCTTGAGGCATTTGTGAATACTCGGTCGGAAGCAGCCCTGCTCACTTCCCTGGTGCGGCACGGTTCTCTAATGAGGATGTGGACAGGTGATTTCTTGGCAAACCGGTGGGGGTCAGGGGCACAGGAGCTGGTGCCCCCACGTGAGCCAGTTGAAAAGGGAAAGCCCCGCCTGCTAATCGTCTCCTATTCCAACATTGAACGTGACGCGCGGCTGCGGAAGCAGATCGACTTATTCACCCCGCACTACGACGTCACCGTGGTTGGTCATGGGGATGCCTTTGAGACGGATGCGAGCCTCTTGTTGTTTCCAACAGCGGAAACCCCGCGGACGGAACGGATTCGGGCAGCGCTATTGCATGCCCGGCGCTACGCCCTCGCACAAAGACTTGAAGCGAACAACGTTGCTGCGCGCAAACTGCTGAAGAACCGCGAATTTGACGCGGTGATCGCCAACGACATTGAGCCAGTTGGAATGGTCATCGACTTGTTTGGTGCCGATAAAGTGCACGCCGACTTGCATGAGTACTATCCCGGGCTGCAGGATCAGGATCCCGCCTGGGTGAAGCTGCGCGAACCCTACTATCGGTGGATGCTGGCTAACAATGTTGCTAAAGCTGCGTCCGCGACGACTGTTTCTGGGGGGATCTCGGAGCGTTATCGGGACGAATACAAGATTGAGACGGGGATTGTCGCAAACGCGTTGCCGTGGAAGGGAATGACCCCAACCCCTGTTCACACCCCAATCGCCATGGTGCACCTAGGGGCGGCCCTGCCCAATCGCCACATCGAAACAATGATGAGGGCTGCTGCATCCACAGGGTCTTTGCTGACATTCGACCTGTATCTGACCGGCGTCGGCACATCGTACTATCAGTCGCTCTTGGAGCTGTCTGAGGAGCTGGGTGACTCTGTAAGATTGCGGCCTCCTCTCAGCAGAGACGAACTGATACCAACGTTGAATCGGTATGATGTCGGCTTTCACTCGCTGCCATCGACCGCAACCAACAACAGTCTGGCCCTGCCCAACAAGTTTTTTGATTTCATCCAAGCCTGCTTGGCGGTCGTCGTGGGTCCCACGTTTGAGATGGCGAAAAGAGTGGAAGAATTTGATCTGGGCGTAGTTGCCGCTGGTTTTGACGTGGACGACTTGGTGGACGCCCTGAACCTGTTGGATCCAGCCTCCGTCGCCGTATGGAAAGAAAACGCAGCACGGGCCGCTAGGGAGCTGGACGTTACCAAAATGCTGTCCAACTGGAAGGATCCGGTGGACCGCATCGCCGGGGTGAAACTGTGACGGGAGCACTTGTAGACGCCATAATCGCGGTGCATCAGGCACAGCGGCCCATCCAGAGGGCGGTAGCCTCCGTCCTCGATGGAAATGACGCGAAAATCCGGGTATTGGTCGTAGCTCATAACATTGATCGCGACTTGATACTGGAAGCGCTTGGGCAGTGGCGACATGATCCGCGTGTTGATGTGCTTGAGTTGAAGGATGAGATCAAGAGCCCCTCTGGTCCCATGAACTTCGGATATGCCGCCGCGGAATCGCCGTTCACCACTCTTCTAGGCAGTGACGACGAACTCCAACCTGGAGCGGTAGACAGGTGGCTCGCGATTGCAGAGAACCCCAAGGCGCCAGCCGACTTTGTCATCGCGAACAGGCGGGAACCCGATGGCAACAATGCGCCCTCGCCCCCGGTGAGACTGGGGCGTCGCGAACGTTTGAATGGCGCCAAAGACCGCTTGGCGTACCGTGCGGCACCTCTTGGCCTACTGCGCCGGTCCACGTTTGGTCACCTTAGGTTTCGAGAGGGGATTCCGACGGGTGAGGACATCGCCTTCTCTGCGTCAATGTGGTTTTCAGGGTCACCGATCTCATTTGCGTTTGGTGAGCCGGGATACCTTGTTCACGCAGATCAGGAAGAGCGGGTTACGACGGCCAGCCGCAGTGTTGATGCGGAACTGAAGTGGACGGGTGAAGTACTGGACCCCAACCAGCCGTGGATGCGTGATCGGCGTCAGCGCCGGGCTCTCCTTGTGAAGATCCTGCGGCAGAATATCCCCGACGCCCTTGCCATCCGTCTCCCAAATCAGTGGGACCAAACGGCTGCCAAGCAGTTGGGAGACCAGGTGCGCCACATCTGGAGCATCGATTCCAAGGCGTTCGGGTACCTGTCCCGTACAGAATGGAACCTTATGCGCGCTGTCATGCGGGGGGATTCCTCTGCGCAGCATCTGCAGGATCTTCTAACCGAACGAGGGCGAATAAGGTCGCTGGCAGCTTTGCTCCCGCACGATCTGGCAAAAACCTTCGCCTCGCAGTCCCCTCTGCGCTTCCACGTTGCGGGGTCTGCACTAGCCAAGGCAAGGGAGTCGTGAATGCCTGACAGCACGGTAAGACGCATGGTTTTCCACGCGCCCTTCCCGGTGGAGGCGGGCGCAACGTCCGCGTCTGGGATCCGCCCATGGAAGATGCTGCAAGCATTCAAAGAGGCCGGATACCAGGTCTTCGAAATCACGGGATACGCTGCAGAGCGTCGCAGGCGATTTTCCAGTTTGAAGCGAGGAATGGAGAGCGGCTGGACCCCCGATTTTGTGTATTCGGAGGCGGCAACCATTCCGTCCTCGTTCACAGAACCGAGGCACGTCCCCCTGATCTTGAATCTAGAGCGGCAAATCTTTCGCTATTTCCACGAAAGAGGCGTTCCGTCGGGGGTCTTTTACCGCGACGTCTACTGGGCGTTTGAGGACTATGAAAAGAGCGTCGGCAAACCCGTGGCGTCGGTTATGCGCGCTCTTTACGCCCGGGAGATCCGAACCTTCAACCGCTACGTTGACGTGGTCTTTTTGCCAACGGAGCAGATGGGGGACCACGTACCGGGGCTAGAGGGGCCCCGTCTTGTGGCGCTTCCGCCAGGTTCTGAGGTTGTGCCGACCACGACTCATCCAGAACCGGGCAGACTTCGGCTGCTGTACATCGGGGCCGTTGGCGGGCACCACTATGACATAAGTGCGCTTTTGGAGGCTGTGGATGCGGCACCCGGAGTTGAACTCACGATTTGTACCCGGCCGGACCAGTGGCAGTCAGCCGTTAGTGAAGATCCGCGGCTCCTAGGTGAACATATCCGTGTGGTTCATGAGTCGGGCCCGGGTTTGGAGCCGCTCTACGACGCCGCCGACGTGGCGTGCCTAGTCATGAAACCTCAGGAGTACCGCTCGTTCGCGGCTCCGATGAAGCTGTACGAATACCTTGGACATGGCAAGCCCGTCCTCGTTTCGCAAAACACGCACGCCGCCGACGTAGTGGAGGCAACCGGCGCTGGCTGGGTGGTCCCGTTTGACGCGGCGGATCTGGTGGCTCAACTGGAAGCGTTGGCATTGGATCCGGCGGCGGTGGCGGCGAAAACCAAGCTTGCAGCCCGCGCGGGGCGGGAGAACACATGGCGGGCTAGGGCGGAGTTCGTCGATGTGACGCTCACGCAGTCCGGTCACGTTCCACCGGACCCCAGGACGACGCCCGGCCAAGATGCGCCCGGCCGCATGCGGCCCCGGCACGTGCTGATAGTGCCGTCTTGGTATCCCAAGGATGCAGACGACCTTTCGGGATCTTTTTTCAGAGAGCAAGCCGAAGCGGTACGCCGTTCTGGACCCCAAGTTGGCGTGCTGGCACTTGAGATGGACCCAATTTACAGGCCCGGACACAGGAGGCAAGAGGGCTTCTCCATCGCGGTTGAAAATGGCCTCAACGTACTTCGTGGAACTGTCACGCCTTTTGTTCCGCTGCAAAGGTGGATCAACATACGTGCTACGAAGCGTAGGGTTCTTGACGCTTTTGATTCGTACGTAAAGGAGTTCGGAACGCCGGACGTGCTGCACGCGCACAGCCTTTACCCGGGCGCATTCTTCGCTTCGGAGATCTCCGCAAAATACGGGATTCCTTTCGTTTATACGGAGCACCGCACTTTGAACCACCTGCCCGCCCGAACGCTGGCAGCCAAGGCAGTGGAACGTAAAGTGGCGCGGGCCGCCCAAAGTCGCCTAGCGGTTTCGCACGGGCACGCCGCCCACCTCTCCGATCGGTTTGGCGGCCTGACCTGGGAATACGCGCCAAACCTACTACCTGGGGATTTTGGGGGTTCAGTGGGTCGCGCAGACCGCCCTCGACCCGATACCTACACATTCGGACACCTTTCGAATCTGGACCCCGTGAAGCGGGTTGACACGCTGATCGACGCATTCGCTGATGTATGGCGCAACGACAACACGGTTCGGCTACTGATTGGCGGGTCAGGTGACCAAGAGGCGGCGCTGCGGGAGCAGGTTTTGCGTCTTGGTCTTGGGGATGCGGTGACGTTCTTGGGGAACATACCGCGGGAGGAAGTCGCAACGTTTTATTCCGACATCGACGCGTTCGTGCTGACATCCGAATCTGAGACGATGGGTGTGGTCCAAATAGAGGCGCTTGCGGCTGGCGTTCCTGTCATTAGTACGCGCACGTGGGGCGGCTCCACTGTGATCGGCGAGGGCGACGGTGAACTTATAGACATCGGGGACCACCAACAGTTGGTCGATGCCATGGTGGCCGCGCGGACCGCGGCGGATACCGAAGAGGAACGCGCCGGCAGGGCGCAGCGAAGCGTTGCGCGGTTTGGCGAGGACGCCTTCCTAGCTCGATATATGCAGATTTACGGAGACGCCATCGGCTAGTGGATGGGAAGCCGCGATTCTTCACCGGTGCCCCCGTCCGCTCCAGAAGTGGGAGAAGTACACATGAACAGAGACAATCGTGTCGCTGAGCGCGCGCGGCGTGTCCTGATTGCTTCGCGGATCTTCAGTCCAGAGCCCGCGGCGGCCTCCTTTCGGCTGAGCGCCGTGGAACAAGCCCTGGTCCAACGCGGTCTCGACGTCACAGTTCTAACGACGGTGCCAGCGCCCGGTGGTGAACGAGGGCGAGCGCTAAGTGCCAAGGACGCCCTCGATCACGCGTCGACCCGCGGCAGCGCCACGATTAAGCGTTGGGGAGCACTGCGCGACAAGACCGGGTACGTGCGCGGCTATCTTCCGTACATGTCCTTTGATATTCCCCTTTTCTTCCGGCTTCTTTGTGCGAAGCGTCCCGGAGTGATCCTGGTGGAACCGCCTCCGACCACGGGCGCGGTTACGCGGGTGGCGGCTGCCCTCAAACGGGTCCCTTATGTTTGGTACGCAGCCGATGTTTGGTCGGACGCAACCGAAATCACGGGTGCTCCACCGCTTATCGTGCGCACCTTGCGGGTTATTGAACAGTTTGCGATCCGCGGCGCCTCAGGCGTCATCGCGGTTAGTGACGGAGTGGCTGACAGGGTGGCGGACCTGGGCGGGACCAACATCCGGGTGATCCCCAACGGAATCGATACGGATGTTTACTCCTTGGACGTAGCCCCTTTGGGCGAGGGCGAGCTTCGCGACATCGGCGTCACCGGCCACTACTTCGTTTACGCCGGTACCGCCTCTGAATGGCAGGGAGCAAAAGTGTTCGCGGAAGCCATGAAGAAAGTCTGTGCCAAGGACAATCACCTTCAGGTTGTCTTCGTGGGGCAGGGAACGGAATGGGAAGAAATTGCGGCAGTGGCGGCGGACTTGCGTTCGGAGTATGGGCGCGACGTGGTTGTTCAGGTCTCCCCACGGTCCCCGGAGTGGGTGGCTGCGCTTTTGGCGGGCTCCGTGGGTTCGCTGGTCTCAATAGTTCCAGGTAAAGGGTATGACTTTGCGTACCCAACGAAGGTTCTGGCGGCGTTGGCAGCCGGAAAACCCGTCATCTACGCCGGGAAAGGCCCCGTCGTTCGTGACATTGCGGATGCGGGCTTGGGAATGAGCACCGCTTACAGTACTACTGAGGTTGCCGACGCGATGCTAGCCATTCGCCCTCGAAGCGAAACTGAGTTTAGGGCGGCGGATCTGCGCAAGTGGGTTCTGGAAAACCGCTCTATGAAAGCCATGGGGGAGCGGGCGGCGGACTTTCTGGCAGAGGTAGCACGGCGGCGCGCCTAGCGAAGTACTTGGGCGTAGATTTCTTCTAACCGCGCTATGGTCTCCTGCGGTGAACGGTTCTTCAGGACCCATTCGCGCCCATTGATCCCGATCTGTTCTGCATTCGTCGGGTCATCGATGAGCTTACGGACTTCATCTAGGGCGTTCTCAACGGAAACGGAGACTAAAGGAGGGTTCCCTTCCGGGTCGACATCCACCCAACCCACAAGCGGACGCGCCGTTGCCATTGCTTCCATATCTGAAATAGTCAGGCACCCGAAGGCAAACTGTCCAACGATGACAGAGGCGTTGGCAAGGTTCCGCTGAAACTCCTCTGGTTCCATCAACGGCAGGAGCTTCACTCCAGCCTTCCTTGCTTCTGGGGCATATGTACCCCAGTCCACCCCCGTCACGTCGTACCCTTCCGCTACCAGGCTTGCCGCCAGATCCACTAGTTCCAGCCCGCCTTTGCTGTCATCCCAGCGCGCGGAAAAGAAGATGGAGTTAGCTGTTGCATCTGGGCTCGTTATGTTTGAGCTCATGTGGTGGCGGTACATTTCTAACGGAAGTGGATTGGGTACATAGAGTGCGTTTTCGTCCAGCTCCTGTGCTGCATCCAGAAGGTCCGGTGTCGCAACAATCAGTTGGGCAGCATGTTTCACCGCAAAGCGCTCCGCATGGCCAATCAGAGGACGGTGAAGGTCTTGGCGAAGATCAGTGCCGTGAAGGTGAAGGACGTAGGGTGCGCGCTTGAGGCTGCCGTAGTAGCCGTTGGGGCCGTAATGGATGTGGGCTAGGTCGGGGCGGGTTCCGTCTGTTGCGTAACGCAGCGCGTCCTTGCCACGCCTTAGCCAAGCGGAAGGGGAAGTGAGTGAGGGCGCGGCCGGAAGATCACGTAGCGCCCAGTTCCTTCCACTTGCGCGTGCAGAGGCTACCAAGTTGCTGCCGGTGTTGGCAACATTTCCTAGGTGCAGGACTTTGGTTTCGTTGTTGTACATGCCACCTCCGTACGTCTCCCTCACTACAGTAAGCCAGAAGCCAAGCGTGTAAGGGAGTCCGTCAGTCCGAAGCTTTGTTCTTCCTTCGCATAAACAACCCTGCGATTGGATCGGCAAACCGCGTAAGGATGGGGCCAACGATTGCCATCAGCATCACGTAAGCGGCAGCCAGCGGCCCAATACCAGCGACACCTGCTGTTGTGGCCAGACCTGCAATAACAATGTTGAATTCACCGCGTGGAACCATGACTGTTCCTGCGCGCACCTGACCCGGCAGCGCCACGCCGGCCTTCTTTGCCGCCCACATTCCCACAATGACCTTCGTGAACAAGGTGATGGCGCCCAAGCCAATTGCCCAACCGAGGACAGGGGGGATGAGGTGGAAGTCGGTTTGCATGCCGAAAAACACGAAGAACACGGCCGCGAAGAGGTCTCTCAGTGGAGTTAGGACCGCCCGCGCGCTCTCCGCAACCTGGCCTGACAGTGCGATCCCGACAAGGAAAGCACCAACCGCAGTGGAAACATGCATCTGCTCCGCAAAGCCCGCGACCACCAGCACCAAACCCAGTGTTCCAAGTAGAAGCAGCTCATCGTTAGGGGTGAAAACAGCCTTGTTTATGGCGCCCCCGAATCGCAGCGCAATAAACATGACCAAGGCGACAGCGGCCACGGCCCCCGCAACCGATATGAGGCCCAGTTTTATCCCCGCACCAGCCAGGAGAGCAGTGAGGATCGGAAGGTAAATTGCCATCAAAAGATCTTCAAAAACAAGGACGGACAGGACGATAGGCGTTTCCCGGTTTCCCAGCCTTCCAAGGTCCCCCAACAGTTTCGCGGCGATTCCTGAGGAGGTCGCATAGGTAACCCCGGCCATAGCCATGATTCCCGCGGGTGGCCAACCCATCATGACCCCCACAAGGGCGCCAGGCGTCGCGTTCAGCACGAAGTCAAGCAGTCCGGACCGGTAGTGGGTCTTTAGGTTAGTAACCAACTCATTCGCGGAATACTCAAGACCAAGAAGGAAAAGTAGAAGGATGACACCCAGTTGTGCGCCGATCTCAATGAACTCATCCTCCGCGCCGGTTAGCGGGATTACGCCGCCGGTGCCGAACAGCAACCCACCTAAGAGGTAGAGCGGGATCGGAGATAATCCGACCAGGTTTGATAGTCGTCCCAGAATGCCAAGCCCAAGGATTATCCCCCCGAGCTCTAACAGTGTCTGCGCTAAATCCACGTCGTTACCCGTTAATCACTTTCTTGGCAGAGGCTATAGCTTCATCAGTCCCAATCAGGATCAGCGAATCCCCGGAATGAAGGACGAAATCTGGCATTGGAGAGGCCTCCACCTCTTTGTCGCGCCAAATCGCAACGATCGCCGCACCCGTCTTCTTCTTCACGTCCATCTGTTCAAGGGTTCTGCCTGCTGCAGGCGCCCCACGCCGGATCGTGATCTTATCGCTGTCCAAACCGTCAATTTGCTCCGTGACGCGTGACAGGCGTTCAACAACCAGTCGTGTCCCCAAGTACTCCGCAAGGATGTCCGCTTCGCTTTCCGTGAGAGTAACGGTCTCCGACACCGCGTCGGGGTCCCCCTTTTTGTAGACAAGCAGTTCCC
>CAZTTD010000064.1:0-11703 GCA_964616925.1 uncultured Actinomyces sp.
ACAGCCAAACTTTCAACATCCAGGAAAACGAGCGGCTCCCGGATTACAACGGACAGCCAAACTTTCAACATCCAGGAAAACAACGGGTCGCGCCTCCACAACAAGCAGGAAAACAAACAACAACCAGGAAAACGGGGCCTGAATTGACTGCTATAAACAGGAAAACTACGAGTTTTCCCCTCAGTTGTAAGTTTGGCTGCTTATGAAGGGGTCACAGGCAGGAAAACTCACAACCAACAGGAAAACGGACAACAACCAGGAAAACAACCACTGTTTTGAAACCACAAACAGGCCCATCCGCAACAAACGGGACCACTAGGAACCCGGGCGTTGAAAGCCCAGAAAACGTGAGGACCAGGAGCACCACCAGACATTCCGTCGGCAAAGCAAACAGGAGGACACTCAAAGGGACACTAAAACGGCCCGGGTCAGGTTCGACTCCCGGCCATCCAAGCCCTCCACGCCCTCAATACACGTCGAAGCGCAGCCGCGCGAAACAAGAGGCAGCCCTTGCTTGCTCACAGTCAAGTCCTCTCCCACCTTCTTCGCATGATCATGGTTAGCGTCCCCTCGCGGTGGAGGGCTGCTTGAGCACACCTTGGGTTAGGTGAGCGCGGGTTGTGTTAGTCCAACGCACAGTGGGTGAGCTGAACACAGGTTGTGTTAGTTCAACACACTATGTGTACGTTCAACACGCGTTGTGCACGTGCACAAGGTGCGTTCGATCAACACATCGTGTGTTCAACCAACACATCGCGTGTTCAAGCAAGGCCAACCTGCGTCAAATCAACCCAACCTGCGCTCAACCTGCCAGACACACTGCCAAGCCACCCCTGGCGCACAGCCCGCAGCACACGACCCGCCACTGAAATGGTCAAGATGGCACGCGAACAACTGAAATGGTCAAGATGGCATGCCAACCCCCAAGATGGCTATGCCATCTTGGACCCTGTGGAGCCAACTTGATCCGCACCGTGCCATCTCGGCCCCCCTAGAGCCAACTTGGTGATGTCGGCTCTCTTGAAACGCATGCCGACTGCTGAAGTAGTCAAGATGGCATGCGAACCCCCAAGATGGCTATGCCATCTTGGACCCTGTGGAGCCAACTTGATCCGCACCGTGCCATCTCGGCCCCTCTGGAGCCAACTTGATCCGTGCTATGCCATCTCGGCCCCTCTGGAGCCAACTTGGGGATATCTGCCTCTGGGGAGGGCTCCAGAATGTTCTTTGCGCAGCAGTGTGGTAGCCAGCAACCAGGTTAGGTGGTTTGGCCGGGGCCAAGGTGCGCATAAGAAAAGCCCGGGAACCCAGCCCCTCGATGGGGTGAGATCCCGGGCTTTCCGGTGACTTAGTCTCTGTCTTCAGATGAGCGGGTTCCGGGCCGGCTCTTAGCCGGCGTTGCCCGCTTCTTCAGATGAGCGGGTTCCGGGCCGGCTGCGAGCCCCGCAGGCTCTTAGCCGACTAGCTGACTAGCCGACTAGCCGGCTCTGAGCGGGTTTTGAGCCTGCTCCCAGCCAGCCAGCCCTGCCTACTTCTTCCAGATGAGGGGGCTCTTGGCCTGCTCGGCCTCATGGTCTGGGCCCAACGGGATACTGGAGCGATCACGCAGCATTGCCGTTGCCAGGAAGCCAATGATGGTCATTCCGGCCAGGTACCACACGATTGCGTGCCACGAACCCGTCGTCTGCTGCAACCACTGTGCGATCAAGGGGGAGAACGCACCGCCGATCACAGCACCCAGCGCGTAACTGATGGATACGCCGGAGAACCGGACTGAAGCGGGGTAGAGCTCCGCATAGAACGCAGCCTGCGGTCCGTACGTGAAACCAAGGCCAATGCTGAGGAACGACAGCCCCGCCAACAACCACCAAACCGTGCCGTGGTTGATCAAGGGGAACAGGGCCAAGACACCGATGAACTGCAAGACCCAACCTATGAAGTATGCGTTTCGGCGCCCCACGAAGTCAGATGCCCACCCGGCAATCAGCGTGAATGCCAACCAAACCGTGGCGCCACCCGCAACCGCCCACAGGATCGCTGCACGTGGCAGCCCCAGGGGACCATCGGGGTTAGCGGCGTACGCCTGGATGAACCCACCGGTCGTCATGTAGCCAACCGCGCTGTTACCCGCGAACACCAGCGCCGCAACGATCACCAGCGGCAGGAAGTTCTTCAGCAGCGCCGCCAGGGGAGTGCGTGTTTCTTCCTTACGGTTGGAGATCTCCTTGAACACTGGGCTTTCCTCAACGGACTTACGCACCCAGTAACCAACAAAAACAAGGACAACAGACAGCAGGAACGGGATCCTCCAGCCCCACGACAAGAACGCGTCGCCAGGAGCAATCCAAGCCACGATCGCCATGACAGCGGAGGACATCAGAAGCCCCAGCGGAACACCAATCTGCGGGGGAGCACCCAGCAGCCCGCGCCTGCCCGGTGAAGCATGCTCAACAGCCATTAGGACGGCTCCGCCCCATTCGCCACCTGCGGAAATGCCCTGCAGCACGCGCAGCAGCACCAGAATGATCGGCGCAGCAATACCGATCGCGTCGTAAGTGGGAAGCAGGCCGATCAGCGCCGTCGCGATCCCCATCATCCACAGTGTGAGGACGAGGACGAGCCTGCGCCCGTACCTATCACCCAGATGCCCGGCAATCACGGCGCCAAGCGGGCGGAACAGGAACGACACACCTACCGTTGCGAATGAAAGCAGCATCGCAGCATTTGGGCCCGCCGGCTCAAAGAACAGTTTGCCGAACACCAGGCCCGCGGCCGCAGCGTATACGAAAAAGTCGTACCACTCCAAGGAGGTCCCGATGACCGTCGCCGCGATGACGCGGCCCTGGTCAGGGTTCTCTTTGAAGACGGAACGGAGGCTTGGTGGCTTGAGGGTCTTCTCCCCCTTGCCTATTACAAAGTCGGTTGCAGCCATAACTCGTAACTCCCTTGTCGAGTTGTGATCGGAACAAACCATCTTTCGGCTTGCCCTCGTGAAACATATCGTATATCATTTTGAATATGATGCAAGAGGGGATCCCAAACAGGTCCATCTAGTTTCAGGAACCGAACCAGAGGAAGCGGAAGTTTCCCAATCGGTAAGGAAGCGGAAGTTTCCCAAGCGATAACGGACTCGGAACTACCTCTTATATAGGGAGTTTGGCTACGTATCCAACGGAGGATGACAAATGACGGCAGAGACCAGTTCACACGCAGCGGATGCTTCGTCACAGAGTGCGCCTGATTACACGGCTCTGATGGCGGCTATGCCCGCGACGCCGGGCAAAGTTGTTGCGGTTCATCTCTCTTATGACTCCCGCGCGGCTCAGCGCGGACGTAAGCCCAAGACGCCCTCCTACTTCTTCAAGCCGCTCAGTTCGCTGGCGCCAACTGGTTCCACCATCACCCGACCCGCGGGTGCGGAACTGCTGGCCTACGAAGGTGAGATAGCTCTCATCATAGGAAAGCCGACCCGGTGGGTCTCCAAGGAAGACGCCTGGGACCACGTCGGTTGGGTCACCGCAGCCAACGACTTCGGCATCTACGACATGCGCAAGCAGGACAAGGGTTCCAACGTCCGCTCCAAGGGTGGGGACGGCTACACGCCCGTGGGTCCCAACTTTATTGACGCCTCCGCCCTCGACCCGAACGACATCAACGTCACGACGTGGATAAACGGGGAAGTCGCGCAGGAGGACTCCAGTGGCGGAATGTTCTTCTCGCTCACCCAGATCGTCGCGGACCTGTCCCAGCACTTCACCCTGAACCCGGGGGACATTATTTTGACGGGGACGCCCGCGGGCTCCTCAGTTGCGCAACCCGGGGACGTTGTTGAGGTCGAGGTCGGGAAGGGCGACCTCAGTTCCGGCCGCCTGGTGACAACGGTGGTGCAGGGTGATCAGGAGTTTGACCCGAACCTCGGTGATGTGCCGGCGACCGATGCGCTCCAGGTGCAGGAAGCCTGGGGGACTGAGCCGGAGCCGGTCCTCACCGAAGAGATTCGCGCGCGTCTCATTGATCTGCCAACAGCCGCGATCAGCGCTCAGTTGCGCAAGATGGGCCTGAACAACGTGACCGTGGACGGCGTGGGCGCCATGCACCCGGAGCAGAAGATGGTGGGTGTCGCGAAGACCCTGCGTTTCCTGCCCGGCCGCGAAGACCTCTTCAAGAAATACGGCGGTGGCCACAATGCCCAGAAGCGCGCGTTTGACGCCCTCGGCCCGAACGACGTGATCGTTATTGAGGCGCGTGGTGAGTCGGGTTCGGGAACGCTGGGGGATATTTTGGCGCTGAGGGCTCAAGCCCTTGGTGCGGCGGGCATCGTGACCGATGGTGGCGTGCGTGACTACGACGCAGTGGCGGCCGTGGGCATTCCCGTTTACACGAAGGGCGCGCACCCGGCAGTCCTGGGTCGCAAGCACTTCCCGTGGGAGGTCGGCGGAACCGTGGCATGCGGAGGCACGACCATCGTCCCGGGTGACATCATTGTGGGCGACCGCGATGGGGTCATTGTTATCCCGGTGGACCTTTTGCAAGAGGTGATTGAGGGCGCTGAGGCGGCCGAAGTTTCCGACGCATGGGTCGCAGAGCAGGTAGCCAACGGGCACCCCATTGAAGGTCTGTTTCCCATGAATGAAGTCTGGAAGGAACGGTACCGTCAGTGGCAACAGGAGCAGTAGAGAATAAAGCGCCGAAGAAGAAGTCGAAGAAGGCTTCGATTTCCAAGGCGGAGCGGGCCTACCTGTGGTTGAAGGAACGCATCCTCTCCCGGCAGTACGGCCCCGGATACCGCCTGGTCTTGGCGTCAATCGCCTCCGAACTGGACATGAGCGTTGTGCCGGTTCGCGAAGCGATCCGCAGGCTGGAAGCAGAAGGCCTTGTCACCTTTGAGCGCAACATCGGTGCGTGCGTGAAACTGATCGATGATACGCAGTACGCACACTCAATGGAGACGCTTGCGATTATCGAAGGCGCGGCGACAGCCCTGTCGGCGCCAAACCTGACCGCGGAGCAGATCGATAAAGCCCGCCGTGTCAATGAGGTAATGAAAGAGACGCTGGAGGAGTTCAACCCCCGTGTCTTCACAGTCTTGAACCAGGAGTTCCACGCAGCCCTGCTGGTTGGTTGCCCCAACCACAGGCTGAATGATCTGGTTCACGCGGAGTGGGCAATGCTCGGCAACCTTCGGGAGTCGACATTCTCCTTTGTTCCTGGACGGGCAAGGGAGTCCGTGCGCGAACACTCCGTGATTTTGGAACTTATAGAAACGGGGGCCGCGCCCTCGGAAATAGAACGGGCCGTCCGTGCACACCGCACGGCGACCATGGATGCGTATCTGATTCGCCAACACGACGATGCCCCAATGGGGTTGGGCTCGTCTGAACAATAGGAGGCCTAGTGTCCAACGCAAAAACGGTGGTTGCCGACGTGGCGGCGCCAGCAGATCTGCCGGAGCAGATCCTTCACTACATCGACGGGGAAGCGGTCCCGTCACTTGGGGGAGAGACCTTTGAGGTCCTGAACCCGGTAACAAATGAGGCGTACATTGAGGCCGCCTCCGGCCAGAAAGCCGACATCGACCGTGCGGTCGCAGCGGCGAAGAAGGCCTTTGATGAGGGGCCGTGGCCAAAGATGCTGCCACGTGACCGCTCCCGGATCCTCCACAAGGTGGCGGACCTGATTGAGGCGGAAGATGAGAGGCTGGCTGCGTTTGAGTCCTACGACTCCGGTCTGCCAATCACCCAGGCCCTTGGCCAGGCGCGCCGTGCGGCGGAGAACTTCCGTTTCTTCGCGGACCTGATCGTCGCGCAGACCGACGACGTCTACAAGGTCCCGGGCCGCCAGATCAACTACGTGAACCGCAAGCCCATTGGGGTTGCCGGCCTGATCACGCCGTGGAACACGCCGTTCATGCTGGAGTCTTGGAAACTGGCCCCCGCCCTCGCAACGGGCAACACCGTCGTGCTGAAGCCGGCGGAGTTCACGCCTCTTTCCGCCTCCCTCTGGGGCAAGATCTTCGAAGAAGCTGGCGTTCCCGCCGGTGTCTTCAACCTGGTGAACGGCTTCGGAGAAAGCGCCGGTGATTCACTGGTGAAGCACCCGGACGTGCCGCTCATCTCCTTCACGGGTGAGTCCTCCACGGGCAGCCTCATTTTCGCGAACTCCGCGCCGTTCCTTAAGGGACTGTCAATGGAGTTAGGCGGGAAGTCCCCGGCAGTTGTGTTCGAGGACGCCGACCTAGATGAGGCCATCGACGCCACCATCTTTGGTGTCTTCTCCCTGAACGGTGAACGCTGCACCGCGGGCTCACGAATCCTGGTCCACAAGGACATTTACGATGAGTTCGTGAAGCGTTACGCGGAGCAGGCCTCCCGCGTGAAGGTTGGTCTTCCGTCCGACCCGACCACTGAGGTTGGCGCGCTGGTCCACCCGGAGCACTATGAGAAGGTCATGAGCTACGTGGAACTCGGCAAGGAAGAGGGCCGCCTGGTTGCTGGCGGTGGCCGTCCTGAAGGATTCCCCGAAGGCAACTTTGTGGCACCCACCGTGTTCGCCGACGTATCGCCTGACGCACGCATCTTCCAGGAAGAAATCTTTGGCCCGGTCGTCGCGATTACTCCGTTCGAGGACGATGAGGAAGCACTGGCCCTTGCCAACAACACCAAGTACGGCCTAGCAGCCTACATCTGGACGAACGACCTGAAGCGGGCTCACAACTTCGCGCAGAACGTTGAGGCCGGGATGGTCTGGCTGAACTCCAACAACGTGCGTGACCTTCGCACCCCGTTCGGCGGCGTGAAGGCCTCCGGTTTGGGGCATGAGGGCGGGTACAGGTCAATCGACTTCTACACCGACCAGCAGGCAGTCCACATCAACTTGGGCAAGGTCCACAACCCGACCTTCGGCAAGCAGTAGACCTCCTCTTCTGCGACTAGCCCTTCTTGGGGCGGCAGGCCGGATACTCCTGTCGCCCCACCCCAGTTCAACAAAACAAAACAGAATAACCGCAACGGAAGCAAAGGTGCTCTCATGAGTGAAGAAACAAAGACCACTGCGAACCTGGACGCCGCGTCCATCCTGGGCTCAGAACCGATCGCTACCCCCACCGCCCCGCCACCAGACATTCTGCGCGTGGCCTACATGGACATGGTCGTAACTGACCTGGAGAAGTCGAAGGATTTCTACTCCGACGTCCTCGGACTGACCATTACGGAAGAGAATGAGAACGAGGTCTACCTGCGTTCCCTCGAAGAATTCATCCACCACAACCTGATCCTGCGCCAGGGGGACGAAGCCGCGATTCGCGCATTCGGATTCCGCGTCCGCTCCCCGGAGGACCTGGACAAGGCGGAGGAGTTCTACAAGGAACTGGACTGCCGCGTTGAGCGCGTTCCGGCAGGGACCGTTGAGGGTATGGGCGAAATCGTCCGCGTGCAGGACCCGCTTGGCTTCCCTTATGAGTTCTTCTACGACGTTGACCACGTGGAGCGTCAGGCGTGGCGTTACGACCTGTACACCCCGGGCGCCCTCGTCCGTCTGGATCACTTCAACCAGGTGACGCCGAACGTTCCGCGCGCAGTCGGATACATGGAGGACCTTGGTTTCCGTGTCACGGAGGATATTGTGGACGAGGACGGAACGGTGTACGCGGCGTGGGTGCGCCGCAAGCCGACCGTTCACGATACCGCGATGACCGGTGGCGACGGGCCGCGCATGCACCACATCGCGTTCGCGACCCATGAGAAGCACAACATCCTTGCGATCTGCGACAAGTTGGGTGCGCTGCGCATGTCCGACCACATTGAGCGTGGCCCGGGCCGTCACGGTGTGTCCAACGCGTTCTACCTCTACCTGCGTGACCCGGACGGGCACCGTGTGGAGATCTACACGCAGGACTACTACACCGGTGACCCGGACAACCCGAAGGTTTCGTGGGACGTTCACGACAACCAGCGCCGCGACTGGTGGGGCACCCCCGTTGTGCCGTCTTGGTACCGCGATGCTTCCCGCGTGATGGACCTGGATGGAAACATCCAGCCTCTGGTTGCCCGCACGGATGAGAGTGAGTTGGAGGCCACCATCGGCGCCGACGGCTTCTCCTACACGCGTGAGGGCGAGGACGATTCGATGCCGGAGTGGAAGCTCGGTGAGTTCAAGCTGGGTAACCAGCTGTAAACCCAATGGGGGTGGGGCAGGCAGCAAAGGCGCTGCGGGCCCCGCCCTTGGCGGACCCTTTCCAACCCTCGCCCCGACTTTTCAAACGAAACTAGGAGTCCCAATGCTGACCGATGACCAGTTGACCAAGATCGCAGATGACCTGGCGGATGCCGAGGAATCGCGCTCCATGATCCCCCTTCTCACCGCGCAGTACCCCGATATGGTTGTTGAGGACTCATACGCGGTGCAGGCGAAATGGGTGGAGCGCGGGATCGCGGAGGGACGGCGTCTGGTGGGCCGCAAAATCGGTCTGACCAGTAAGGTTATGCAGGCCGCGACCGGGATCAGCGAACCCGACTACGGCGCTATTTTTGACGACATGGTGTATGAGAATGGCTCGGAGATTCCGTTCGACAGGTTCTCTAACGTTCGGATTGAGGTGGAGTTGGCGTTCGTTTTGAAAGACGACCTCGCCGGTCCTGACGTGACCATTTTTGATGTGCTGCGCGCGACCGAGTACGTGGTGCCCGCGCTGGAAATCCTCTCCTCCCGCATTGAGATGAAGGGCCGCACGATTGTGGACACCATCAGCGACAATGCAGCGATGGGGGCCATGGTTTACGGTGGAAACCCGATGGCGCCCGATGCGATTGACATGCGTTGGGTGTCCGCGCTGCTTTACCGGAACCAGACGATTGAAGAGTCCGGGGTAGCCGCAGCGATCCTGAACCACCCGGCTACCGGCGTGGCTTGGCTGGCGGGGAAACTGGATCAGCATGGGGACACCTTGAAGGCGGGGGACATTGTCCTTGCCGGATCGTTCACGCGCCCGATGTGGGTGGAACGTGGCGACACCGTCTTGGCCGACTACGGTCCAATGGGAACTATTTCCTGCCGCTTCGTTTAATCATTCGCCCTCGTCCCGAATGTTCGTTACCTAACCCGTCGTCCGCCCACTTTTTGCTCGCCCCGCAGTTTCGCCCTCGTCCCGAATATTCGTTACCTAACCCCTCGTCCGCCCACTTTCCGTCCGTCTGCCCAAGGAGAACCACGTGAACCCGCTTTTGCAACCGACCCTCACCGACCGAATAGACGCGGCGAAGGGCGCGCTTGCGGGCGTGTGGGTTTGTTCCGGGTCGCCCGTGATGGCGGAGATTTGCGCGGGTTCGGGCGTGGATTGGCTGCTGATTGACGCCGAGCATTCCCCCCAATCCCTCTCCGAAATGCAGGTTCAGTTGCAGGCGATGGCGGCCTACCCCGTCACCCCCGCGATCCGCGTGCCGTTTGGGGAGCCGGTCGTCCTGAAGCAGATCCTGGATCTGGGGGTTCAGAATGTGATTGTGCCGATGGTCTCGACGGCTGAACAGGCCCGGGCGGTCGTCGCCGCCACCTCTTACCCGCCGCAGGGGATCCGCGGGATCGGTAGCGCGTTGGCGCGTTCTGGCAGGTGGGGACGGGTTTCGGACTATCTTCAGAACGCCAATCAGTACGTGAGCGTGACTGTCCAGATTGAGACCGTCGAAGCCGTCGCCAATGCGGCCGACATTTTGGCGGTCGAGGGCGTGGATGCAGTTTTCGTTGGGCCTTCCGATTTGGCTGCATCAATGGGGTTGATCGGGCAACAGTCCCACCCGGATGTGGTCGCTGCTGTGAAGTCGGTGTTCGAGGCCGCAGCCGCCGCCGGAAAACCCGTCGGTGTGAATGCCTTCGACCCCGTCGTGGCGCAGGATTACATCGATGCTGGGGTGGACTTTATTTTGGTGGGCTCGGATGTGACGATGGTGGCTCGGGGGAGTGAGGCCCTGGCCAGACGCTTTGTGACCCCTGCCGATGGCCCCGACGCGGGTGGCGCCGCGGGTGGTGCGATTCCCGACCAGGTCGCCTCCTACTGACCCAAGTTTTCGGCCAGGTTGCCCCCGCTGGGCTGAGCCGGGTTCCGCCTAGGTCGCCTCCTGCTGACCCCGGTTTCCGCCCGGGTTGCCTCCTGCTCACGCGGGTTTCCCGCCCGGGCTGCCTCCTGCTGACCCAAGTTTTCAGCCAGGTTGCTTCCTGCTTCGGCGATTCCCGACTAGGTCGCCTCCTGCTGACCCCGGTTTCCGCCCGGGTTGCCTCCTGCTCACGCGGTTTTCCCGCCACACTTCTCAGTGGCGTGATCGCATCCCATTGCGGCGACTCCTAGATCTCTCCCGCGATCCGCAAACCCCCGGAGCGGGGAGAGCCCCCCAATATGTTCATGGCAACTCGGTGTATATAGAGCCAATTTGGGGATAGCTGCTTCCAAATGAGTTGGCATGCTGCGGAAGTAGTCAAGATGGCATGCGAACCCCCAAGATGGCTATGCCATCTCGGACCATCCGGAGCCAACTTGATCTACGCAGTGCCATCTTGGCCTATCTAGAGCCAACTTGATCTACGCAGTGCCATCTTGGCCTATCTAGAGCCAGCGCGGGGATAGTTGTGTGGCGTCAAGTTGAATTCCCCGGTTGCGTCTGGGGATTTTCCCCGGGTGTGTCGGCTGGAGCCGCAAGTAGCCCTGTCGAGGCTACATTGCGGGGCCGAAGATACATACGGGGGCCCAAAAACCCAATAAAAACGCCGTAATTTTTACCCCGGATGTATTTTGGGCCCCCTGATGTACCCTCGACAGCCCACTGTGCAGCCAACCCTGGGGGGAGCGGTAGTCACCCTGAGGCAGGCGGCAGTTGCGCTACTTCACGGCGTGGCACTTCAATCACCGGGGAAGCAAGATTTGGTGCCTCGGGGCAGCTGCTTCTGTGTTTGCGGTTACCGGTGTGTTTTTTCAACTTTAAGTCGGCCAACCGCAGGGCTAGACCACCTTGGCAGAGACTATCGAAGGTTGTGGCTAACTATCGAAGGTTGTTCCCGGGCACAACTATCGATAGTGCGCCACAACCTTCGATACTCCGTGGTGAGGCAATGCCAGTGTGGACGTCTCCCCCTTTTCCCTGTGTGTGTGTGGCAGATAGTTGCATCCGTGCAGGCCCATACTCTTATGGAACGGACACAACGCTTACTTCCCAGGGGGCCGGTAGTGTTACCGACGTGATGACCGCTTGGCTACTGGATGTCCCCTTAAATACGCGATGTCGGTTTAGGTCCGCGATGTCTCCTTAAATACGCGATATCGGGGTCGGATATCGCGTATTTAAACGGACATCCAGTATTTAAGCGGATATCGCGTATTTTTCTGGGCCTCGAGCACCGCTTGTGTGGATCTGCGCTCGTCTTTTTGGATTTGCATCCGTGTTCTGGGTACGTGTTGGCCGTTCGTGGCCGCCGTTGGGGCAACGGGGCGAAAGTCGGCTAGAGCCGTCCCCAATGTTGCGGTACTTCGTCGGCCAAACTGCAAACTAAAGTCCCGCCACGCGACACCGTTAATGGTGAGCGCGCGGCGGGACAGAGAAGTTCTTGCCCAGTGGCTGGGATCGGACGGGCTAAATACCAGCCCCAGACCCAGACCCAGACCCAGACCCAGACCCCTAGTCGGTTAGTGGGGGAGCAGCATCAATCGCGTAGTTGAACAGCTCA